>DATJGT010000033.1:0-62298 GCA_035494695.1 Rhizomicrobium sp. | reverse complement strand
CGCCCATGCCGGACCAGGTACAACCGCGCCATATCACGCGAACCGGAAAAGATTTGTCGGGGCGCCAGCTGTTACCTCGCCCACGCGGCCGAGCATGTCGTCGCGCATCATGTGGTCGAGGGTGGCGTCGTCGTCTGGCGGGCTGGCGAGAAAGCGGCGGTTCTGTTCGTCGCGGCCGACAATGATGCCGAAGCGCTTGCCTTTGCGGTCGGTCACGACGGTGTAGGTCTCAATCGTACCGCGTCCGCGCGGCTGCTCGATGACTTCTGGATGCGGCATGGCATCGAGATCGCGTTGATACGATTTCGGATCTTCGCGCTGCCAGCGGCCTTGGACCGGCTTCGTCGAATAGATGCCCGCGGAGTGCTTCGTCGCGTACCAGCCATTGCCGGTGCAGAGGCCGAACGCACCCGGTTTTGCGCGCAGCTTTTCCATCATGGTCGCGATCGCATGCATCACGTAATTGTTTCCCGGCCCGCCGAAATACGGCAAGCCGCCGGTCACCGTCAGCCCGCGCAGATCGTTTTCCGCAATGCCCAATTCCTGGCACCCGAGCTGCACGGCGGAAGGAAAGCACGAGTAGAGGTCGATGAAGGCCAAATCATCCGCGCGAAGATCCGCCATCGCGAACGCGTGCTTGCCGACCGCGCGAATGGCGGGCGAAGAGTGATAATTCACGCGCTCGGTGATGTTCCACAGATCGCTTGCATCCGCGCAGCCGTGCAGGAACACCCATTTGGATGGCGGAATGCCGAGCGCTCGCGCCTTGCCGACGCTCGTCATCACCACCGCCGCCGCCATGTCTACTTCGATGACGGCATTGAGATATTTCGTGTACGGAAAACCGACGAAGCGGTTCTTTTCCGATGGCGTGGAGATTTCTTCTGGCGAGCGATAGATGGGGAACCACGCGTACGGATTTTCCGACGCCACCTTCGACAATGGCGAAAAGAATTCGCCCAGCCACTTGAGATGCGCCTCCGGCGTGCGGCCCTTTGTCCCTCGGATCGCGTTTTCGAACAGCGGGTAGGTGTTCACGGGGAAATGCAGTCCATAGGCGCGCTCGTAGGGCGTGGTGCCGGCACGCTGCTCGCCGATGTCTTCCGGATCGCTGTCGGGATTGGCGTCCGCGCTTTGCGCCCAGCCGAGATCGATGCCCTGCTTGATGGCGCCGATCATGGTCGCGATGTATTCGGCGCCGGCCAGCAGCGCGACCTCGCATTCGCCATTGGCGATCTCTTCCGCCGTGCGGTTCACCAGCCACTGCGGTGTGTTCCCGCCGGTGGCGGTGTAGAGCGCGCGGCGGGGCGCGATGTCGAGATGTTTCGCGAGAGAGCCCGGCGGATTGCGGAACGTGCGCTTCGGCAAGCGCCCCTGATCGCCGGGCGAATCCGCCGTGAAGCGGACGACCGCAACGGTTTCGATTCCGCGCGCGAGTTCATCGCCGGCGCCGGTATCGGTAATCGCCAGTCGCGCGACTTTCGCCAGCATCTCGATTGGCGAAAGGCTCTCGCGAATTTTGCCTTCCCGCGCCGTCCGCTGCGTGAACTGCCCGCCGCCAACGAGAATAGGCGTGCGCGGATCGACATGGTCGGTCATTGGGAGCGCTTTATTCCAATAGCAGGTGCAGCTATGGTTAGCTCATCTGCACCTCGGGGGAAATAGCATGAACAACTTGGTCAAGCTCGCCGTCGCGGCGTGCTGTATTTCGATGTTCGGATTTGGCGCGCACGCAGCAGATACGCCGCCGGCCCTTGCGCCGTTCTATCAATTCGCCGATGCGATGAACGCCGGAGACATGGCAAAGGCCGCTGCGCTCTATGCCACATCGGCGCCGATCATCGACGAGTTCGCGCCGCATCACTGGAATTCGTTCGGCGACTGGACCCGCGATTTTGGCAACTGGGCAAAGGCAAACGGCGTCGAAGGCCTGCACATCGCCCTTTCCGAGCCATCCCACAAGGAAGTCGGTGCCGGCCAGGCCTATGCCGTCGTGCCCACCACGCTGACGTTCAAGATGAAGGGCAAGCCCGGTTCGGAGAAAGGCCTCTTCACGTTCGCGACCGAGAAGACCGCGTCCGGCTGGCGCATCACCAGTTGGGCCTGGTCGACTTTGTGAAGCTCAGCGCGGCGTAAAGTAGTTTTCCAGCCGCCCGATCGCCGCTTCCAATGTCTCGCGCTTCTTGCAGAATGCAAAACGCACGAGATGGTCGGGGTTGTTGCCGGAGAAAAAAACCGACAATGGGATCAGTGCCACGCCCGCTTCCTTCACCAGCCGCTCGCAGAACTTCACATCCGGCTCGTTGGTGAGCTTGGCGATGCTGACAGTGAGGAAGTAGCTGCCCTCGCACGGCAGAAGCTCGAAGCCGAACGGCGGCAGATGCTCGACCAGCAGGTCGCGGTGCGATTGGAGCTGCATGGTGAGATTGAGCGTGAAATCCATCTCCTGCTCGAGCGCGTAGGCGACGCCGAGCTGTAACGCCGGCGAGCTCGTGAAGGTAATGAACTGATGGGCCTTGGCAATGATATCGATCAGCGCTTTCGGACCCGTCACCCAGCCGATTTTCCATCCGGTCAGCGAAAACATTTTTCCCGCCGAGCCGACACGCACCACGCGTTCGGCCATACCCGGTAACGTGATCAGCGGAATGTGTTCGCGCCCGTCAAAGATCAGATGCTCGTAGACTTCATCGCAGATCACGGCGGCATTCGACCTGGCGATAACACGCGCCAGCCCCTCCAGCTCCTCGCGTGTGAACGCGCGGCCGATGGGATTGAGCGGCGTGTTGAGCATCACGACGCGCGTGTCCGGCGAGATCGCGTGGACGAGCGCGTCGGCATCGAGGCGCCATTCAGGCGGCGTGAGTTTCACAGTCCGGATTTTCGCGCCAACGGCTTCGGCAATCGGGGCATAGGAGTCATACGCAGGCTCGATCAGCAGGACCTCACCTCCCTGCCCTCCCAGCGCCATAATCGATGCGGTCAGCGCCTCGGTTCCACCAGAGGTTACGACGACGTTTTCGCCGGGATCGAAATTGATATCGTAGAAGCGCCGGGCATGCGCACAGATCGCGCGCCGCAGCTCCGGCATGCCGCGCGTCGGCGCGTATTGATTGGGACCGTTCCTCAGCGCCCGCGCCGCAACGTCGCGGATGGCGAGCGGGCCATCCTCATCCGGAAAACCCTGCCCGAGATTGATGGCGTGGTACTCCGCGGCCAGCGCCGACATCACCGTGAAGATCGTCGTCGGCAGGCCGGAAAAAACGGGATTTGGCTGAATCATGTCCGCACTCTGCAAGTCCTTGCACGCCCTGACAACAGCGCGTTTGACAGGAGAAAGGCGGCCACTCTAACTGGCCGAATGGAACAGCCGCGCGCGCCCGCATCCGCCGATCCCGTTTCCGGCGAATTGTCCGAAGTCGAACTGCTGCTGAGCGGGAATGCGACGCCGGCAGCGCTTTCGGCAGCCGCGGAAAAGATGCGCCGGGTTCTGAGGGGGCGGCCGGACGATCCCGCGGCACTCCACCTCTTCGGCCGGATCTGTTTCCGGCTCGGCCGGTACGAAGAGGCCGAGAACGGGTTTCGAGCCGTGCTCGAACGATCTCCGAATGATCCCAAAGCACGCTGGATGTTCGCATTAACGTTGTACCACCGGAACAACTGGCAAAGCGCGCTTCGAGAACTGGAGACGCTGCTCGCAGAGAGTCCGGACAATCCCGACTATCTCAATCTGAAGGCGGAGTCGCTTCTGCAGATCGGCGAATATGATGGAGCACTCGCCTGTTACGAGAGGCTCGTTGCCAGGCATCCCACGGCCGACAACTGCCTGTATTACGGCCATGCGCTGAGAGCGCGCGGCCTTAATGAACAGTGTGTCGCGGCATACCGCAGCGCGCTGGCGGTGAAGCCCGATTTTGGAGAGGTTTATTGGAGCCTCGCAAATCTCAAGACTTTCAGATTTTCGTCCGCCGATATTGACACTATGCGAGCAATGCTAGGGCACGATGATCTCGAGCCCAGGGCTCGCGCAGCCCTGCACTTTGCCTTGGGCAAAGCACACGAAGATGAGAAGCAATATCCCTTGGCGCTTGAGGAATACCAAAACGGAAATGCGCTCTGGCGGAAGGGGCTGCGCTATAATCCGGAAGGCGTGACGTCGTTCGTGCGGCAATGCAAAGCGATCTTCACGCCCGAGTTCTTTCGCGAGCGGTCAGGCGCCGGTTGCTCGGCTGCCGATCCCATGTTCATCGTGAGCCTGCCGCGTTCCGGCTCGACCCTGGTCGAGCAGGTTCTTGCGAGCCACTCTGTCGTCGAGGGGACGCGCGAATTGCCGACGCTCACATCACTGGCAGAGCATCTCGCCCGGCAGAGTCGCAGCGGCCGTTATCCGGACAACATCCGCGAACTCGACGCCAACCGGCTGCGCTGGGCCGGCGAGGAGTACATCGCACGCACCCGGATTCATCGCAAAGCTGGGCGGCCTTTTTTTGTCGACAAGATGACCGGGAATTTTCTCCATATCGGCCTGCTTCACCTGATCCTGCCGAATGCCAAGGTGATCGACGTCCGAAGACACCCTCTTGGGTGCGGCGTTGCGAACTTCAAACATTTCTATCTTCAGGGCGCGCCATTTGCTTTCGATTTCGCGGAGATCGGCCGCTATTACCGCGATTATGTCGAACTCATGGCCCACTTCGATGCTGTGCTTCCCGGCCGCGTGCACCGCGTGTTTTACGAGGACCTTGTATCCGATCCGGAGCAGGAAATACGGCGATTGCTAGAGTATTGCGGGCTGCCGTTTGAAGAGGCATGTCTACGCTTCTACGAAACGGATCGCGGCGTGTTCACGCCAAGTGCCACGCAGGTGCGCCAGCCCATTTACGCGGGTGCGCTCGAACAGTGGCGAAACTATGAGCCTTGGCTCGGTCCCATGAAGGCAGCGCTCGGCGACGTGCTGACCAGCTATCCGGCAGTCCCACGATTCAGCGAAAGCTTGCCGCCCTCCGGAACGCAATGGCGCGTGTCGGCTCAGAGAGGTCATGTTTGGCCGAACATCGGAAAAACATCCTGATGAGCCTTCTGATATCCGCCTCGATCGAGACCGGAACCCCTCATGAGCGATAATCCCGGCATCGCGCGCGGGCCTAGCAATGTGACCCGTCCCTTGGTGGAGGCGGGACGAAAGCTGTTTCCACCGCTGGACAACCGGATTCTGGCGCAGGCCGCCAATGCACTTGCACAAAATCGCACCGAGCTGGCCGGGCAACTTCTATCGGGATTTTTAGGGGAACATCCCGGCGACCCGGCCGCGCTCAACCTAATGGCTGATATTGCCAGACGCGCGGAGCGGCACGAAGAAGCCGAGCAGATTTTATCCCAATGTATCGAGCAGTCCGATTGCGCAGGATATCGGTTCAATTATGCCGTGATTCTCCGCCGCCTCGGGAAATTCGAACAGGCGCTTGCGCAGATAGACAAATTGCTGGCCCGGGAGCCGCAGAATCCACTCTTTCGCGAGCAGAAGGCCAAGATACTGCACGATCTGGACCGGCATGCCGAGGCGCTCGTCTGCCGCGAGGAATTGGCGAAAGAGTTTCCGGCCGCCCCCGAAATCTGGCTTCTGTACGGTGACTCGCTCAGATGGGCAGGATTTCCCGATCGATGTGTCGCCGCCTATCGCAAAGGCGTCGACCTCGCGCCCAGGTTGGGCGCCGTGTACCCGAGGCTTGCGAACCTGAGAGGCTATCGTTTTACGGCGAACGATACCGAATGGCTGGAAAAGCAGCTGGCAAGTTCCAGCTTACCATCCGAGGCCCGCGCCTCTCTCCATTTTGTGCTCGGCAATGCGTATGGCGACCAGAAGATATACACGAAGTCGTTCGACAATTACGCGACGGCCAATGCCTTGCAGCGCGCCGGCATTGACTCCGATCCGCAGCGGCTGACGGCTTTCAGGCAAATGTGTGAGACTTTGTTTTCCGAAGAGTTCTTTCGGGAACGCGAACGGGTGGGCTGCCCTTCGGATTCCCCGATATTCATCGTCGGGATGCCGCGCTCGGGATCGACCTTGCTCGAGCAAATTCTCTCTGCTCACAGCGCGATTGAGGGGCTCGGTGAAATCCCTGATTTCCTGGAGGCAATCGATGAATTGTTTCATGGCGCCGGCAATGAACATCCACTCGTTGCATACAGACGAGCGGTCAGCCGGCTGAGTGCCGCCGATTGGCGCTCGCGCGGAGAGATGTATTTGCAGCTGTGCCGCCCGCGCCAGAAGCTCGCACGGCCGTTTTTCACCGACAAATCCGGATCAAATTTCACCAATGTCGGCCTGATTCATCTGATGTTGCCCAAGGCGAAAATCATCGATGCACGCAGGCACCCGCTCGATTGCGGCTGGTCCTGCTTCAGGAGCTATTTTCCGGGCGGCCAGGCTTTCTCGCACGATCTGGGCGACATCGGCCGCCATTATGCCGATTATGCGCGCCTGATGGCGCATTTCGATCAAGTAGTACCGGGGCGCATTCACCGCGTCCTGTACGAGGATCTCGTGGCCAATCCGGAAACGGAAGTCAGGCGGCTGTTCGAATATCTTGGGCTGCCGTTCGAGGACCAATGCCTGCGCTTTCACGAAAGCCAGCGAACGGTGAAAACGCTAAGCGGCGATCAGGTGCGCCAGCCGCTTTACAGCAGCGGCGTAGGACAATGGCTTCCGTATGAGCCATGGCTGGAACCCCTCAAAGCAGCGCTTGGCCCGGTACTCGATTGTTACCCAAACGTGCCGGATTAGGCCTCTGTGGGAGCCCTGCGTTCATGCAGTGCTACCGCAACTCCCGGGGCACCTCAGGGTAGCAGGTGAACACCGAGCCCAGACTTTCGATCAAAGGCCCGAGCCACGGCTCGTAATGCCGCCAGTGATCAACCGCTTCATCTGAGATGGGCCTGCGCACCTGCTCGGAGCTGGGCGTGTGAACCATTCGCTTGGTTTCGTAGAACCGAAGACAGTTTTCCTCGAATGGCAAGTTGAGATAATCGAGCAACTTGCGGACTTCGGCTTCGGCATTGCGCACCGTATCTTCGTAGATCACCCGATGAATCTTGCCCGGCAGCACGCGGTCGAAATGCGCCATGAGCTCAACATAGTCGCGATAGCCTCGGCCCAGTTCCGTGAGGCGAAGATTGGTCGTGCTGAAATGCTGCCTATACATCGACAGGCAGCAGGCGGCAGGATGGCGGCGGGCATCGATTATCTTCGCGTTCGGCAGAATCAGGTGGAGGAGGCCAATGTGAAAAGAGTTTGGGGGCTTCTTGTCCGTGAAAAACGGCCGCACCAGTTTTCGATGCACTTTGGCCTTGTTTAGATACTCCTCCCCCATCGCCTCAAAACCGGCAGGATCCAGTTTCGCCAGAAGTTCGGGATAATCCGCGCCATAGGTAGGAGCGTCGCATTCCTTGAGTCGGCTGGCGAGGGCCGGAATGTATGGGAGCTCCCCCGCTCCCTCGATCGCGGAGTGGCTGGACAGAATCTGCTCAATCAGAGTGGAGCCGGAGCGCGGGCGGCCCACGACAAAAATGGGGTCCGGTGCCTTGCAGCCAACGCCGTATCGGCTTTTGAAAAACTCAGAGGTGAAGAGCCGCTTGTTGACCGCAACGCGTGATGACATGGCATCGGAATCGTATTCGATACGAAGCCGGGCAGTCGCGTTCCCTTTCGCATATTGCTCCCACGATCGCGCGTAGTCGCCGAGATCTTCGTACGCCTTGCCGAGAGAGAACTGCAGCAGGACACGGTCGTCCGAGGGAATGTCCGTTCGTTTCAGGTGCTCCTGCATCGCCGCGATATCATCGTTGCTGAAGCGGACGGCCTTCATATTTGCCAGGCTCCAGTAGGCATTCCCATGAGCCGGATGACATTCGATAGCCTTCCGGTACGCGGCCGCGCTCTCCTCTCGAGCCCCCATGGCACGAAGCGCATGGCCGTAGCTGATCCAGGATGCGGCCCGGGAGGGATTTTCGGTGACCAACTGCTCGCAGATCGCCAGCGACTGTTCGTTCTCGCCGATTGTTTCGAGAACGTTGGCCTTCATCTGGCGGAACAGCGGATTTTCGCTGTCGGCGGCGAGCAGTCGATCGAGTTCACGCAGGGCCGCTTCGAACTCGTTGAGCTGAGACAGCACTCTCGCATAGCTGAAACGCGCAGCGGCAAAATCGGGAGCGATGTCAAGGCAACGCTCCAACAGCAATGCCGCCTCGCGATTGCGGCGGCTTAGCGCCAGCAGATTGGCCAGAAGGCTGAGGGCATCCGCGTCATCCGGGTATCTTGCAATATACTCGCGCAGTTCGCGTTCGGCATCCGGAATATCGAGCTCCTGAAGATTGGAAACGATTCGCCGTAACCGCACGCTTCGGATCGGGCGCTGCGCGCGCAGGTTGGCCGTCGCTGCCGCGAACGCGTCTGCGGTCGCGCTCTCGGCGTCAGAGGATGCTTTCGCGGATTCCATCATCTTACTGAAACTCTTCAGGCACACCCGGATAGCAGGTGAACACCGAGCCCAAACCTTCGATCAGCGGACCGAGCCATGGTTCGTAATTGCGCCAATGATCAACCGCTTCCTTCGAAATCGGCCTGCGGACCTGCTCGGAGCTCGGGGTGCGGACCGTTCGCGGCGTCTGATAGAAGCGCAGACATCCTTCCTCAAACGGCAGGCCGAGGTAATCCAGGATTTTCCGGATCTCCGCCTCCGGATCGCAAACCATGTCTTCGTAGATTACCCGGTGAATTCTGCCGGGGACGACGCGATCGAAATGCGCCATGAGCTCGACATACTCACGATAAATGTGGCCAAGTTCGTTCAGCCGGCGATTGGTGTCGCGGAAATTCTGCTTGAATATCGATAAGCAGGACGCTGCAGGATGCCTGCGCGCGTCGATAATCTTGGCGTTGGGAAAGACCAGAAGAATCATTCCCAGCTGGAAATAGTTGGCGGGGTTCTTGTCGACGAAGAACGGCCGCCCAAGCTTTCGGTGGACACGCGCGTTTTCGAGGTACTCCTCGCCCAGGGCCTTAAGCGCAGACGAATCCAGCTTCGCGAGAATGTGCGGGTAGGTCGTTCCCGCGGCAGGCGCGTCGATGTCCTCAAGCCGCTTTACGATAGCCCGAACATGAGTGAGCTCCCCCGTCGCCTCGATCGAGGAATGACTGCAGAGGATTTGTTCGACCAATGTCGATCCCGACCGCAGCCGCCCCAGAACGAAGATCGGATCTTTTGACTGGCAACCGGCATCACGCCGGCTCTGAAAGAATTCTTGCGTGAACAGCGCCTTGTCCGCCGCGACGCGCGCCGCCGTTTTGTCAGGATCAAGCTCCACATGAATCCGAACAGCCGCATTGGCTCTTGCATAATGATTCCATGAGCGCGCGTAATCGCGCCGATCTTCATAGGCCTTGCCCAAGGCGAACAGGAAATCGATTCGATCGCTCGGCGAAGCGTCGGAACGCTCCACTAAGCTTTCCATCCTCGCCACGTCCTCATCGCTGAATCGGAATGTTTTGAGGTTGGCGAGGCTCCAATACGCCTCTCCGATCGAAGGACGACATTCGATGGCTTTGCGGTAGGCGGCGACGCTCTGGTCCTGCTGCCCGCTCGCGCGGAGCGCATGGCCGTAATTGATCCAGCATTCCGCGCGGCCGGGATGATCGGCCGCTAACTGCCGTCGGATCGCGAGAAGCCCCTCGACCTCACCCATTGCGTCCAGAAGATCGGCCTTCAGTTCGAGGAATATCGGGTTCGCCGGATCCCTCTCGAGGAGGTATTCCAGCTGAGCCTGTACGGCTGGAAATTCGCAGAAATGAAAAAGAAGTCTCGCGTAGCTGAGTCTTGCCGGCGCGAGATCCGGCGCGGCCTCCAGGCATCGGACGAGCAGCGGAGCGGCCTCTCTGAGGCGCCCCCCGCGCATCACGACTTGTGCCAACAACCAAAGGGCCTCCCCATCCTGCGGAAATTTGTCGAGATAATTCTGCAGTTCCCGCTCGGTGATTTCGGAGGGCTTGGCACGAAGATTCGAGGCAATCTGGCGCAAACGTGGATTGCGAAGCGGACGCCTTGCCCGCAGGCGCGCCCCGGCTAGGGCAAACGCATCCATCTGTGCCTGTTCGGATGAACCTTGTTGCGCAGGTGAGCCTTCAAGAACAGAGGGCAGCCGAACACGCTCGTTCATTGCGATCTCTTCACGCGAAACATGGGTGGCCGCCAATTAGGCCAAAGCCGACAGCTCCGCAAACCTGAAGCTGGACGATCAGCTCAAGGGGCCAAAAAAAGAGGGCGGCCATGGCCGCCCTCCCCGAATTCCAGACGCCCGTCGCAGGCCGTCCGCAATTGCTTTGGCTTACGTAGCGTCCTTGCCCTTGAGCGCGAATGCCAGGTCCGTGCTGTAACCGAACACGTTGCTGTCGTCGCACCAGGTGGGGCAAATGCCAAAGCCGCCGCCTGGGTTCTGCCATTGACCATGAGCGCCGTTGCTCGACTGATTGGCGTCCCAGTACCACTGGCTGTCGGTGCCGAAGTTTTGGTTGGCGATGACGGAAACCCAGTAGGTCTTGCCCTTCGTGCCGCCCTTGGCCTTCAAAGCGCACCCCTTCGGGATCTTGATCGCGTAGCCACCGGCGCCATTGTAGCCGGAGTTGCTCAGATTGTCACAGTCGCCAGCCACATCTCCGGGTAGACCCTTGCTGTTCTTGTAGAGAATGACATGGAGAGAGTTGGCCGGGAAAGAGCCGAAATTGACGCCAAGCACGTCAACTTCCTTGATCTTCCAGGTGTGACCCGCCGGAACCGCGAAATCGTCCGCTGCCTGATCGTCGTAGGCATCGAACGCGCTCTCGAAATTCTGCGAGCTGATGGCGTTGGACACGAAGGCGCTGGTCTGGTCATACAACGTGACGCTTCCGGGCACCGCCGAGATCACCCGCGCCGTGGTGCCTTTGGCAGACATGGCCGGAGCCTTGGCGGCTACCGCAGTACCCGCGGACAGCGCAAGAATCGCCGCCGAGGCAAAAAGTACAGTCTTCGTCATGAAAACCCCCTAGGTTCGGACAGAACATTCTGTCGTGGAGGCCGGGACGTTACACTGGCGATAATGATCGCACAATCGCAAAATATTGGGCGGGTTCGCGAAATTTGAACCAAGGCGAGCGGCGCCTTGGCTCCTACCGATTAAGCATGCATCGAACGGTCCAAAGGGGATTGTCCCAGGTAGCGCGTTGGGCACCCCCTCGGGAATGCCTTTGCCTGCACGGCAAGATGAACGACCTGCGTCGCAGGGCCCGCCTGAAATGAACGTCTGTCACTGCGCAAAAGCGCGAAACACCGTTGCCTCTCGCTCGCACTTGTTCTATGAATCGCGCATCGGGGGTGGGAATGGTCCGGCTTCCCGATCTCTCTCTGGGGGAAGACAATATGAACAAGTACTTGATGATGAGTGCGGCTGCGGTTTTGGCCGGCACGGCGGGCACCGCTGCGAATGCCGCGAATAATTTCACGTTCGGCACCGCTTACGGCGGCGCCTATTGTGATGGCGGCACGGTTCTGCAACATACCAGCATCTGGTCGTGGGCGCACACCAACAATAACTGCTACGGTGGCACCAGCTACGGTATCGGCGTGTTGGGCAAGTCGGCGGCTGTCGTTTACCCGCCGACGGGCTTGGGCTTCAAATCCGCGGTCATGTCCGACGTCTATTTCTGTCAAAATGACGGGCTTTGCAGCTGGGCCATCAGCTACGCGCTGCCGAAGAAGATCGCAAATGGCAACCCGTGGGTTCTGTTTATCAAATTCAGCGGCACGTCGGCCTTCCTGGGCAACTACGGCACGCTCACCAGCGTGTCGGGTCATAACAACGCCAAGACCAGCACCATCTCGAAGCTGAAGGAGCTCATTGCGGTTCATCGCAACTCCCAGCACTAAGCAATATCCTTGACTAGAAACAGCGGCGCCTTGCGCGCCGCTGTTTTTTTGCCTGTACTTCACCTCATGCACCCTGAATCGTCACCCGAGATTTCATCCTCGTCACCGCTGGGCCCCTTACTCGGGCGCGTTGGAGAGCTGGTCGAGCAAGGCCGTTTCGCCGAGGCCATTGCCCCCATGACCGAGGCTGCGGCTTTGCTGCCCGGCAACGGTGGAATTCAGATGGAATTAGGGGGACTCTATCTCGAAGTCGGCCGCCCAGTTGACGCACTCGAACACTTGTGCCGCGCCATCGAAATCAATCCGGGACTGGCGAGGGCCCATTGGCGAATGGGCATTGCGTTGCAGACACTCGGCGAGTTCGATGCCGCGATCGAGGCTCTCGAAGAGGCAGTCCGAATCCGTCCCCAGCTGGCGGATGCACATTTCCGCTTGGCCGCGCTTTACCGCGAGCATGGTCGCCGAAATGATGCCCTTCAATCCTACCGGCTGGCCGCCGAGCAGGCAGTCGAACCTGCTGGCAAGAAGTTCTTGGAGGCGCAGGCGCTCCTTCTCGAGGGACGCGACACGGACGCCGAAAATCTTTTGCGCGCCGCCCTCGAACTCGACCCCGGACTTCCGACGGCTCACGGTCTTCTCGGCCAGATCCTGTCGGCGTTCGGCCGATTCGACGAAGCCGCCAAGCATTTCGAGGCGCAACTCGTCAAACAGCCGCGCGCCGCGCTCGCCTATTACAACCTCGTCCGATGCCGATCTATGACCGACGCCGATCAAGGTTTGTTGAAGCGGATCGACACGGCGCTCGATGATCGGAGTGTCAACGACGCCGGTCGCGCCATCCTCCTTCTCGCACGCGGCAAGGCCCTCGACGATCTCGGACGGTACGAAGACGCCATGAAATCACTCGACGAGGCTGCGGCGCTTCGGTCGCGGGTCTTCGGTCTCAAAATCGGGGATTTCGAAAATCAGATCGAGCGGATCATCGCCCTGTTCAGCGCCGAAATGATCGCTCGTTGCACGTCAGACAACCGTGACCGCATGCCCGTTTTTATCCTGGGAATGCCGCGATCCGGAACTACGCTTGTCGAACAGATCCTCTCCAGTCACCCGAAAGTCGCCGGCGCCGGCGAACTCACCTTCTGGAGGCAACGTCTGCAGACGGCGTTGCAAGGGGGCGCAGACGGTTTCGCCCCGAGCCTTACGACGCAGGCGGCTGCCGAATATCTGGAAATCCTTCGCACGTTTTCCGGCACCGCTGTGCACGTGACCGACAAGGATCCGTTCAACTTTCTCGCGGCCGGTTTGATCCATTTGGCTTTTCCCCACGCCACGATCGTTCACTGCCGCCGCAGTCCCATCGACACGGCGATTTCGATTCATCAGACGCACTTTTCAAGGTCCGCCGGAATGCCCACTGGAGGCGAAGAACTGGTGCGCTACTTCCGCGCCTATCGGCGGTTGATGGCGCATTGGCGGCAGGTGCTGCCGCGCGGCCGCCTGTTTGAACTGGATTACGAACGGCTGGTATCCTTTCCGCAAAGCGAAATCCGCAGACTGATCGACCATATCGGGCTTGAGTGGGATCCGGCGTGTCTCACGCCGCACGTGAATACAGGGATGGTGCGCACACCAAGCGGCTTCCAGGTCCGTCAGTTCATAAATACAGGCTCCATCGATCGATGGCGCAATTACGAGCCTTGGCTCGGCCCGCTGAAGGCGCTGCTCGAAGAGACGCCGGCCTCAACAGGTTCTCCGGCCGCCTGATCTAATCGAGTTTCGGCACGTGCGGATAGGAGGTCAGCACGTCGCCGAGCGCATCTTTCATCGGCTGCAGCCAGGCTTCGTAATGCTGCCAGACTTCGACTTTCTTAATCTGAATGGGCTGGCGAACCTGCTGTGAGCTTGCCGTCCGCACTATCCGATCGGTCTCGTGAAAGTGCAGGCATTGTTCTTCGAACGGCAGCCCGCAAAACTCAAGCAGGCGGCGGATTTCACCCTGTGGATCGGCCAAGAACTCCTCGTGGATCATGCGATGCACACGCCCCGGAAGGACCTTATCGTAATGCGCCATCAACGCCGCGTAATCCCGATAATATCGTCCAATGTGGGTCTGATCGCAGGCGAGATGCATCGCGCCGAGAGCGAAGTCCTGCTTGTAACATGAAAAGCCGCAAGCCAACGGGTGTCGGCGCACATCCACGATCTTGGCATTAGGCAGAATGAGTTGGATCAGCCCCACATGAAAGAAGTTGTTGCCGGTTTTGTCGGTGAAGAATGGCCTGCGGAGCTTCCTTTGCGCTCGTGTGCGCGTCAGGTATTCTGCACCGAGACCACGGAGGGTCTCACCATCGAGCGCCGCAAGGAACTCGGGGAAAGCTCTCCGCGGCACGTTGCGCTGAACCAGTTCGCTAAAGATGTTGCCAAGGTCCGGTAGCTCCATCGTGCCTTCGACGAGAGAATGACTGGCAAGGATTTGCTCGGTCAAAGTTGAGCCCGAGCGGGGCATCCCAACGATGAAAATCGGATCCGGCGACTGGCAGCCCATGCCCTTCCTCGCCGAAAAGAATTCCGGCGTGTACAGAGACTTGAACGCAATCACGTCACGGTGAGTGATGTCGGGATTATAGTGGCCATATGGCCGCCTTAACTCGTTGGCGCGGCGGTAATGTTCGAATGATTCTTCGTAGGCGCCCTCGTTCTCGAGCGCGCTGCCTAGCGCGAACTCCAGATGGCAGCGCTGATCGTCACCTAGATCAGCGTGCGCAAGCTGCTCTCGCAGCGTCAGGATTTCGGCAGGCGAGAATCGGTAGGTCTTGAGGTCCGAAAGGCCCCACCAAGCTTCGCCATTCGCCGGATCCAACTCGATGCAGTTACGATACGCCTGGGCGATCGCATCGTTGCCTTTTCCCAGCGCTTTGGCTACGTGTCCATAATTCAGCCAGAAAACCGGATCGCTGCTCGCCAACGGCTGCGCCTTTTCGAGCAGACGTAAAGCTCCCTCACCTTCCCCCAGCATAACCATATTCGCCGCCAACACGCTTAAAACACGCGGGTTGCCAGGCTGCCGTTTCAGGATGATCTGAAGCTGCTCAATTGCACTCTTCCAGTTCTGCTGCTGCGCAAGAACCGTGGAATAGGTATATCGTGCCTCGAGACAACTCGGATCTATTTCTACGGCGCGCCTAAGTGCGGCTTCAGCTTTACTGATATTCCCCTGCTGTAACAGGCGAACTCCTAACGTGTGTGCCGCCGCGGCATCGGCCGGATCGCTATCGAGCGGCTGACGAAGCATTTGTGCTGCCTTCGCCATCCCGTCCGGGCTGCTGACGACAGCATGCGTCGCCGGTTCGGGTTCTGTGAACGCAGCCGGTACATTCGGATAGGACGTCAGCACGTCGCCGAGTGCGTCTTTCATCGGCTGCAGCCAGGCTTCGTAATGCTGCCAGATCTCGACTTTCTTCTTTTGAATGGGTTGGCGGACCTGTTGTGAGCTTGCCGTCCGCACGCTGCGATCGGTCTCGTAGAAGCGGAGGCATTGCTCTTCAAACGGCAGTCCGCAAAACTCAAGCAGGCGGCGGATTTCCGTTTCCGGTTCGCTCACCAGGTTCTCGTGAAAGACGCGATGCACACGGCCGGGAATTACCTCGTCGTAATGCGCCATCATTTCCACGTAATCCCGATAATACCGGCCGATGTGGGTCTGATCATAGGCAAGGTGCATCGCGCCGGGTGCAAAAGCCTGCCGGTAGCAGGAGAATCCGCACGCCAGCGGATGACGCCGCGAGTCCACGATTTTGGCATTCGGTAAAATGACCCGAATAAGTCCAACGTGATAAAAATTCTTTCCGGCCTTGTCGGTAAAGAAGGGACGGCCGAGTTTTCTCTGCGATTGCGTACGCCGGAGATATTCTTCTCCGAGCTTTCGCAGCTCTTCTTCGTTGAGCCCATCCAGAAGCTCCGGAAACGGCTTTGCCGGACGATATTGCTGGATCAAGTCCGCGACCATGTCTCCCAGATCCGGCAGCTCCATTGTGCCTTCGACCTGAGAATGACTGGCGAGAATCTGTTCGATCAAGGTCGATCCCGCGCGCGGCATTCCCACAATGAAAATCGGGTCGGGAGCCGGACAGCCTGCGCCTTCACGGGTGGAGAAGAACTGCCGGGAATAAAACGCCTTGCCGCGCAATACATCCCTATGGAGCAAGTCTGCATCATGAGGGGCATAGGGACGCCGGAGCGCGTTTGCTCTCTGATAATGTTCAAACGATTCAGCGTATGCCCCTTCGACTTCCAGTGCGTTGCCAAGCGCGAATTCCAAATGGCATCTCTGGCCATCCGGAATGTCGCCTCGCTTAAGCTGATCACGCATGGTCGCGATCTCGGCAGGCGAGAATCGGTAGGTCTTGAGATCGGCGAGTGCCCACCAAGCCGTTCCGTATGAAGGATCCAGCTCGACGCATTTTCGGTACGCCGCGATGATTGCTTCGTTGGCCTGCCCGACCGATCGCGCGGCGTGGCCATAATTCAGCCAAAACATCGTGTCGTTGCTCGCGGCGTTGCGCACCTGTTCGAACATACGGAATGCTTCGTCGCGTTCCCCCAGCATGATGAGGTTCGCGGCCAAAAACGATTGGACGCGACGATCGCCCGGACTCTGCTCCAAGAGGAGCTTGAGCTGCGTATTGGCTCCTTTCCAATTGGTCTGGTGCGTTAGGGCGACGGCATACTGATAGCGTATGTCTGCGCAGCGAGGCACCAGTTCCAGCGCGCGCCTGAGCGCTTCTTCCGCCTCCACGACTTTTCCAAGCCGCAGATAAAGCTCGCCCAGCGTTCGTCTGGCAACGACATCGGTTGGATTGATGTCTAGCGCTTGCAGAAGCATCTGTTCTGCTCCGGGGAGATCCTCGGCATTTCCCGCTGTTGCCTCTTCAATGAGCTTTAGCTCCCTCAGGCAGAGCTTCGCGTGGCGGGCATACGCCTTGATCGCGCCGCCCCGATCGCCCGCTGCCGCAAGCTGGTTGCCAAGCATCCGCCACGCTGATGGATGATTGGGCTCGAGTGAAACAGCTCGGGACAAGTGTTCAACCGCTTTCCCGGGTGCGCCGAGGCGCCCTAGCAGCAACCCCAACTCATACTGGACCGACGCAAGGTTCGGGCATTCCTCGGCCAGCGACTCAAAAAGTTCGCGGGAGGGAGCTTCCATGCCCATGAGCTTGAACGCGCTGCCCAGCAACAAGAGCGCCTGAGGTTGTCCCGGAATCGTGTCCAAAGCTTCGCTCGCGCCGGTGGCAGCACCCTCCGGGTCCGTCGTTAATAACTGGGCGGCGCTCTCCAGCCTCGCGGAAAGGAGGCCATCCATCGGTGCTTCGGATTGTCCTTCCATCGAGTCTCCTAAAACACGTCCGGCGCGGCCGGATAAGATTCGAGCACCGGGCCCAAAGCAGCCTTTAATGGACCAAGCCACGGCTCGAAATGCCGCCATTGCCCAACCGAATCGGTGTACATCGGGCGCCTGACCTGTTCGGAGCTGATCGTGCGAATGCCACGGTTGGTTTCGTAAAATCGCAGAGATGCTTCTTCGAATGGAAGACCGCAATAGTTCAGAAGCCTGTGAATTTCTGCTTCTGGATCGCGAACCAGGTCCTCGTAGATCACGCGATGAATGCGACCGGGCAGAACGCGGTCGAAATGCGCCATCAACTCGACGTAAGCTCTGTAATACCGCCCGATATCGCAAAGGTCATACGAAGGTCCTTGGCGGAAGGGAAAAATCTGCTTGAAGTTTGAAAAACAGCAAGCGAGTGGATGCCGCCGCACATCGATGATTTTCGCGTTTGGGAGCGCGATGCAGATAAATCCAAGGTGGTGGAAGTTGCTTGGCATCTTATCGGTAAAATACGGGCGCTCCAGTTTCCGGTAACCACGACAGCGCTCCAGATATTCAGCGCCCAGCGCTTGGAGTGCCCCGCGATCCAGAACCGCCGGATCGAGCTCCGATTCGCCATCCGGCCGCTCCGCCTGAAGCTTTCTCAGAACCGCGGTGAACGACGGCAGTTCCCCTAATCCTTCGACGGCTGAATGGCTCGCCAAGATTTGCTCCACAAGCGTGGAACCGGACCGCGGAAGACCGACAATGAAGATCGGATCCGAAGACGGGCAACCGTCGCTGCCGCGGGCCGCGAAGAACTCGCGCGTAAACCGGCGCTTCTCGTGTGCCACCGCCTTTGAGACATCTTCAATGTCGTACGGATATCTTGCACGAATGAGAGCATTGCCTTGGCTGTACTGTTGGAATGCTTCCTGATGCTCGCTGAGGTCCTCGAGCGCCTTGCCCAACGCGAAATGCAGGAATTCACGATTCTCTTCAGTCGTATCGCTGCGCGCAAGCTCGGCGCGCATTGCATGCACGTCGGGCGGGTCAAAGCGGAAAGTCTTGAGATTGGAAAGCGCCCACCATGCTTCG
The DNA here is from genome assembly GCA_035494695.1 of Rhizomicrobium sp. Lineage (GTDB taxonomy): Bacteria > Pseudomonadota > Alphaproteobacteria > Micropepsales > Micropepsaceae > Rhizomicrobium. The sequence goes on along the minus strand of DATJGT010000033.1, from coordinate 43,875 downwards.
CCAAGCCGCGGCTCGAGCTCGAGTGCCTTTCGGAATGCGGCAATGCAATCCTTGGGGCGTCCGACAACCCGCAGGGTCTGCGCATATGCAAGCCACACTTTTGGCTCATCCGGTTTGGAGCAGACTAACTCGTGACCGTATTGTACCCCTTCCTCTGCCTGACCGCTCGTAGACAGGGCCACGGCCTTGAGACAGCGGAATTCAAGATTGTCGGGCTCATCTTCGAGAAGAACATCGAGCTGCTTGTTCTCTTCCTCATACTTCAGTTGCTGGCGAAGGGCTGAGATATAGTCGAGCCGCACACTCCGGAAAGTTGGCACAATATCGAGTGCCCGCTTGAACACGCTTTCCGCCGACTCGAACTGGGTGGCGCGCATGTACATCTGTCCCAGCATCTGGAGCGCGAGAGGATCGGTGGAACAGATACTCAGGTACTCGCGCAACATGTCTTCCGCCGCCTCGGCATGCTCCGGGCTGAGTGCGTTCACCTGCTCCAGCATTTTCAGATCCTGGATTGAGGATGCGAATTGCTGCGCGTAGGCATTGGCTGCTTCTTGCGTTTTGCCGCTCTGCACGAGCGCGTCGCCCAATGCTCGCCAAGCCTGGGGATGTTTGGGCTCGAGATCCACGACGCGACGAAGTGCGCCGATAGCGGCCCGGTGTTCGCCCATTTCCGCGAGCAGAACTCCAAGCTCGTAGTGTATAGCAGCGAGGCCAGGCAGTTCCGCTGCCATTCCCTCTAGGACTGCTCGCGCCCCAGCGATATCTCCCTGGGCCCGCTTTGCGCAAACGATAATCTGAAGGGCCTGCGATTGACCCGGCGCCAGTTCCAGGGTCGCCAAGGCCCGCCGCTCGGCCTCTTCCGGATTTCTCTCAAGGATATCTGCTGCCTCGGCTAAAGCGCTCCATAACGGACCAGAGTCGTAGGCAACCTGCGCTTCCATTGGACCAATCATCACTATCGCTCACCCGCGCCGGGGCTGCGGGCGATTTGTCGCGCGTTTTCAAATTTTCCTGTCTGCTCCGGCCCCTGCGCGGAGACAAGCATGTAGTAGCGGTCCGGTTGCACCGAGTCCAGCATAGCGATCGCGCCAGTGTTAACGACACAGTGCGGCCATCGAAGAAAGCCGCATTTGCTTATGGAGGCTTGGCGGGGGGCACGATTTCAGCTTACCTTCCGTAGGCAACACGTACGAGTTCCTCGTAATGCGAATTGCCATCCTCGGTATTCTCCTTCTTCTGTCCAGCGGCATCGCCGCTGCCGCAGGTACCCCCCCTGCCATGGTACCTGCCACTACGATGCACAAAGGCCCTTGCTACACCGACGTCGAGCGCTTTTGTCACGATGTACCATTTGGGAATGCCCGAAGGATTGCGTGCCTCGAGAAGCACATGCCGCAATTGGCACCGGCATGTCAGGAAAGGGTGCATGGCCTAAGGGCTCTGTACGAGTTTGGTCAGCGGCAATGCCGGCATGTGGAGGGAGCCCTCGCAAAGAAAAAGTGCGCCATGACTGGCAGGACGCCCCCAGCTGGGCAGCCTAGCCCAAAATCAAAATAGGGTGACGCTCCGCTGCCCTGCAGCTGCCGGAAGATGGATGCGGGTACAGCGCCGCGAGCAAACGCCGCTTTCCCGTTAGCAGGCGCAGTCCGATCTGGCGCTGTGAGGCGCCGGCTCCTGTGGATGCGCGAAAGAGCCGCTGGCGCCGCATCGACGACTCCGTATATTGGAACACGGCGGCCGGGGCTCTGCCCCAAGGAGCGCGCATGAAGAAGATCGAGGCGATCATCAAGCCGTTCAAGCTTGATGAGGTAAAGGAGGCCCTGCAGGAGGTAGGCGTCCAAGGGATCACGGTGACCGAGGCGAAGGGCTTTGGCCGGCAGAAGGGTCACACCGAACTCTATCGCGGCGCGGAGTACGTCGTAGATTTTCTTCCCAAGGTCAAAATCGAGATCGTGGTTCCCGCCGAGCGCTTGGAGGCGGCCATCGAGGCGATCCAGAAATCGGCCAGAACAGGTCGGATCGGAGATGGAAAGATATTCGTGCTGGATATCCAGCAGGCGATACGCATCCGGACCGGAGAAACCGGAGGCGATGCGATCTAACCCAGTCGCAGGCAATCGAAGGAAGCATCATGGCCAATGCAAGTAGCGTCCTGAAGCTGATCAAGGACAAAGAAGTCAAGTTCGTCGATCTGAGATTCACCGACCCGCGCGGGAAATGGCAGCATGTCACCTTCGACCTGTCACTGGTGGATGAGGAATTCCTCACAGAAGGGACAATGTTCGATGGCTCTTCGATCGCCGGATGGAAGGCCATCAATGAATCGGACATGACGCTCCTGCCCGACTGCGAAACGGCAGTGATCGATCCGTTCTTTGCGCAGACGACACTATCCATTGTTTGCGACGTCGTCGAACCGACAACCGGCCAGCGCTATGGGCGCTGCCCGCGCTCGATGGCGAAAGCTGCCGAAAAATATATGGCTTCCTCCGGAGTGGGGGATACAGCCTATTTCGGCCCTGAGGCTGAATTTTTTATTTTCGACGACGTGCGCTTCGGCACGGAGATGAATAGGGGGTTCTATTTCATTGATTCGGCAGAAGGGCCGTATAACTCCGGCAAAGAATACGAAGGCGGCAATATCGGTCACCGTCCCGGGGTGAAGGGCGGCTATTTCCCGGTCCCCCCCGTCGATTCTGCGCAGGATATTCGCAGCGAGATGCTCGCGATTATGGGTGAAATGGGTATCGAACCAGAGAAGCAGCACCACGAAGTCGCGCCGTCGCAGCACGAATTGGGATTCAAGTTCAAGACGCTGACGCGCACTGCAGATGCGATGCAAATATATAAGTATGTCGTTCACCAGGTCGCAGCGTCTTATGGCAAAACCGCGACGTTCATGCCAAAGCCCATCTATGGCGATAACGGATCGGGCATGCATGTTCATCAATCCATCTGGAAAAACGGCAAGCCGCTCTTCGCAGGGACCGGATATGCCGACCTTTCCGATACCTGTCTCTATTACATCGGCGGCATCATCAGGCATGCCAGGGCGCTGAACGCTTTCACGAACCCGCTGACGAACTCCTACAAGCGGCTCATTCCCGGATTTGAAGCGCCGGTGTTACTAGCCTATTCGTCGCGCAACCGCTCGGCATCTTGCCGAATTCCGTTCTCGTCTTCGCCGAACGGCAAGCGGGTGGAAGTGAGATTCCCAGACCCCGGTGCGAATCCATATCTGGCGTATGCCTCGATGCTGATGGCCGGACTCGATGGCATCGAGAACAAGATTCATCCGGGCGATCCGATGGATAAAGATCTCTACGCGTTGCCCCCGGCAGAACTGAAAGAAGTACCGACGGTCTGTGGCTCGCTCCGGCAGGCGCTGGAGGCGCTTGATCGCGATCGCACATTCCTGAAGAAGGGTGGCGTGTTCAACGACGATCTCATCGACAGCTACATCGAACTCAAGATGGGGGAGGTGTATGCTTTCGAGCACACGCCGCATCCGATCGAGTTCAAGATGTACTATAGCGTGTGACAAATCGCGTCCGATAAGCAGCAGAATTGAATTATGCCGAGCGCGCGATCATAGCCGGGTTGGGCGTGAGTTCGAGCTTCTCATGGGCGGCCGGTAACTGAACGAACGCCCGAACGCCCGCCCCTTCGCTGCTCTCTATCCAGGCGCGTCCCCCGTGAAGCTGCGCGAGTCCGCGGACCAGCGACAGGCCCAGTCCAGTACCACCAGCTTGCCGATTGTAGCGGTTGTCGATCTGATTGAAGGGTGTGAACACGCGATCCAGCAATTCAGGAGGAATTCCCGGGCCGTTGTCTTGAACGCACAACTCGAACCAGCCGTCTTCTGCGCGGCGACAGCAGACCGTAACGCTTCCCCCCTCCTGCGTGAACTTTACGGCATTGGACGCCAGATTGATCACGATCTGTTTGAGGGCCCGCTCGTCGGCGAATGGCATCGGTGTGTCCGGTGCGATCTTGACATTTAGAACCTGTCGGCGCTCGCGCGCGCGAGGCATCGCCACCTTGACGGCAGCGTTCACGGCGCGCACCGGATCGACAGCGCGCGGCTCAATTTCCATTTTACCGGCTTCAATCTTGGCAATATCCAGAATGTCGTTGATGATGCTCAACAGATGATTGCCAGACGTGTAGATATCGTGCGCGTACTCGCTGTAGCGCGGTACCGCCACCGATCCAAGTCGCTCGTTTGCAATGATATCCGAAAACCCGAGGATCGCGTTCAGCGGCGTTCTCAATTCATGACTCATGTTCGCCAGAAATGTCGTCTTGGACGCATTGGCCGCCTCCGCCTCGAACCGCTTTCTCAGCGCCTCGTCGTGTGCGTGACGCAATTCTCCGGCAAGGTCCTCATTGGAAAATCTGCTCCTTAGTATCATATCGAATTGCCGCTTGACCGCCATCGCCAGAGTGAGCGTACACAAGAAGGTTACACCGACGAGATACTCCAGCCCGGGCGTTCCGGCGCTCGGAGCCGCCGCAAATCGCGCGAATGCCAGCAGTGCTGTGGGGGCGACCGCGGCCAGATACACAGTCATGTGCATGGGCCTGGTGGTTGCATATGCCCAAAGCATCCCGACAATGCTCACCGCGACAAGGACGTTATTGGCGATATTGCCGTCTTGCCAGAGCAGCCATGCCATTGCGCCCCAAGCAGTGCCAATGATCGCCTGGAATGCGGTCAGCCGTACCAACCACGCATGTGAGTTCGAAGGGTTGCTTCGGTAGCGTCGATATAAGCCAATAGCAGCAACGCTGTTCAGCAGCTGAAGTCCTACGACCGTTCCCAAACGAATACTCGAGACCGCGCCAAAGACAGGGAAAATGCCCGTGAAGGGGACGATGCTCAGCGCCGCCCAGAGCGGATTAAGCCAAACGACGTTCCTCAGACTTGCAGCGATAAAATCAAGCCGCGCCCGCCGCATCCGCTCGGCTTCGCCCAACAGCTTGGAGACTCGGGTTGGATCTGCCTTCATTCAGGGCCTGCCTGCGAGGCAGTCCGCCCCGGGTTGCTTAAACATAGGCACCGGACATTAAGAAATGGCTGCCGGTTGCAGTTGCAGCGAACCCTCAGTTCGGCTTGGTTAAGATCTCTTTACGCACGCTGATTCCGGTTTCCGAGCATGGCAAAAGCACCTGACCTATTTTCGAACTCCACCCGCTCGGGAGAGTACACCGCCAAGGACATCGAGGTTCTGGAAGGCCTTGAACCGGTCCGTCGAAGGCCGGGCATGTACATTGGCGGCACCGATGCATACGCATTGCACCATCTTGCGGCGGAAATTCTCGACAACTCGATGGACGAGGCCGTCGCCGGCCACGCCACGCGCATCGAAATGGAACTTGGCAAAGGCAACGTTCTCACGATCCGCGACAACGGACGCGGGATCCCCATCGATCCGCATCCCAAATTCAAGAACAAATCGGCGCTCGAAGTGATCATGACGACGCTTCACGCCGGCGGCAAATTCGGCGGCAAGGTCTATGATACGTCGGGGGGCCTGCACGGCGTCGGTGCATCCGTGGTCAACGCGCTCTCCGAGTGGATGGACGTCGAAGTTGCCCGAGACCGCCATGCGCACAGCATGCGATTTTCCCGCGGCAAGCCCACTGGCAAGCTCAAAGATCTTGGCGCCGTGAACCGCCGCGGCACGGCAGTGTCATTCAAACCTGACGCACAGATCTTTGGCCCTGACACCGAGTTTTCGCCGACGCAACTCTATCGCATGACACGGTCGAAGGCGTATCTCTATCGCGGGGTGGAAATCCGCTGGTCCTGCGACCCGTCTCTGTTGAAGACGAACAGTGCGATTCCTGCCGAAGACAAGCTGCATTTTCCCGGCGGACTGCTTGATTTTTTGCGCAACGAAATCGCAGGCAAAGACCTTGTAACACGCGAGTTCTTCGGCCCGCCCGAAGACGAGCGGGAGAAGAGGCGCCCGCAAGTCGAATGGTCAATTGCATGGGCGCCGATGGCAGAGCCCTTTCTTCATTCCTATTGCAATACCATTCCAACGACACAAGGCGGCACGCACGAGCAAGGCTTGCGCAATGCGCTCACAAAAGGCCTCCGCGCACACGGCGACCGGGTAAACAACCGCAAGACACAGGCCATTACGCCGGACGATGTCATGGCTGCCGCATGTGGCGTGCTCTCAGTATTCATTCGCGAGCCGGAATTTCAGGGGCAAACGAAAGAGAAGCTCTCGACTGCCGACGCACAACGCCTCGTCGAAAATAGCGTCAAGGATCATTTCGACCATTGGCTCGCGCAGAACCCGCAAGAAGCAGACAGGCTTCTCGAGTTCGTCATCGAGCAGGCTGAAGAGAGACTGAAGCGCAGACAAGAACGAGAAGTCTCGCGCAAGGCGGCAACCCGCAAACTCCGGCTCCCCGGCAAACTTGCCGACTGCACGCGCGACGCCCCGGGAGGCACGGAGATCTTCCTCGTAGAGGGGGATTCAGCCGGCGGATCGGCCAAACAGGCCCGCGATCGCGCAACGCAAGCGATACTGCCGTTGCGCGGAAAAATTCTGAACGTGGCCAGCGCCGCTGCGGGCAAGCTTGAGCAAAATGCGGAACTCGCCAGTCTGGTACAGGCGCTGGGCTGCGGGACGGGCGCGCGCTATCGGGAGGAAGATCTGCGCTATGAGCGCGTGATCATCATGACCGACGCTGACGTGGATGGCGCGCACATTGCTTCGCTCCTCCTCACATTTTTCTATCGTGAAATGCCGAAGCTGATCGGCAATGGGCGTCTCTATCTTGCGATGCCGCCGCTTTATCGCCTCTCTCATGCGGGCAGAACCGAGTACGCGCGCGATGAAAAGCATCGCGAGCTGCTGCTGAAAACTGCATTCAAAGATCGCGCGAAAGTCGAGACGTCCCGCTTCAAGGGTCTCGGCGAAATGCTTCCGTCTCAGCTCAAGGAAACGACGATGAAGCCCGGGACCCGGACTCTCATTCAGGTTGAAATCCCGGATGAGGCGCGAAAAGAGACAGAGAATCTCGTTGAGCGGTTGATGGGCAAGAAACCGGAGCTGCGCTTCAAATTCATCCAGGAGAACGCGCAGTTCGCCGCGCAGGACGTGGACGTTTAGCGGCGGATTCTCATCCACTTCATGCTTATAGCCACCTTGTTGGGCTTGGCTTTGCCGCTTTCGTGACGTGCCACAATCAGCGTGCCGGCAGGTGCAATGTGTCAGCAAGCGTGATGAGGTCTCCGCTTTGCGACGGCATTGCGCTCGCGGGCCGCGCTGCTTTCAGAAACGCGCCGGCTTCTGGAAAGGCGTAACGCACCTCCGCGAATGGGAGATCGATCCTTGAGCGCGAACCGAGCGTCAGCGTCACGACCAGATCGCGGCAATCGCGGCTTGCGCAATTGACCAGAAGGCCCCCCGCGGTTTGCCGCGGCACTGTGAGGTGCTGATCGCGCAGACCAATAGCCGCAAGCTTTGCGTCCTGCGGAATGCGGAAGAACAGTGCGTCGGTGTCGGCGGAGCCGCGAAACCGGATCGTCACCACGCGCATGTTCCCCGTCATTAGGTTGCGCTCGACCGTCGCCGTCGGCAGCGGATAGCGAGTCTTCCCCGCGGCTACGGAGTAAGCGCTGCCGAGGCCAAGCGCGCCATAGGCGTTCTCCTCGAATTTGAACCGCCCCACCTTCATCAGGCTTGCGGGGATGGTCGTCGTGCCGGTCGCCTTCCATGCCGTGGCGGCGATCCAGCGCGCCGGCTTCGTGCCGTTTTCCAGATATTGCAGGTTGATGCGCTGTGGCGAGGTGGCGCTGTAGGCCGGCAGTAATCCGGCGCAAACACAGGCTGCAAGCGCCGCGCCGAGCAAAAATACCTCGCACGAGAACCAGTTCATTCGCGCGCGGGGCCGCGCGGCGATCAGCGGAACGAGGGTCATCAGGCCGAATGCGGCCGATATCGTGAACAGCGGATGCAGTTTGAGGCCCATGATGGTCTCACCACTGACAACCAGCGGGAACCACGCGAGCAGCGCCGCCAGCGCGGCCAGCAACAGCGCGATCTGCCCCACCGCGCCGTCCCATTTGCGGGGCATGAATGCTGCAACGAGCAACAAAACCGCGGCGACCAAGGACGGGAACAGGAAATATGGGCTCAATCCCGGCAGCGTCGCAGCGGCGAGGATCGCCAATCCGGCCATCCACAGCCATGCGGATGTCACCGCCCCATGTATATTCACCATGCGGGAAACGAGCAACGTCATACCCCATACGCCGAGCCCGAGCGCGATGCGCATCGCAAGCGGGTACGCATAGGTCGGATCGGGCATGTCTGACAGCAGCTGCGCGACGAACGCGAAGACGAACCCCAGCGCCGCGCAACCAGCCAGCAACGCGAGCGGCACCAAAGCGGTCGCCACCGCTGCTCGCCGCCTAACGTCAGGTTTGCGCGTCAGCCATCCCGCCAACGCAATCGTCACAAACGCAAGAATCGCCAGCGGGAGCGCCCAAGTCACCGGCATACGCGGCAGCCACATCTGCAGCACGCTCATGTACACGTCATTGCCGCCCTTGAGCGACGCGAAATCTGTTTGTTCAAGGCCGGAAACGACTCCCAGCAGATTATTGCCCTGCATCTGAAGCGTCGCGCGGCCCAGATTACGACGCAGGTCAAGCGGTGAGTGGTAGTAGCGGACGTTCTCGGAGAAGGCGAAATTGTACGCCAGAAAACCATCCGCGATGAAAAGCGTGAGGTCCGTGTCGTTGGGAAGGAATTTGTAGATTACGGCGAAGAGGGAACTCGTCGCATAGGCCGGCACGGAACGCGCATAGAGATCGATTAATCCGCCGTCGCCGGGGCTCGTCTGGAACAGGAGACTCGCGCCCCGCGTACCACGGGCCTCCACGTTCACGACCGCGCCGACGCGTGATTTCAGCGTGACGTTCTGCAGAAATGCCTTGGCGCCGAGCAGCCCCGCCTCTTCGCCATCGGTGATCACGGCCATTACCGGATGCAAACTCTTCCCATGCGCGGCTTTCAAGGCGCGCGCAGTTTCGAGAATCGAGGCAACACCGGATTCGTCGTCCGAGGCGCCGGGACCGGCGGGAACCGAATCATAATGCGCCAACATCACGATGGCCTTGCCTTCACCCGGCACGACATCGGCGATAATGTCGGTCACCGTGGCGCAGGGGAGTGCGCCGAACTTGCGCAGATCCAGTTCATTACAGGTGAAGGCCTGATAGGTGCGGGCGGGGATTCCGAGGGCGGCGAATTCCTTCAGGATGCGCTGGCGCACCGCGGCATTCTCCGCGCTCGACACCGGATGCGGCTCCTCTGGCCCCAGCACGCGCGCCAGTACGCGCTCTGCATTTTCGACAGAGAATTCTTTGCTTGCCGCCGATACCGTCGCTGGCGGCCGTGGTTCGCTGCCCCACAGGCACGCAAACCATATCCCCAGCGCGAGCAGCCCAAGTGCCCAAGCGCGAACCAGCGCGCCGATATTGCCGTTACTCATGCCGCTCTCCGCCCCGATCTCTGCCTATAGCAGCTGAAATGCGAGCAGGACGAGCGCGCCAGCGGCAATCCAGATCGCAATCCGCACGTGCCGCATTCGCCTGACCTGGATCTCGGCGAAGTGCCGTACGGAATCCGGATGCAGGCGCATGCCGCCTTCCGCCAGCATGGTGGAAATGTTCTCCGCGTCCCGGAGCAGTTGGGGCAGGTGCTGCGCCAATCGGCCAAGTGCGGTTACACCTTCGGCGGCTTCGCGCAGGCGCGCTTCCGGGCCCACATTTTGCATCATCCACTGCTCGATCACGGGGCGCGACGCTTCCCAAATGTCGAAATCCGGATCGAGCGAGCGGGCAACGCCCTCCACCACGACCATCGTTTTCTGCAGCAGCACGAGTTGGGGTTGCAGCTCCATATCGAAGCGCCGGGTCGTGTCGAACAGCTGCTGCAACAGCCTCGCCATGGAGACATCGCGGGCGGTCCGGCCTAAAATCGGCTCGCCAATCGCCCGTAGGGCCTGGGCAAAGGTCTCGATCGGATGGGTGCGCGGAACGAAACCGGCATCGAAGTGGATCCGCGCGACACGTAGGTAGTCGCGATCGAGGAATCCGCCCAGCGTCTCGGCGAGGAAGCGCCTCATGTCGGGATCAAGCCGACCCATAATGCCGAAATCGACGGCAACGAGCCGGCCATCCGCATCCACAAAGAGATTTCCCGGATGCATGTCGGCATGGAAGAAGCCATCACGCAGCGCCTGCGTCAGAAAACTGCGGATGATGACAATCGCGATGCGCTTCGGGTCGTGCCCGGCCGCTTCCAAATCGAACGGATTCCGGATGGAGATTCCCTCGATCCATTCGGCGGTCATGACGCGGGCTGCCGTGCGATCCCAATCGATTCGCGGCACGCGAAAATCCGGCTCATCTTTCGTCCGTTCCGCCAGTTCGGAGGCTGCCGCAGCTTCCATTCGCAAATCGAGTTCAAGCGCAACGGAGGTGGCGAGCGTCTCGACAACGGCCATCACCCGCAGCCGCCGCGCCTCGGAAAAAAACTGCTCGGCAATTCGGGCGGCAAAGCCAAGGGCAGAAATATCCTGGGCAAATTCTGCCTCGATATTCGGCCTGAGCACCTTTACCGCGACGCGCTGTGATGGGGTGTCGGTTGTCTCTGCCTCATGCACCTGCGCAATGGACGCCGCGGCGACAGCATCTCCGAAGTCGGAGAAGATATCCCGGAGAGGACGGCCGAGCGCGTGCTCCACCTCGGATTTGGCCGCCCCTGTCGGAAACGGCGGCAGCCGGTCCTGCAATGTCTCCAGTGCCAGGGCCACATCGTCTCCAATAATGTCCGGGCGCGTGGCCAAGACCTGCCCCAACTTGATGTAGGCGGGGCCAAGGCTTTCGAGCGCCCGCGTCAGGCGCATGCCTGCGGACATGCCGCCCGTTCTGGCTTCGCGGGTTCCCAGCGCCCGGCGAGCCATCCGCACCGGCAACGGCATGGTCGCCGCATATTCGCGCGGCACCAGCGCATCGTGTTTCGCCAACACACGGGCGGCGCGCCATAACCGCCGAATGTCGGCCAGTCCGCGAATCATATTCGCCAAGCCGAGTGGAGTGCTGCAATACCGCCGCTCAGGTTGCGTACCTTCACGCGCGACAGGCCGGCCTTCTCGATCATTTTGGCAAACACGGATTGCGACGGAAAGCGGCGGATACTTTCGGCCAGATAGACGTACGCGTCTCGGTCCTTTGCGACCAGCTCACCGAGCCTGGGCACCACGGAAAAGGAAAAACGATCATAGAGCGCATCGAGCCCCGGCGCCTGCACCCGTGAGAATTCGAGACATAGAAACCGTCCCCCGGGCTTGAGCACGCGTCGCGCTTCGCGCAACGCTCGCTCGATGCTCGTCACATTCCGAATCCCAAACGCGATTGTATAAGCATCCGCGCTCGAATCCGGCAACGGGAGCATCTGCGCGTCGCCGCAAACCCATCTGATCGCAGGCGTACCTTTCTCTCGCGCCCGGCGCATACCCTCCCCGATCATGTCCGCATTCACATCGCAGACGACGATCTCGGCGCCGCCACGCGAGCGGACGCGATCGTCCATCCGGAACGCAATGTCCCCCGTGCCGCCGGCCACATCGAGAATGCGCCAGCCCGGTTGGAGACTGAGCCAGTCCACCATCGCGTCCTTCCAGAGGCGATGCACGCCCCCGCTCATCAGATCGTTCATCAGATCGTAGCGCCGCGCGACCGACGAGAAGACCTCGCGCACGAGCCCCTCTTTCTCGGACGCGGGCACATCGCGGAAGCCGAAGCTGGTCAGAGATGGCGTATCGGGCATCGCGGATCAGTATAAGGTGCGGTCGCGATTCCTGATACCTGATCCCTGATGCCCGAGCTACCTGAGGTCGAAACTGTGCGCATGGGACTCCAGCCGGTGCTGGAGGGCCTCAGGCTGACGCATGTGGAGACCCGGCGCGGCGATCTTCGCGTCCCCTTCCCCACGAATTTCGCGAAACGTCTGACTGGCCGCAAAGTCAAGCGGCTGTGGCGGCGCGCCAAGTACCTGCTCGCCGATCTCGACGATGGCGAAACAATGGTCATTCACCTTGGCATGAGCGGACGCATGAGCGTTTATGCAGAAGGAGGAGAGCGCAAGCTTGGTCAATATGTGTATGACGCCGCGACCTCCGGCGCCGGCCATGGCAAGCACGACCACGTCGTATTCGAAACTGACGCGCCCGCCCGGATCGTGTTCACGGATCCTCGCCGCTTCGGCCTGATGGCGCTCCTTGCAACGGACAAGCTCGAAAACACAGCCCTGTTCAAGGGACTTGGCATCGAGCCCCTCTCTGGCCAATTCAGCGCGGATTACCTGCGCAAGGTGTTGAACGGCAAAAAAACGCCCATCAAATCGGCGCTTTCGGATCAGCGCGTGATCGCCGGGCTCGGCAACATTTACGTATGCGAGGCCCTATTTCGCGCGAAGATTTCACCCAAGCGACTTGCCAAGAACATCTCGGAAAAGTCCGCCGCGTCACTGGTCGCGGCAGTCAAGTCCGTGCTGCGGGACGCGATCAAGGCCGGCGGATCGTCGTTGCGCGATCACAAGCGTGTCGATGGCGCGCTGGGCGAGTTTCAGCACCGGTTTGCCGTCTATGACCGCGAGGGCAAACCGTGCCCGAACGGTTGCGGTGGAACCGTCAAACGCATCGTGCAATCCGGCCGCTCAACGTTTTATTGCCCCAAGTGTCAGCGCTAGATTTACGCCAGGTTCAGTTGCCAGGACACGCCGAAGCGGTCGTTGCACCAGCCGAATTTTCTGCTGAAACCATATTTGCCGAGCGGAATGAGCTGCTGGCCGCCCTCCGCCAGAGCCGCGAATAACCGGTCGAGCTCCGCCTCGCTCTCGCACTCGAGAAACAGCGACATGGATGGCGTGAAGTCGAATGCATGTTTCGCCGGGCTGTCGGTTGCGAGGAAGTTTATGCCGTTCAGAGTGAAGCTCGCGCATGACGCTGCCCTCCCTGCCCGACCCACCTGCGCCCCAGCGTACGAGCTCCACGACCTTCGAATCGGTGATCAATGACGTACAGAATGTGACCGCCTCCTCGCAGCGGCCCGTGAACATCAGGAATGTACGAATCGATCCAGTCACGTAAAACGTCTCCGGTAGTCCGGTGACCTCAGCGGCCATGATGACGTGGCAGTTCTGCGTCTGTCATGTGTGAGCCTTTTCCGAGACGCTGCGTGTGTCGCCATGTGCGCTGCCGGTCTCCAGATAGGATTTGAGGCTCGAGAGTACGCGCGGCCATCCGCCGGATACGGCCTGGATAAGCTGGGAACGATCCTTCTCGATTGAGTGCGTGATCGTAAGCTTCGTCAGCTCGGCTTCCTGCGACAGCTCCATCACACACCGCGACCAGCCCTCTTCCCTGAGATGTGAGCGAAATTCGTTGCGCCACTTGATGACGACGCGGTTCGGCAGATCGCTTTCCAGAATCTCGCCGCTATCCGTCAGCCCGTGCTCCGGCATGAACATCTTCCAAGGCGAGCCTTTCTTCCAGTCGCTCTCCTGATGTCCGCCGAACCAATACTGCTTCTGGAATTCCGGCTTGGTGAGCGCGTCCCAGACCTTCTGCTGCGGGCTGCGGATGTAGATCACGTACACATAAGAGCTGCTGGCCATGTCACTGCCCTTCCTTGTTCTTGGTGAGCCAGATGTTTTCAGTCTTGCCGGTTTCGAGAAGCGATTTGAGATTGGACAAAACCTTCGGCCAGCCACCGGCAACGCTGCTCGCCATCGCCTCGTCGCCTTCGAGCTTGTCGTGTGTCACCGTGAGGCAGACCAGCCCCGGCGCGTAATCTGCGATATCGAAGGTTACCCGCGACGGCTCTTTGGAATGGTCCGGCCGTGACCATGTCATCACCAGACACCGCGGCGGGCTCGATTCCAGAATCGTGCCATCGATCAGGACCTTGCCGGAGCCATCGCCATGCTGGTGTTCCCAGCGCGAGCCAGGTTTCCAGTCGGAGACGTTGTAATGCATCCAATAGCGCCGCGCGAATTCCGGCTTGGTGATCGCGTCCCAAATCTTTTGCGGGGTCGAGTAAATGTAGGTGACATAGACGAAGTCGCTCATTTGTCCTCCCTTTCGAGGCTTTTCTTGAGGTCATTGAGCACGCGCAGACGGCCGCGCTCGAACTTGCCGATCCACCTGTCGGCGATGTCGAAGATCGGAACCGGATTGAGGTAGTGCAGCTTCTCGCGCCCGCGCCACTGGACAACGATGAGGTTCGCCTCTTCCAGAATGCCCAGATGCTTGGTTACCGCCTGCCTGGTCATATCCAGCCCGTCACAGAGGTCGTTCAGAGTCTGTCCGTTCCTGGCGAAGAGACGATCCAGCAATTGCCTTCGGCTCGGATCGGCCAGCGCCTTGAACACAGCGTCCATGCTCATGCGCCCTTATATGCAACCGTTTGGTTGCATGTCAAGGGCTGTGTGAAAGATGGCGAATGAAAATTCCGGTGACCCGCACTATTGAAATCGACGAGAGCGAGATCGAGGAACGGTTTGTGCTGTCCTCCGGCCCCGGTGGACAGAACGTCAACAAGGTGGCGAGCGCCGTGGAATTGCGATTCGACTTGCGGACCTCGCCGTCGCTTCCAGAACCCGTCCGCGCGCGTCTTGCTACGCTCGCGGGGCGGCGAATGACGAATGACGGCGTATTGATCCTGCGGGGGCAGCGCTTTCGCGATCAGCAGCGCAACAGGGAAGATGTCCGCGAGCGCCTGCTCGATCTCGTGCGTCGCGCCGCGACGTTGCCGGCACAACGCAAAGCCACCAAGCCGCCGCGCGCCGCAAAGGAAAAGCGCCTTGAAAACAAAAGGGCGCGATCGCGCCTGAAGCAACTGCGGTCCTCGATCGATTGAGCTCCGCTTGCAATTGTCCTCTGCCCGCGCCAAGGAAATTCAGGATCTGGAGTGGCTGACATGGAATACAAAAACGTTCTGGTAACGACCGATGGCGGCGTCGGGATCGTCACGCTCAACCGCCCGAAAGCCCTGAACGCGCTCAACTCAGAACTGCTTGCAGAGCTCATTACCGTGCTGGAGCAATGGGATTCGGATGAGAGCGTTCGCTGCATTGTCCTGACGGGCTCGGATCGCGCCTTTGCCGCCGGCGCGGACATCAAGGAGATGCAGCCCCGCTCCTATATGGACATGTTCAAGGAAAACTTTTTTGCCGATGCTGCCGACCGCATCGCCGCCATCCGCAAGCCGATCATTGCAGCAGTCGCCGGGTATGCGTTGGGCGGGGGCTGCGAGCTCGCCATGTTGTGCGATTTCATTATCGCCGCGGATAATGCCAAATTCGGCCAACCGGAGATCAATCTTGGCGTCATGCCGGGTATCGGCGGCACGCAGAGACTCACGCGATTTGTTGGAAAATCGAAGGCCATGGAGATGTGCCTGACCGGCCGCAACATGGATGCGGCGGAGGCGGAACTATCAGGCCTTGTTTCCCGCGTGGTGCCGGCATCGGAGTTGATGGCGGAAACCATGAAAGCGGCACACGCAATCGCAGCAAAGTCGATGCCGATCGTGATGATGACCAAGGAGACAATCAACCGGGCCTACGAAACCACCCTTGCCGAGGGGATCCGCTTCGAGCGCCGGGTCTTTCACGCGATGTTCGCAACGGAGGATCAGAAGGAAGGCATGAGCGCCTTCACAGAAAAGCGTAAGCCGGCGTTCGAGGATCGCTAAGAGCGCTTCGTCTGCTCGGAATCTCAGTAGTGTCGCCTGTCTGGCCAGATGAACCTACTTGTAGACGCCATTACCAACCCGATACGGCGTGTACACGGGCAAGCCGGTCAGAGATTGGCCCCTGAGGAAATCCCAGACGCTGTCGTTGAAGTCCGCGTTTACATCCCGGTAGGAATGCGTCCGGCCCTTCAGAATGTGGAGCTCCGCCGGGAACCCATTCGATACCAGGACTCGCTCGGTGTTCCGCACCGACGGCAGCGGAAAATAGGTGTCCTCGTCGCCGACCCACATCGAGACCGGGATCTTCCGTTTCGCGAATTCGACGAACTTGTATTCCGCCGCGCGCCGCCAGCCGCCCGCGTGAAAGGCAACGGCGGCGAAGTATTCGGATTCCAGCATACCTAGCGTCAGTGCGTATGCCGCGCCGCCCGATTGGCCAAAGAGATAGATGCGCCGCGGGTCCATTGGAACTTTTGCAGCGGCAGCCAGAACGACCGCACGAATGAAATCGGGACCATCGTCGCGCAGCACCCACCCGGAATTGGAATGCAGCGAATCAGGCGCAAGAAGCGTGAGTTTTTCCCGTGCCGCCACGTGGCGCCATCGTTCCAACATGAAAAGACCGTTGCCGCCAGTGCCGTGCAGCAAGACTATCACGGGAGGGGGCCCGTTCTGCGTGTCCGGCGCATAGACATAGTATGTCCGCTCAGCGCCCGCGAAAGACAGATGCTCGCGCGAGAGCGCCTTGCCACCCAGGCCCGGATCGGCTGTCAACAGCAGGCCAGCTATCAAAAAGGACCTGCGCCCGAAATGCATGGCTGTCCATTTCCCTTGCGGCCGAGACTTATCCGCCAGAGCAGGGAGCCGCTCAATTCACGTTACGGACAACAGGTGAGCAGCAACGGCCGTTTGCAGATTGACCCTCCTGCCCCTGCGGGCTAAAAGCGCCGCCTTTCCAAAGGAACTGGTGAGAACTCCATGCCCAATATCGCCTCGGCCAAGAAGCGCGTCCGGACAAATGCCAAGCGCAACGTCGTCAATCATGCTCGCAAGAGCCGCATTCATACCTTCACGCGAAGGGTCGAAGAGGCCATCGCGGCAAAGGACAAATCTGCGGCTGTCTCGGCGCTGAAGGCCGCTGAGCCGGAAATCATGCGAGGCGTGTCAAAGGGCGTTATCCACAAGAACACCGGTGCCCGCAAAGTTGCCCGGCTGTCGAGCCGAGTGGCGAAGCTCCACAATAATTAGTCTCTGGATTCGTTTGAATATTTCGATTTGCAACAGTTTTCTTCATTTCCCCGCAAATTTTTCTTTGTCTGTAGACTGACTGTCACTCTGCTGTCGCCAAACCGTCAAAGAATATCGAGGCGCCACCCCTTAAGTGGTTGATTCGGCGCAGTCCGAATTGCGCTAATCTCAGTTTACGGACAAAGGCTTACGGCTCTGTCCACCAAATTGGGCGTACTTTTCGCCATCTGTTCTCTCTTGCATGAAATCCGCCCCGGCGATTATGGTTTTCGCACAACGGGGCGTTCGAAACAGAGTTGCCAAGACAAAAGCCGGCAAGGCGAAAGAAAAAATGAGTAATTGGCAAGTCTGAAACAGTAACACTCAGTAATAACACAGTCCAAACATCGTCTGGTCCGCGCTGGCATCCCTGTGCGCGAACGGAACAGTTTGGCCGGAGCTTGGAATGACGGCTGATCGTCTATCGACCACATGCTCAGGCGATTTGTCCCCCTTCGAAGACTGGACCCTGCTGCAGGTAGCTGCATCGGCGCAGTTGATCGAGATGGGCGCCGTTCCGCGGGCGGCGGCGATTGCGGTAACCGAACCCGGACATCAGCGGGCATTCGGCGACACCGGCGGATTTGAAGCCGATTTGGATAGCGAAGATCACCGCGGCAGCAAACATGGCCGGAGGGCGTCGGGCCTTCGGGTAGAGGCAGAGATAATGGAGGGGCGAAGGCAGAAAGAGCGAGCGCAATAACGAATCTAACGCTTGGACCTAAACGGGGCTCCAGCGCCCAAGCGCTGGCAACAACAACAAGAAGGCAAGGAACATGTCGCAGATCATGAGCAGTAGTTCCTCTAAAAGCGGGGAGGCTATGTGGGGCGGAGCGCGGGAGCGACTGCGGAGGGAGTTGGGGGACGCAGTATTCGACGCCTGGATCGGCCCGCTGGAGCTCCTCAGCATAGACAGCACGGAAATCAGGCTTGGCGCCCCGAAGCTCTTTGTCCGCAACTGGGTTAGCAACCATTACGTCAGCAGAATTGAGCGCGCCCTAAGTGTGGAGGGATGTAGAAGGCGTTGTGTTTCGATCGTCCTTGCCCCGCCGAAAGTTGTCATTGGCGGTGGTCTGCCTCGTGACTCGAAAGCATTTTCCGCCCCCGCCGTGGCGCCAGTCCATGAAGTTTCCATTGAGGGATCAGCCGAACCACGGCGGGGATTATGGAATCGTGTTCTGCATCCGGCGCAATCCTTTGAAAGCTTCGTTGTTGGCCCATCAAATGAGTTTGCATGCAGCGCCGCGCGCGCATTCGCCGAGGGCGAGAACAACGAGACATCGCTGCTCTACCTCCATGGCGGCTTCGGATACGGTAAAAGCCATATTCTGAATGCGACGGCCCTCGAAGCGCGCAGCCGCGGACGTCGCGCGCTGTTCCTCGGCGCCGAGGACTTCATGCGGCAATTCCTTGGCGCCCTGCATCGTCGTGAAACACTGATGTTCAAAGAAGAACTGCGTGCGGCGGACTTGCTGCTCATCGACGATCTTCAGCATATTTGCCGCAGTTCCTCGACGATTTCTGAATTCCTGCACACCGTGAACGCGTTCTCCGACCTGCGCCGGCGAATTGTCATTGCCGCCGATCGTTCGCCGGAGGCGTTCGACGCGCTGGGGGCCGATGTGCGGTCGCGACTTTCGGGTGGTCTTGTCATCGCGCTCGGCAAGCCCGATCGCGAGACGAGACTCGGCATCGTGAAATTGCGCCTCCAGGAGTTCGCTCGCCATCGCCCGCATGTCGCGTTCCCGGACGACATTCTCGAGCGCATCGCTGATCTGGAAGATGCAAGCCCCCGCGAGTTGGTTGGGGTCCTCACCAAGCTTGCGACCTATGCCGATCTCACGAAAAAGCCGGTAACGCTCTGCCTTGCGGAGGAGGCCATCGGCCAGCGCGGAATGCCGGGACGCAAGACCGGGATCGAGGACATCCAGCGCAAAACGGCGGAATTTTACAAGCTGGAAGTCCGTGATCTGCATTCGAAGGAACGCTCCCGCCGTGTGGCACGCCCGCGCCAGGTGGCGATGTATCTCTCCCGGGAACTCACCATGCGGTCGCTACCTGAAATCGGACGCCGATTCGGCAATCGCGACCACACGACTGTCTTGCACGCTTGCCGGCGTATTACGGAGCTTTGCACGATGGATCCCTTGCTCAGACAGGAGGTCGATTTCCTGAAGCAGGTGCTCTCAAAACGAAGCGAAATTCGATGACGGAGATGGGGGGCGGCAAGCGTGCCGCCTCCCCATCCCTAGCCGCAAAATAATCTCGCGATATCGCCGCCCGTACTGTTCTCCCTTCCCCCCGCTTGATATACTTCGGCGTATGAGTCGAAACGTACAAAAAAATGTAGAAGATTCAGCGACTTAGCGGCATCGCTTGAACGCGGTCATGGCGGTGCCAAGCGCAATTCCAACGGGCACAAACGGATGAAAATAACAGTCGAACGCGGCGCCTTTCTGAAGGCGCTCTCACACGTGCAGAGTGTTGTCGAACGGCGCAATACAATACCCATTCTCTCCAATCTGATGATCGAGGCCGCCAAAGGCCGGCTAAAGCTGACAGCTACCGATCTCGATATTGAAATCGTGGAATTCCTCGCGGCCGATGTGTTGCGCAATGGCGCGATCACGGCGCCAGCGCACATGCTTTACGATATCATCCGGAAGCTCCCGGAAGGGGCTCAGGTCCAGGCAGAACTGCTGACATCGGAAGGGGGTAGACTGGCGGTCTCGTCGGGGAGTGTGCGGTTTGAGCTCGCCTGCCTTCCCAAGGAAGATTTTCCCCAGATGGCGGCGGGTGCCCTACCGCACAAATTCCGCCTCTCTATCGAAGACCTGAAGCACCTGATCGACAAAACGCGCTTCGCAATTTCCACGGAAGAAACCAGATTCTACCTGAACGGCATTTATGTGCATGCGAGCAAAGACGGAAAGACGAGAGCACTTCGGGCGGTAGCCACGGATGGCCATAGGCTGGCGCGTTTTGAACTCGACCTGCCGGATGGCGCATCGGACATGCCTGGCGTGATCGTCCCCCGGAAGGCTGTTACCGAATTGCGGCGCCTCCTCGACGACGCCGAGGACGCAGTGGACCTGTCGCTTTCCGACACCAAGATTCAATTCGTTTCCGGCGGCGTTGAGCTGACATCGAAGCTGATCGACGGAACGTTTCCTGATTACCAACGGGTGATCCCAAGCGGGAACGACAAGGTCCTTTCGCTGGATTCCAAGGAATTCTCCCAGAGCGTGGACCGTGTTTCAACGATCTCGGCGGACAAGACGCGCGCCGTGAAGCTCAATCTAGCGAAAGACAAGCTCACACTTTCTGTCGTCAATCCCGATTCCGGAACAGCGACAGAAGAGCTTGGCGCCAGCTACAGCGCCGCGCAGATGGAGATTGGGTTCAACGCGAGATACTTGCTCGACATCACCGGTCAAATCGAAGGCAAGGATGTGCGCTTCCTCCTGCACGACGCAGGCTCGCCAACGATTATCGAGGATAGTGAAGATCCCCGCACGCTCTACGTCCTAATGCCCATGAGGGTGTGACGCTTGATCGGACGGGCTAATTCCTCCTCCGAAGCCGCCCATAACGGCGCATCCGGGGAGAACCGGCATCCTCTTCCCGTGCGAGGTGGCGTTCACGCATCTCAGTGCGCACCGCTGGCTGTCCTGCGACTGGCGCTCTCCAATTTCCGCTCATACATATCTGCCGAACTGTCAACGAGCGGGCGCTGCGTTGTTCTCGCCGGACCAAACGGCGCGGGGAAGACAAACCTCCTCGACGCGCTTTCGTTGCTGACGCCGGGAAGAGGCCTTCGCGGCGCAACATTGGCGGAGCATACGCGCAAGGGTCCTAGCGCGGCCGAACACCCTTTGTGGGCTGTCTCCGCCACGGTGAAGCGCGGCACGCACAGCCATGAAGTCGGAACGGGATTGTCTGCGGGTGCGAGCGGCGCCACGCGTCAGGTGCGCCTGAACGGTGCGCCGGCACAGAGTTCGGCCGATCTCGGCGAACTGGTGCCGATGGTCTGGCTGACGCCGGCAATGGATCGCTTGTTCATAGAGAGCGCCAGCGGCAGGCGGCGGTTTCTTGATCGTCTGACGCTTGGCTTCGATTCGAGCCACGCGCAGCGCTCTTTGCGCTATGAGCAAGCCACGCGCGAACGCGCGCGTCTCCTCAAATTTGGCCCGCGCGATCCTGCATGGCTTGATGGTCTTGAGGAACAGATGGCGGAGACCGGCCTTGCGATTGCCGCCTCCCGGGCGAGCACCGTCGAGCGCCTGAACGAGGCACTCGGTGAGCGTCGCCTGATGGGGTGCTTTCCCTGCGCACAGCTCGCGATGCGCGGAGAGATCGACAGCCTCGTCTTCCAATCGGCGAATGCCGAGCGGAAACCTGGTGACCTACGGGCGCGGCTCAAAGCTGATCGCATGCGGGATGCGGAGGCGGGACGCACGAGCTTTGGTCCTCATCTGAGCGACCTGGAGGTTCGGGATGTCGAAAAGCGCGCTGACGCCCGGGAATGCTCGACCGGTGAGCAGAAGGCACTGCTCGTGTCCATAGTTCTTGCACATGCGAGGGTGCTTTCCCATATAACCAATGGGCTTGCGCCTGTCCTCCTTCTCGACGAAATCGTCGCCCATCTGGATGCAACGCGGCGCGCCGCGCTGTTTGAAGAAATTCTGTCGCTTCGCGCCCAGGCATGGATGACCGGAACGGATTTCCAGATGTTCGATCCGCTGCAGGGCACGGCCGATTTGTTCGAAGTTGCGGATTCGCAAGTCCGATTGATTTCAGAGTAGAGCGATGGCTGCACCAGCTGCATTTCCCGAGCCGGAAGAATACGGCGCCGCCAGCATCAAGGTTCTGAAGGGCCTCGATGCCGTACGCAAGCGGCCCGGCATGTATATCGGCGACACCGACGATGGCTCCGGGCTGCATCACATGGTGCATGAAGTCGTCGATAATGCCATCGACGAGACGCTCGCAGGCCATGCTGATCGGATAGACGTGGTCCTTAATCCGGATGGCTCCTGCACCGTGCGCGACAATGGACGCGGGATTCCTACCGACATTCACGAAAGCGAAGGCGTGTCGGCTGCCGAAGTGATCATGACTCAGCTGCACGCCGGGGGAAAGTTCGAGCAGAGCGCCTACAAGGTCTCCGGCGGCCTGCATGGCGTTGGGGTCTCCGTCGTGAACGCGCTGTCGGAATGGCTCGAGCTGCGGATCTGGCGCGATGATAAAGAACACAGTATGCGCTTCGAGGACGGCGATCCTGTCGCGCCGCTCAAGATGGTCGGCCCCGCCGATGGCAGGCGCGGCACGGAAGTCACATTCCTCCCAAGCCCACGCACCTTCACGAAAACAGAGTTCGACTACGCCACGCTCGAGCACCGGCTGCGTGAATTGGCGTTTCTCAACTCGGGCGTCACCATCGTTCTCGCCGACAAACGCGGCGTGGAGAAGAAGGAAGTTACGCTCCATTACGACGGTGGCCTGGAAGCTTTCGTGAAATATCTCGATCGCGCCAAGAACGAACTGATCCCCTCGCCCATCATGCTGAGGGCCGAGCGTGAAAGCATCACGGTAGAAGCCGCGCTCACTTGGAACGACAGCTACCACGAGAGCATGCTTTGCTTCACGAACAATATCCCGCAGCGCGACGGCGGCACGCATCTGGCGGGTTTCCGTGCGGCGCTTACGCGGGTCGTGACCAAATATGCTGATGAGTCCGGCGTGCAAAAGAAGGAGAAGGTCACGCTCACCGGGGACGACTGCCGCGAAGGCCTGACCTGCGTGCTTTCCGTGAAAGTACCGGACCCAAAATTCTCCTCGCAGACCAAGGACAAGCTGGTTTCCTCCGAAGTACGCCCCGTTGTCGAAGGCATTGTGCTCGAGCAACTCGGTCGCTGGTTCGAGGAGCATCCGGCAGACGCCAAGATGGTCGTTGGCAAGGTGGTGGAAGCCGCTGCCGCAAGGGAAGCCGCGCGCAAGGCACGGGAACTGACGCGCCGTAAGGGCGTGCTCGACGGCGCCTCGCTTCCCGGCAAGCTCGCCGATTGTCAGGAACGCGATCCGTCCAAGTGCGAGATCTTCATTGTCGAGGGCGACAGCGCCGGCGGCAGCGCCAAGCAGGCACGAAACCGCAACAACCAGGCGGTGCTCCCGCTGCGTGGAAAAATCCTGAATGTGGAACGCGCGCGCTTCGACAAGATGCTGTCAAGCGAATCCATCGCGATCCTGATCACCGCTCTCGGCACCGGAATCGGGCGCGAAGAATTCAACCCCGACAAGCTGCGCTACCACAAGATCATCATCATGACAGACGCAGACGTGGACGGCGCGCACATCCGCACCTTGCTTCTGACGTTTTTCTATCGCCAAATGCCGGAACTCATCGAGCGCGGGCACATCTTCATCGCACAGCCGCCGCTGTACAAAGCGGCGCGCGGCAAATCGGAGCGGTATCTGAAGGACGAGCGGGAGTTCGAAGACTATCTCGTGTCCGAAGGCTCAGAAGGCGCCAGTCTCGCGCTCCATACAGGTGAGGTGCTGGCCGGTGCAGATTTTGAAGCAATCGTCGAGAAAGCTCGCGCGGCAGTGGCGGCGCTGAACGGCTTTCCACGGCACTATCCCCGTTTCGTGCTCGAGCAGTCGGCCATCGCCGGCGCGCTCAATCCCGAAGTCCTCAACGACGAAAAAAAGGCGGCGGAGGCAGCCGAATACATCGCGCGCCGCCTCGATCAGCTGTCGGATGAAATCGAGCGCGGCTGGCACGGCGAGCCGACGCCCGACGGTGGCCTCAAATTCTGGCGCGAGGTGCGGGGCTTGCGCGAAACCGTTGCCATCGACGGAGCACTGATTTCGAGCGCGGATGCCCGCAAGCTCGACAAATTGGCCGGCGATCTCCAGGCAACTTACCTCAAGGCTGCAACCCTGAAGCGAAAAGACGAGACGCGCGAGGTACGCGCGCCGTCCCACCTGCTCGAAACGATTTTCGAATGGGGTCGCAAAGGGCTGGCGCTGCAACGTTATAAGGGCCTGGGCGAAATGAACCCCGAGCAGCTCTGGGAGACGACGCTTGATGAAAACGCCCGCACGCTTCTTCGCGTCAGAGTCGAGCACGCCGATGACGCCGAGGACCTGTTCAGTAAACTGATGGGGGAAATGGTCGAACCACGTCGCGAATTCATCCAGGACAACGCGCTCTACGCCGCGCTGGACGTCTAATTCCGCGCTTTCACCAGCCACACCGCCGCAGGCGGGGTGATGCCATTTGGAGTCTGATAGCGCTCGAGTTCGGGGGCGATCCGCTCGCGGATTTTGGCTTTGGTCGCATCGTTGAGCTCTGCAGCGGCGCGGGCAAGCGGTCCGATTGTCAGCGCCTCGGTCACCGCACCTTCCAGGGTCGCACCGAGGTTCACGATCGTGTCATGTGGCTTCACGACGACATTCTTGAAGCCCGCCTCCTCCAGAACCGAGCGTACGCGAGTGTCGTCGGCAAACGCGAACGGGCCAGGCGCATTTGGATCCATCGGCTCTTGCGGCGGCAGGAGATCCTTGGCGCTCATGTACGGCACGAAGGACCAGTCGTTTTCCTTGAAGGCACGCCAGCACACGAATGCCAAGCGGCCGTTTGCCACTAGCGACTTGCGGATGTTCGCGAATGCGGTAACCGGATCGGCGAAGAACATCACGCCGAAGCGTGAGAATGTGAGATCGAATACGGACTGGAATTCGTAAGCGGAAGCATCCGCTTCGATGAAGGCGATGTCAGCGTTCGCGGCGTGACAGCGGGCACGCGCGACAGCAAGGATCGGCGCGGAGATATCGATGCCGGTGACCGCCCCATTCGGCCCAAGCCGTTCGCGCAACATGAATGCTGTGGTGCCGCCGCCACAACCGATATCGAGAATGCGCTCTCCTTCCTTGGGTGCAGCCACTTCGACAAGGGCTTCTGTGATCAGTCCGAGATGGTGGTCAATGCGGTCCTGCGCGGACGCCCATCGCTCCCCGGCAGGGCCGTTCCAGAATTCGATCTGATCCTGGTTGAGGCTGCTCATTTCCGTTTCCCGTTGCGCATGGCCAGCGTACGCAGCCGCAAGGCGTTGAGCTTGATGAACCCCGCGGCGTCCTTCTGGTTGTAGGCACCGCGGTCGTCCTCGAACGTCACGAGGTCTTGTGAATAAAGCGAGTGAGGCGATGAGCGGCCCACCACGATCACATTGCCCTTGTAGAGCTTGAGCTTCACGGTGCCGGTGACGAATTCCTGGCTCTTGTCGATCGCGGCTTGCAACATCTCTCGCTCGGGCGAAAACCAGAAGCCGTTGTAGATCAGCTCCGCATACGCGGGCATCAGCTCGTCTTTCAAATGCGCCGCGCCTCGATCCAGCGTGATGGATTCGATCGCGCGATGCGCGGCGAGTAGAATAGTGCCGCCGGGCGTCTCGTAGACGCCGCGGGATTTCATGCCGACGAACCGATTCTCGACGAGATCGACCCGGCCGATGCCGTTCGCTTTCCCAAGGTCGTTCAGTTTCATGAGCAACGTTGCCGGCGACAGCTTCACGCCGTCGATGGACGCCGCGTCGCCGCGCTCAAAGCCGATTTCGACGTAGGCCTGCTTGTCCGGCGCTTCCTCGGGTGAGAGCGTCCGCTGATAGACGATCGACTCCGGCTCCGCGGCCGGGTCTTCCAGCACCTTTCCTTCCGACGACGAGTGCAGCAGATTTGCATCCACCGAGAACGGCGCTTCACCGCGCTTGTCGCGCGGAATCGGAATCTGGTGCGCCTCCGCGAATTCGATCAGCTTTGAGCGGCTGGTCAGGTCCCATTCCCGCCATGGTGCGATGATTTTGATCTCCGGGTTCAATGCGTAGTAGGTGAGTTCGAAGCGCACCTGATCGTTGCCCTTCCCCGTAGCGCCATGCGCCACGGCATCTGCGCCGACCTGTTCCGCGATCTCGATCTGTCGCTTGGCGATCAGGGGCCGCGCGATGGACGTGCCGAGCAGGTAAACGCCTTCGTAGACTGCGTTTGCGCGGAACATCGGGAACACGTAATCGCGGACAAATTGCTCGCGCAGATCCTCGATGAAGATGTTTTCAGGCTTGATGCCCAGCAGTTCGGCCTTCTTGCGCGCGGGCTCGAGTTCCTCGCCTTGCCCAAGATCGGCCGTGAATGTCACGACCTCCGCGCCATAAGCCCTCTGCAGCCACTTGAGAATGACGGACGTATCCAGGCCACCGGAATAGGCGAGCACAATTTTCTCAATGCGGTTGCCGGGCATACTCATTCCCCATGCGCCGCTTTCGACGCAGCGGGCGCGTGAAATCGCAGACATGATTGGTATTACAGTCCCTGTCCGAGAGCCAATGTGCTAGGCTTATTTTGTGCGGTCAAATGGGAATGTCTCATGGGTGAGTTTCCGTCGCGCGGTATTCGCCGTCTTAAGTGGCTTGCAGTACTTCTCGCGGCAATCGCTTGCATCGCATATGTCAGTTCGGAATCCGCCGCCGAATCCGGGGCGCCGCTGAACGACTGGCTGATCCAGGATGTTTGCGTCGATTCCGGGGACCGGCCGATCACCGCGGACCCCTACAAAGGTTGCCCGGGCGGAACAACCGAGCGGGATTTGAGGCCGGGCGAACTGCTCCCCTACCACAAGATAGACCAGTTGGGGCAGCAGCAGCACGATTCCTATCCGGTGATCGATCGCAAAAACCGCCTCCTAGTTGTCAATCCATTCGATGTTGCTCCATTCGGTGCATTCGACCAGGCGACCGACGGCTACGATCTTTATGAGATCAGAGATGGATGGGCTTCGGCCGCTGAGACACGTGATTCCGGCGGCTATGAGACGACGTTCTTTGGTCCAGGCTGTACCCCATTCAACGGCTGGGTTTTTTTCCCGGAAACCATCTCCGTCACCGACTATTCCACGGTCGGCAACGCAACCATCCCGATCGCCGGCGTTCACTGGTTGCAGGCTGGCCAGCCATGGCCTGGCGATTGCCCGAAGATGTATGGCCGACTGAGCCAAACGAGTTGGCAAGTGCTGCACGATTTCCCGTTCGGCGGGGTGAACGGTGCGCCGATCAAGAAGATGGACGCGATTTATTCGGTGCACGGATTCAGCACCAATCCGCGTTTCGTTTCTCGCGGCCACCTCGAGATCTTCTATTTCACGAGGCAGTACGGTGCGACGCGCTGGGAGGGATGGCATCCGAGTGTGCAGGGTGTTCCGGCGAATACCAGGACCTGCAACGGGGCGGCCACCATGGTGTATCGCGGCATTCAATTCACCAGAAGGGCATGTCGGGATTGGTCAAATATCGTTCTGACCTCCCGTCCTGCACCTACACCATCGTGGCCCATCCCTGACCTCAACCTCCTGCGAAGTCACAGCTTTGCGCTTGCGAACCTTTCGCCCTGGACAACGACGATCAGCCAAGCGCACCAAGCGACGTCGAGGCAACGACTCGATACCCGGTTCGCACGCGGTAACACAGGCGTGCACTACCTTGTTGTCGATTGCCGAGCCGGTTGCGCGCCTGGCAGCGCAATCTATCAGGATGTCCCCGCATCGATTGCCATTAGCGGCCACTATGCCTTCGGCGCGACGATCCGGGCCGAGTATCCTGAGGCACCTGTCGCGATCCGCATTTCCCTTTCGCAAATGGATTCGGCCGGACGAGTTCTCGAGACGCGCAGTTTCGATAAGACCGTATCCACGGCGGGAAGCTCTCGGATCGATCCATCTCTCAGTATTTATCGTGCGGGCACCTTCGCCGCACAAAGGACCAATGTCCAACTCACCCCTCGCACGGCAGCGCTTCGCTTCGCCATTTCTCCGCTCTCAAAAGCAGCTTTCGACGTGATCGATGCCTGGGTGCTGCCGGAACGAAATTCCAAATGAATTCGGTAGCTGAACCAACTCTTGCGCGTAAACTGCTCGATCCGGCGAAGTTTCGCGATCCGTCCATTACGGTCAACGGTGAGCCGCGGGCAAGCGTTCCGCTCGAGCGGCTTGAGACGCTGTGGTTCAACACCGGCACGCTTTGCAACATTGAATGCGGCCACTGCTACATTGAAAGCAGCCCCACCAACGATCGCCTCGCTTATCTTACCGCGGCCGAAGTTGAAGCCTATCTCGACGAGATCGCCCCGCTCGGCTGGAACACGCGCGAGATCGGCTTCACCGGCGGCGAGCCGTTCCTGAACCGCGACATCATTCAGATGCTCCGCGCTTCCCTTTCACGCGGATTCGAAGTCCTTATCCTGACGAATGCCATGAAGCCGATGGAGTTGAAGCGGCGTGGACTCCTCGGCCTGAATGAGCAGTTCGGCTCCAAACTCACCATCCGTGTGAGCCTCGATCATTACTCCGCAGCAATTCACGACGCGGAGCGCGGCGATGGCAGCTTCACGAAAACCGTGGCAGGAATCGATTGGCTGGCGGCTCGCGGGTTCACGATAGCCCTCGCCGGGCGGCATTTCACAGACGAAAGCGATTCAGGCTTACGTGGCGGTTTTGCGCGGCTGGCTGCAGAGCACAATTGGCCGATCGATACCGACGATCCTGCGCAGCTGGTGATTTTCCCGGAGATGGACGAAAGCATGGATGTTCCGGAGATCACCACCGAGTGCTGGGGTATTCTCGGAAAGTCGCCCTCGGACGTGATGTGCGCGACGAGCCGCATGGCGATAAAGCGCGCGGGCGCGGACCATCCTCTCGTCGTGTCCTGCACTCTTCTGCCTTACGATCCGCAGTTCGAACTTGGTCGCACGCTCGCCGAAGCTGATCGCCCGGTGCCGCTTAATCACCCACACTGCGCGAAGTTCTGCGTGCTGGGCGGCGCCAGCTGCAGTGCGCGAAGTGAGTAGCGAATTGAGACCAGGGCCGGCAAACTCAATGCTCATTATTCCCTGCGCACTGTCTGTCACCACGTTCCGCCATCAACCCGGATCACCTGGCCAGTGACATAGGACGAAGCATCGGAAGCGAGATACAGCGCCGTGCCGACAATTTCGTTCGGCTGACCGAAGCGCTTCAACCCAAGCGACTGCTCAAATGCCTTGTTCTCGCGCCACACGGCCGAGACATCGGTAAGGAATGGGCCCGGCGCGATGCAGTTCATGCGTACCTTCGGCGCAAACGCTTTGGCAAGCGCGACCGTCATCGCATTAATCGCGGCTTTCGCGCCGGCATAAGGCACGACATGCGGCTCGGGCCCAAAGGCGGCGCTGCTCGAGAGATTGATGATTGCGCCGCCCTCACCTTTCACCATCCGCTCACCCACAAGCACAGATAGACGGAATGGACCTTTGAAGTTCACATCCATCACCTTGTCGAACAGTGCCTCGCTGGTTTCGGCGAGCGACGGCGCAAGCGGGGACATGCCGGCATTGTTCACGAGAATGTCCACGCGGCCGAACTGCGCACAGGCCGCTTCGGCGAGGCGCTCATTGTCCTCCCATTGGCCGACATGCGCCGCGACCGGCAGCGCGCGGCGGCCCAACGCCTCCACCTCGCGAGCAACGGCTTCGCAGGCCTCAAGCTTGCGGCTGGCGATCACCATATCGGCGCCGGCTTGTGCAAAGGCGAGTACCATTTCGCGGCCAAGCCCGCGCGAGCCACCGGTTACGACGGCTATCTTGTTCGTGAGGTGGAATAGCGTAGTCATGGTTTTCCGCCGGCGTCGGCAGGAATGGTACAGCTGGGTGGGGTCGAACCACCGACCTCTGGATCCACAATCCAGCGCTCTAACCAACTGAGCTACAGCTGCCCGAACGGGAGGCGGAAATTAGGTTTGCCTCCCCTCAAAAGCAAGCGCACGCATAGGTACCGAGTTGATCCTGCGGGGCTTGCGGCGGAGCGGCCGAAACGCCAAAACCTGCCAGCCTAAGATTTGCAAGCTCATGCTGACCATCCGCCCCGGTAACAATCCACTTTCGCTCTGGCGCCAGATTGCCGCAACGAACGAACCTGTGGCGCTGGTCGAAGAGGCGTGGCCAGCGATCGAGCGTTCCCGCGCCCATGTGGAATCGGCGCTCGCTTCCGGGCGCGCCATCTACGGCGTGAACACCGGCTTCGGCCGGCTGGCGCAAACGCGAATTCCAGACGACGAACTCCAGCTTCTTCAGCGCAACTTGATCCTGTCGCACGCGGCCGGTGTGGGCGAGATGATGCCTGCCGCCGTCGTCCGCCTCACGCTCGCGCTGAAGACGGCGAGCCTGGCGCTTGGCTACTCCGGCGTGCGGCGCGTCGTCGTCGAACGCCTCCTCGACCTGTTGAACAAGGGCGTGCTGCCGGACATTCCGGCGCAAGGATCCGTCGGCGCCTCCGGCGACCTCGCGCCGCTGGCGCATCTGTCTGCCGTGCTGATCGGCGAAGGTTACGCGACGTTTCAGGACAAACGCCTTGCCGCGCGCGAGGCGCTCGACAAGGCCGGAATTGCGCCGATCGCGCTCGAAGCGAAGGAAGGCCTCGCGCTGCTGAACGGCACGCAGGTCTCAACCGCGCTCGCGCTCGTCAATCTCTTCGCTGCAGAAGCCAATCTCGAGGCCGCCCTGATTGCGGGAGCGCTTTCGACCGACGCAATCAAGGGCAGCGACTTTCCGTTCGATGCCCGAATTCACGTGGTGCGAGGACAGCCGGGCCAGATCGAAGCCGCAGCAGCGCTCCGCGACCTCATTGCGGGAAGTGAAATCCGCAAGTCGCACCTGAGTTGTGAGCGGGTCCAGGACCCCTACTCCATCCGATGTCAGCCGCAGGTGCTTGGACCCTGCCTCGACACTATCCGCCACGTGGCGCGCACGCTGGAAATCGAGGCGAATGCCGCAACCGACAATCCGCTGGTGTTTGACGACGGAACAATCATTTCCGGGGGGAACTTTCATGCGGAGCCGGTAGCCATCGCCGCGGATGGCCTCGCCATTGCCATCGCCGAAATCGGCGCGCTGGCGGAGCGGCGCATCGCGCTGCTGATCGACTCGACTCTGAGCGGATTGCCGCCGTTTCTCACTGCGGAAGGTGGCGTCAATTCCGGATTCATGATTGCTCATGTCACCGCGGCCTCACTCGCCTCGGAAAACAAATC
Source organism: Rhizomicrobium sp. (assembly GCA_035494695.1). Taxonomy (GTDB): domain Bacteria; phylum Pseudomonadota; class Alphaproteobacteria; order Micropepsales; family Micropepsaceae; genus Rhizomicrobium. Next base: position 12,681 of record DATJGT010000033.1, on the reverse strand, counting down.
GCTCGCGCATCCGGCATCGGTCGATTCGCTCCCGACTTCCGCCAATCAGGAGGATTTCGTGTCCATGGCGACGTTCGCTGCGCGCCGGCTTGGTGCCATGAATGCGAACACCGCGTCCATCCTCGGCATCGAACTACTCGCCGCGGCAGAAGGCATCGAATTTCACCGACCGTTGAAAAGCTCCGAAAGACTGGAGCAGGCACACGCGCTAATCCGCAGCCGCGTTCCCCGCTTTGACCGGGACCGGTTCTTTGCGCCAGCGATCACGGCCACGCGCGCTCTCGTTGAGGAACGGGCATTCGAAAGTCTGCTGCATACAATGCGCCTGCCGTCTGGCGGGGGGCGCTCGTGACGCTCATTTGATCCGGGTTACTTTGTACAGCTTGTCCGAGTCGTTGATCGTCATGTTGTAGCTGCCGATAAAGCCTTTCGAGATCGTGACCCGATTCTCGCGCGCGCTGGATTTGAAATGCGCGCGATCGGAATCGCCCTGCAGCTGCCGCCAAACCTGCCCGTTATCGAGAAATACGATGAACTGGCCGAATGGCGTGAACGCCACATCGATAACATTCGCAGTAATGCTTTCGATCACCTGTCCCGTTGCCTGCGCCTGCTCGCGGGCCTGTTGCGCTTCCGCGGTACGCTCCTTGCCGAACTCCTCCGGTTTGGTCGGCTCCGTGCTGCCGCCGCCGAACAGACCGGAGATATCGAAGCCGAACCACGACTGCTGCTCCTCCTTGCTCGGAGTTCGTCCGAGAGAACTCGGTGGCGTGGCCAAGGCGTCCTTGAGACGCGGTGCGGCCGCGTCGTAACAGGCCAGCCGAGTCTTGTCGTCAGCCATCGCCGCGCATCTGCCCATCGCTTCGAGGACGTCATCCCTCGGACCGGCAATAGCGGCGGGTGATATCACGCCGAGGATCAATGCGCTCAGGACCGAACGCGAATACATGCTCGTTTTCAACTGGACCGCCCCATGAGAAATGCCGATCGACGGCGCGACGATAGACGATGGCATGCCGTCTGGCGAGCCGCCGTACCGTCGGGCAATTGCGTGACCTTCCGGCCCCTGTCAAGCTCGCATGGCTGTGAGACAGAGGTAATGCCGGAGCAAGAGCTGAGCCATGTTATTGGCGCGCGCGAACCGCCGCTCATCGAGAACACAATTGGCGTCGCGCTCGAGGAAGCAGCCAAGAGGTGGGGTGACCTCACGGCGCTCGTTTCCGTTCATCAGGGCATCCGCTGGAGCTATCGGGAGTTGCTCGAGCGCGCAGACGGGCTGGCGGCCGGCTTCTTGAAATGTGGCATTGAACGCGGCGACCGGATCGGAATCTGGTCGCCCAATTGCGCGGAATGGACGCTCACCCAATTCGCTGCCGCGCGGATAGGCGCGATCTTCGTGACCATCAATCCCGCGTACCGGCTGTCCGAAGTCGAATACACGCTGAACAGGGTGGGCGTGAAAGCGCTGGTTGCGGCCGAGCAATTCAAGACCAGCGAATATGCCACGATGATCGAGGAACTTGCGCCGGAACTCCCATTATTAAGAGCCGAGGGGCTCTCCGCGGCAAGACTGCCGGCGCTGAAGCACGCAATCCTAATTGGAAACACGTCTCGTCCCGGCTGGCGCCCTTTTGAGTCCCTTATTGGAATCGCGGAAGGGGCGACGCGCCGGAATATCATCAAAATCGGCAAAACGCTGGACCGCAACGACGCGATCAACATCCAGTTCACCAGCGGCACAACCGGCTCGCCAAAAGGCGCGACGCTGTCCCATCGAAACATCTTGAACAATGGGTTCTTCGTTGGCCGGAGCATTGGCCTTCAACCCGGTGACCGCCTGTGCATTCCCGTTCCACTCTATCACTGCTTCGGGATGGTCATGGGCAATCTCGCCTGCATCACGCATGGCGCGGCCATGGTGTATCCCTCGCCGGTTTTCGACGCAGACGCAGTGCTGAAAGCCGTGCAATCGGAGCGGTGCACGGGCCTGTACGGCGTTCCCACCATGTTTATCGCGCTGCTGAGCCACCCCGAATTCGGGAAATACGATCTCTCGCCGCTGCGAACGGGATGCATGGCCGGCTCGCCCTGCCCGATCGAGGTGATGAAGCAGGTGATTGCGAAACTGAATATGTGCGATGTGACGATTGCTTACGGCATGACGGAAACAAGTCCCGTCAGCTTCCAAAGCTCGCCGGACGATCCCATCGAGCGGCGCGTCTCGACCATCGGCAAGGTTCAGCCGCATCTCGAAGTGAAAATCGTGGGCGAGAACGGCAACACGGTTCCGCGCGACATGCCGGGAGAAATTTGCACGCGCGGCTATTCCGTCATGCTTGGCTACTGGGACGACCCGGAACGAACCGCGGAAGCAGTCGACTCCAACGGCTGGATGCACACTGGCGACATCGGCACAATCGACAAGGATGGCTACGGCAACATTGTCGGCCGTATCAAGGACATGGTGATCCGCGGCGGCGAGAACCTTTATCCGCGCGAGATCGAGGAATTTCTCCACACGCACCCGAAAATTGCGGACGTGCAGATCGCTGGCGTGCCGGACAGAAAGTATGGCGAGGAGTTATGCGCCTGGATCAAGCTTGTCTCCGGCACGCAGGCGAATGACGCGGAGATCCGCGCCTACTGCGCCGGCCGGATCGCGCACCACAAGATCCCGCGCTACATCCGCTTTGTCGACGCATTCCCGATGACGGTCACGGGCAAGGTGCAGAAATTTCTGATTCGGAAGCAGATGATCGAAGAACTCGGCCTCGCGCCAGAGAAAACGGCCTGACGGCGACCACGGAGCTCGCAAGAAGAGCGCCACAGTTCACGTCGTCTTTTGTCCGTGGCGGACGTGCATGATGACAATGGCGATCACAAGCCAGGCAGCCGTCTGAAGGCTCAACGCCAAAACAGACAATCCCAAAGGCTGCGCGGTAACGGGCACAATCTGGCCATGGACCGCGTCGACCTTCATGACACCGGTGTCGTGCGCAATCAGCGCGGCCGTCATCGCCTGGCGGGACCAATAGGCGCCGATCACAATCTGGGCCACTTTCGTCGCATACCATGACAAGTTGGACATCAGCCCGCTTCCGAAGATGAGCTGCGGTGCCAGTGCGAGCGGTACTACCACCGCCGCCTGGTCACGGCTGTTGCTCACGCTGGAGATGACAAGGCCGATGGCAACGCCGCTCACAGCCGCAAGAGACGCGAGGAGGAACTGCTCCCATGGCACACCGGGAATTTCCTGGGCCAGCAGACTGGCAACAAGCATCAGGATCAGAACCTGACAAACCGCAAAGCATGCCGTCACAAGGAATTTGGAAAGGACAAACGCCGCGGTGGAGAGATTGATATCGCGTTCCCGCAGGTAAATTGGCAATTCTCCGACAATCGCCTTGGCCGCGCCGGCGCAGCCAATCCAGATGCAGGTGATTCCCAGCACGACGAGAAACGAGACTTTGGAACTGCCGAACTCAAAGCCCTTGCCGAAGTCGGTGAACGCAAATCCCAGGAGCGCGCCGACGGCGACGGACTGAATGGCTGCCATGACCAGCGTCCGGACGTCGCCAAAAAGCAATGCGACGTTGCGCTCCGTCAGGATCGCAAATTGCCGCAAAGCATGTGAGATATCGCCGAACGTAGAAATCTTTTTCTCGGTACTGTGCCCCATCCCGGGCGGGTGGGAGCGAACGCGCGCGACGTTCCGCAAACCGGAGAGGGCTTCGAACCGCTCGTGCCAGGTCTCGGGCCCGACCCGGTCGACCGCCTCAAAGACTTCTCCAAGCTGGCGGATGGAAAAGAATTCGCGCAACTGCGCGGGCGTCCCGCTGAACGTCACCAGCCCGCCCCTGCCCATTACCACAATCTCATCGGCGACTTCTTCGATATTCGCAAGCGTGTGGGTGACGCAGATAATCGTCATGCCGCGCAGCACCAGCTGCTTGAGCAGCTGCATGATCTCGCGATCGGTGCTCTCGTCGAGTCCGGTCGTCACCTCGTCGAGGAACAGAAGATCGGGCCGGCTGAGAATTTCCGTTGCAAGGCTCGCCCGCTTTCGTTCGCCGCCGCTTAACGCCGCGATCTTGACATCCAGCCGGTGCTCGAGACCCACGCTCTCGGCGGCATCCGCGATCATATGATTTCGAGTTTCCGCGGTGACGTCGCTCGGCAGGCGCAATCTCGCGGAGTATGTGAGCGCCTGTCGAAGCGTCAGGTACTCGTGCAGCGGATCGCGTTGCGGCACATACGCCATGTCCTGCTTGAGCATGGAAAAGCATTCGTGAATGTCGAAACGTCCGAGCTTGACCGCGCCGCTTGTCGGCTTTCGCCGTCCGGAAATGATGTTCATCAACGTCGTCTTGCCGGAGCCGCTCGCCCCGATGACGCACACAAGCTGCCCGGGCGGCAGCTCGAAGGTCACGTCGCGGAGCAAATAGAGCGGCCGCGCCCGTGCCCCGATTTGCTTGGATACATCGTATGCGCCAAGCGTGCCGGCGGCAGTATGGCTGCGGATCTCGACCGATGCGCCATCGAAGCGAAGCATGAAAACACCGACCGAAATATGATCGCCGGGCCGCAGCTCAGTCTCCGCTGAGATTCTTTCGCTGTTCACCCAGGTGCCGTTGTCGCTGCCCAGATCCTCGATGGAAACTTTGCCGCCCCCCACGATGAATCGCGCATGGCGATGCGAAATCGTAGGATGATCGAGCAGGAGCGTGGGTTCGTCTGTCGGCTCGGATGTGGTTTCGTCACGCCGCATGATGACAAGGTCGTGTTGAATCGGCACCCGCCGCCGCAGGCCGCGGTTACTCCCGGCCTCCTTGTCTCTCTCGCCGGGGCGCGAAACCTCCTCAAATCCGTTTCTCGCCACCGGGTTTTCGCCTTGCGCTTGCGCCATCGACCAACTCTCCAGGTCCTCCGAAACCGGGACTCCGTCCGGTCCGGACCCATTGCCGACAGTGCTGAAACGATTGGGAGCAATTTGCGTTGACTCTTCCACGGGGAGGACGCGTCGTGCGCGCGCTAGTGCTTGTCGGCCTTTCTCTCGCGGTAACCTCAGCGTTGGCCCAGCCGGCGCTTGTCCCTGCGGGTCATACCGCAGACTTGGGGCCACCGCCGATTGCGCCTTTTCAGCCCCGTTATGCGGAGCCGCCCTCAGAGGCCCCAATTCTTCCGCAAGCGCGTGATGCTCCGACGCCGTTCGGAGCGCGAGGGCTGTCCATCGGGCCGTTCCGGTTGGATTCGCAGAGCGAATCCACCGGGCGAAAGCAGCGGCATGTGGCGCGCATTCGACTGGACGGAGTTTCGTTCCTCGGCGCATCGATTGGCGGATCGGTCGACGGCCGGGGCGCGACGGTTTCTCTGCATTGGTCGAATTAGAGCCGGATCCACTGGCGCGGCGCGCGAGCTCTGAGAGAGGCCAGAGGGAACGCGCGGGGCCGGTGCGCTTGAATTCTGCCGGACCGCGGGCCATTGATGCGCGGAGTGACCCCGTAGCTCAGCAGGATAGAGCGGCAGATTCCTAATCTGTAGGCCGGAGGTTCGAATCCTCTCGGGGTCGCCATTTGCACGGTATTATGGCGCAAACGCCACAAGAAAGAATCCCCCTGCACGCCTAGATTAGGCACATGGGCGACACATTCCTAATCTCTGGCCTGCGTTAGAAGCGTTCCGCCGTTGCCGGCCAGATTGTCGATCTGCGCCGCCAGATGGACAAGCTCCAAGCGGACCTCGTTCACATAGACGCCGTGCTGCGCATCTACGGGCTTGAACCGGAGTCGATTCCGACCAAGGGGAGAATGCCAGTTCGGTCCGCCTATTTCGGGCGCAACGAACTCAGCCGCCGTTGCCGCGACCAGCTACGCGAGAAGGGTTCCATCCGGGCCGATGATGTTGCCGTCTGCGCCATGCGGGATAAGGGCATGGACCCGGACGTCGACCGCAAGACCCGCGCCGACTTTATCCGACGGATTCTCGTGTCACTCCACGATATGGGGAAGGCGGGCTACGTCGAGAAGATCGGGCACGGTCGCGGCGTTCGCTGGGTCGCAAAAGAGCCTCCGCAGGAGACGTTGGTCTGAGAGCCTTCAGTATCTCAGCCGGGAGAAGCATTCCGTGGTGAAGACGGGCAGCGGGACGCGGGTGCTTTGGTCGCTCACGGAGCGGGTGTCCTAATTCAGCCTCGGAGTTTTCGCTGAAGGCGATCAAGATATTTCAGAGCGTCGCGTGACCATGCGATTAGCGCCATTGACTTCGAAATCACGCTTTGGGTCTTCTCGGACTTCTCGCGAAACCGTCGCATTTCATCGCGCGACCGTTCGGCGAGTCTGTGGATGTTCTCTACATCTCCCTTCGCCATGGAACGCCCTTCCTCTCACCGGATCAAAAAGGGCGGCTCTACGCAACGCGCCGCCCTTTAGGTAAGCCCGCCCAGCGGAGGGGTGCGGAAGGCGGACTGCCACCTGTTAATGGGAACGTTTTGCGGATGGGCTTGGTTCGCGGGGATTAAACTGGATACGCAACATACGTTAGAGACGCACCTCCTTCAGCGTGCTAAGTTCCACCCGTCGCCAGCTATTACCAATGGGCGCTGGCGCTTGAGAGACATCTGGGACACCTATCAGAACTCGTGTCCGCACTCCCGCTCGACACAGAACGGGAGGCCGCAATGGCACTTTCGAATTCGACACCGCCTTTACCGCAGGACCCAAGGAAGGCCATGCGCGTGACTGATGGTCAAATCAGGGAAACCATTGCCAAATCGCGCGAGATGCTGCGGGAATCCGGGGAAGCGATAAAGAGCGCAGACCGCCTTCTGGACGGGCAGATATATGACGGCCAGAAGCCATCTTCCCCCTAGAGGGGAATACCGCATTTGCATGGGCGAGAGGATTTTTTTCTGCGCGGCGCATATTCCCCGAGTTCCGTCAGCACGGAAGTTGCGGCAAACTCGTGACCTGCGCAAAACAGACAGGTTCTCCACTTGGTCAGCGGACAGGCGTGCTAGACTGCAACATGCGAGTCTCACTCATTCCGCACCCCGATTTTCATTGCGAGGCCGTGACCGGCATCGATGTCGAGACAACGCGCGTCATGCCGGCCGCGCTGATGTTGCGCTACGTTGTGCGCGGCGACATCGGCAAGGTGCGACTCCCTACCGCAATGAGTTTCGAACGATCGGATGGGCTGTGGCAGCACACCTGCTTCGAGGCATTCCTGAAACCGGGCGCAGGCGAGACGTACAACGAATTCAATTTCGCGCCGTCCACGCGATGGGCCGCATACCAATTCAGCGGCTACAGAGAGGGAATGATCACCGCAACCTCATTGGCAACGCCCGCGATCATCCTGAAATGCGAAGACGGCTTGCTTGAAATAGACGTCAATCTGAATGTCCAGCCATTGCCGGAGCTCGCACAAGCGCGCATCTGGCGCGCGGGGCTTTCAGCTGTCATTGAGGAAACCGGCGGTCTCAAGTCCTACTGGGCTCTCGCGCATCCACCGGGCAGGCCGGATTTCCATCATCCGGATTGCTTTGCGCTTGAGCTTCCACCAGCGTTACGTCCATGAAATTCGGAATCGATCGCCTCATCGCGGATCCGGCGTTGCGCGCGCCGCTTCAAGGCCGCCGCGTGGCGTTGCTCGCGCATCCCGCATCCGTTACCGCGGACCTGACACATTCTCTCGATGCGCTCGCCGCATGCGGAGATATCCGTATCAGTGCCGCCTTCGGCCCACAGCATGGCATGCGCGGCGACAAGCAGGACAACATGATCGAGTCGCCGGACTTCGATGATCCAGTGCACGGCATTCCCGTCTTCAGTCTGTACGGCGACACGCGAAAGCCCACTGGGCAGATGCTGAGCACATTCGATGTGCTGCTCGTCGACCTGCAGGATTTGGGTTGCCGCATCTACACCTTCATCACAACGCTACGCTACATGCTTGAGGCGGCGGCGCAGCACGATAAAGCCGTGTGGGTGTTGGATCGTCCCAATCCCGCCGGTCGCCCCATCGAGGGGGTGCGTCTCAGATCGGGCTGGGAGAGCTTTGTCGGCGCGGGAACACTGCCGATGCGACACGGACTGACGCTTGGCGAACTCGGCTTATGGTTTATCGCGACGCTGAAGCTTGATCTCGATTATCGCATCATTGAAATGGAGGACTGGCAGCCTGATGCCGCGCCGGGATTTGGCTGGCCGCTCGGTCAGCGCGTGTGGGTCAATCCTAGCCCGAATGCTCCCAATCTGTGGATGGCGCGCGCCTATGCCGGCTCCGTCATGGTGGAAGGCACGACTTTGTCGGAAGGGCGCGGCACCACGCGGCCGCTCGAACTGTTCGGCGCCCCGGATATCGACGCGCGGCGCGTGATTGCCAAGATGCAAACGCTCGCACCGGAATGGCTGCGCGGATGCGCCTTGCGCGATTGCTGGTTCGAACCGACGTTTCACAAGCACGCTGGCAAGCTGTGCGCGGGCGTGCAAATTCACACCGAAGGGCCGGCTTACGACCATCTCACGTTCCGGCCGTGGCGCATCCAGGCGCTCGCCTTCAAGACCATCCGGCATCTTTATCCGGACTATCCGCTGTGGCGCGATTTCGCGTACGAATACGAAGTGGGCAAGCTTGCCATCGATGTGATCAACGGCAGTCCGCTCCTGCGCGAGTGGGTGGATGACCCGAGCGTCACCCCGCGGGACCTGGATGCTCTCGCCGAGCCGGATGAGCAATCCTGGCTGAGTGAGCGCAGGGCACATCTGCGCTATTGAGCATGTGCAGCAGGAAAGTTCCCTTGCACCGCCGGAATTTTCGCTCTGGCAGCTGCGTCAGCTTCTCGTATACTTGCGATTATCGAAGGTTGCGGGTTGACCGTGACCGGCGGCATGAAATTGCCGCCAGCCCTCGGCCAATTGCAACCCTTGAGCGTTCTTCGGTTCGGGAGGAACTGGCCAATGGACACCATCAAGAACCCCGTCGAGTACGCCGGCGCCCAAGTCGTTCGTGCGGCGCACGGCGTTGCATCGGCGTATCACTCGCTGCAGCACATCCAGGAGACTATTCACTCCCCCGCCCCGACGGTGCGCCGGATCACAGTGGCCGATTTGAGGGAGGTTGTGACCAAAGGCTTTGACGATTTCGGCGCTTACCGGAGCGATGTCGTGTTCCTCGGCGCAGTTTACGCCGTTGTGGGCTTGGTGCTGGCGCGGGTCGCTTTCGGACTCGACATGCTGCCGTTGGTCTTTCCGCTGGCTTCAGGATTTGCGCTGATCGGTCCATTCGCGGCCGTAGGACTCTACGAAATGAGTCGCCGCCGGGAGCAGGGCACGACCGTCAGCTGGGCCAATGCCTTCGATGTCCTCCACGCGCCTGCCGCGGGCGCGATTGCCGTGCTTGGTCTGGTGCTGGTCGGAATCCTGCTGCTGTGGCTGCTCGCGGCATGGGAGATTTTCGCGCATACGCTCGGACCCGTTCAACCGGTTTCGATTGGGGCCTTCCTGCACGACACGTTTTCTACCGGCGCAGGCTGGGCGATGATCCTCATCGGCTGCGGCGTGGGCTTTCTCTTTGCGCTCGTTGCAATGTCGATCAGCATCGTATCGTTTCCGTTGCTGATCGATCGCGATATTGGACTCGATACGGCGGTCCGCACCTCGATCCGCGCGGTGCTGATGAATCCGGTTCCTATTGCCGCATGGGGGCTGATCGTGGCGGCGGGCCTGGTGCTCGGCTCCATCCCGCTGTTCATCGGTCTCGTCGTGGTACTGCCCGTGCTCGGCCATTCCACCTGGCACCTGTACCGCAAGCTTGTTGTTTGAGTTGCACTTGACGTGATCGGAATGAATCATTCGCCGAGTTGAAGCTAGGCGCGTGTTGCCAAAGCGTAGCGACAAATATGCCCAAAATCGCGAAAAATGTAACACCTGATTTTGCACGATTTTGCTCTGTTCTGCACGGTTGTGCGCTGTTTTGCAGACAAATGGAGTGAAGGGCACGGGCTCGCACATGCCATCGATCATCAATCGGGCCTTCCGGGACTGATTGAGCGACTCGGAGTGGGAGGCGCATTCACTGTTCACGCCTTGCGAGCCCTTGCGGAGCAGCCGCTTACCCGATAGAACAAATCGGGATTTCGAGGTTGCCGAATGCTTTCCCAGAAGGGGCGTTATGCCTTGCGTGCGTTGCTCGTGCTCGCCGAGCATGGTCCGCATGAACCGATGATGATTTCGGAGATCGCGGAGAAGGCACGAGTTCCGCGCAAGTTTCTTGAACAGATCCTGCTTGATCTCAAACGGCGCGGCATTGTCCGCAGCCTGCGCGGCCGCCAGGGCGGGTACATGTTGGGCCGCACGCCCAAAGAAATCAGCTTTGCCGATATCATTCGCCAGACGGATGGGCCGCTGGCGCTCAGCCCCTGTGTGAGCGCGACCGCCTACCATCGCTGTCGCGATTGCACTGACGAAGCAAGTTGCGCGATTCGCAAGGTCCTGCTGGCCGCCCGCGACGCGACTGCCTCCGTACTGGAGTCGCAGACTCTCGCGTCGGCAATGGTCTCAAGTCGCCGTAGCCGCCGCGCCGCCTAGCCGGATCTGACCAGAACGATTTGCGCGATTCAACTTGAACAATACCATCTTCTTAATCCCTATTGACTCGGTAGAGTTTTGGGGGTTGATATCGCGCAGCTTCGGAACAGCGGCTTTCGCCGGCGCCGCATGTTTCATCTCTTCCGAACCGGCAGAGGGGACTGGGCGGACATGGAACGATCAGGTGGATTTCGCGCGCGCCTCCTTCTGAGCGCAGCGGCAGCGGCGATTTTCGCCGGCGGCGCCTTGGCGCAGGATGCGCAGGCGCCGAGGCATCGCCATCGCCACGCCGACGACAGCGTGGCCGCGCGGCTGGACAGGCTGGAACATGTGATCGAGGAGCAGCAGGCTGAAATTCGCCGCCTGAGAGCTGCAGTCGGCAACACGCAGGTGGCCGCGCAATCCGGCGGGGCCACCCAGCAATCGCCGGCGCCGGGAGTCAGCAATGCGCAGGCGCAGGAATTGCAGGCGCAGGTGGACGATCTGAAACGCGCGCAGGCCGCGCAGTACGCTGACGTGCAGAGCCAGCGCCAATCGGACGTACAGATCTCGCTCAAAAATGGTCGCCCGACCTTCAAGACAGCTGACGGCAACTTCAGCGCTTCGCTGCGTGCCCTTGTGCAGTACGACAGCGCCTACTACGCGGAAGACAAAATGCCGCCGGGGATTGATTTCAGCAGCGGCAGCGATTTCCGCCGGGCACGCCTCGGTCTTAGCGGCACCTTGTTCAAGGACTGGTCGTACGAATTCCTGTACGATCTAGGCGGATCGAGTGTTGAAAGCGCGAGCATCGCCAGCGCCTACTTGCAGTATGACGGCCTAGCGCCGGTTCATCTGCGCATCGGCGCTTATCCCACGCCGGAGAGCTTTGAGGATTCCACTTCGGCCGCCGATCTTCCCTTCCTCGAACGCGCGCAGCCGACGGATCTGGACCGCAGCATCGGCGGTTCCGATGGCCGCCAAGGCACAACCGTTTTCGCTTACGACGACACCTACTTCGCGGCGCTTTCGTACACCGGCGGATTGGTCGGCGAGTCGGGCGTGTTTGACGAGGAGCAAAATCTTGTCGGACGCGCCGCGTATCGCTTTATTGTTGGCGACGATGCGAATTTCGCCGTGGGCGCCGATTCGACGTACGTGATCAAGCCGGCCGACCTGACGGCCGGGCAGAAAGCCTCGGAGGCGATCCGCCTGCGGGAGAGGCCGGAATTGAACGTGGACGATCAGGGCATTCGCCTGATCGACACCGGCAGCATCAACGCCAATCACCTTTGGACCTGGGGGCTCGAAGCGACCGGCAACTGGCAGAACCTCTATGGTCAGGGAGGCTACTTCCACTTTGGTGTCGATCGCCGCGACAGTCCGCTGTCCAACCCGGATTTCAACGGCTGGTATCTACAGGCGAGCTGGGTTTTGACCGGCGAGTCGAAGCCTTATCGGCCGGAACGCGGCGCCTATGGTTCGCCGAGTCCGACCGACGAATTCTCGTTCGACAACCCCGGCTGGGGGGCCTGGGAAATCGCGGGCCGCTACAGCTTGCTGGATCTAAACTTCGATCCCGGCGTTCCCGGCTCGGCACCGCCCGCTGACGGTATTCGTGGCGGCGAGCAAAAGATTTGGACCGCAGGGCTCAACTGGTACCCGAACAATGCCGTTCGCTTCCTGCTCGATTATCAGCACACGAACGTAAATCGCCTGAGCTCGACGGGCACAAGCCTTAACGGGCGGCTGGACGCAGTATCGCTGCGCGCGCAAGTGGCGTTCTAACCCGGAGAGAGATGATGTGTAAAACCTCTGCATATTTGTTGGCTGCCGCAGTTGTGCTGTCTGCCAGTGTGGTCAACGCCGCCGATGTCACTTTGCTCAATGTGAGCTACGATCCGACCCGCGAATTGTACAAAGCCGAGAACGCCGCTTTCGCCGCGCAGTGGAAGCAGAAAACCGGTGACAATCTCACCATCAACATGAGCCACGGCGGCTCCGGCAAGCAGGCGCGAGCCGTCATCGACGGCCTTGATGCCGATGTCGTCACGCTCGCCCTTGCCTACGACATCGACTCCATCGCGCAGATCGCGAAGCTACTGCCAGCAGA
>DATJGT010000032.1:0-41980 GCA_035494695.1 Rhizomicrobium sp. | reverse complement strand
TCGCTCCGCGGAGTCGAGTGCTCCGGTTGCCAGACGCTGCAATCGACCAGCAGCCCGTTGCGGACAACCGTCGCCGTTGCGCGCCCGCCGCCGTTCGCGCGATCGATGCCGGCGTGGAGCAGCATGGGGGGCGCGGCATCTTTCGCCATCAGCAGTTTGTCATTGTCTGACAGCGGTCCCGTCTCGCCGCCCGCGTAATGCCGAATACGGATGGTGCCGATCCGGCCCGAATCGCCTGAGTAGTAACAAGTACCAAGCACATCTGGATTCTCTTTGGACGGCCCTTCTGCACGCCTGAACACAAAGCCCTTGAAGTCCTTAGGGCATAGAACCCCTGAGGCGGCGTGCTTGTACGAACCGTCCATATTGCGCGACCAGCCCTGCGGGACATCGCCCGCGAGCGTACTCATGATTCCGGACAGCGGGGCAGTGGGCTGACCGCTCGCGGTTAGCCCAGCCAACGCTATCCAACCGGCAATCGACGCGACCAGCAACACAGAACGCGGCATCGGAGTTCCCCTTCGGCACGGCGCAACTCTAGCCTCGGCCTGATGCGATTACCATATGCGGAGTGAATCCAGGTGCCGACAGGCGTAGCTGACCTTATTCCACAATCTGTCGGACGGCGGCAGAATAAATGGCCTGCAGGAATTCCACCTCGGTCTGCGCGTCGCGCGGATCGGCGTACTCCACCGTCGTTTCCACCGCCCAGTTGCCGATTCTCGCTCCGGTAAACACGATTCGATACTCAAGCGACTCGGCGCGCCCCGTGCTGTACGTTCGCGTGTAGACTGACACGGGCGCATTTTTGAGCCGTAGCGGTGTTTCCCCAATCCGTTTTCCGCCGGTCGCCTCCTGCTCCGAAAAATCGGATCGGAGAGCGGCTTTGGGATCGTAGGGACCTGAAAGAGGGGTGAGCCGGACAGTCCCATATACGCCGCCGATCGCGCCGTACGCACAGAAATCGGATTTGGTTTCCGGATCGGCTTCGCCGACCGCATCGCGCTCGAACTCGCCGATTTTTTGCGGGCACACAAACCCGGATGCATGCGCCTTCGCGCCATCGTCACGATCCTGGAATGTATCACCTGCGGTTTGCGCAAGAGCCGGCTGCGCGAGACTGGCGATCAGCGCGACGAGAATCGTCTTCATGGTATTCCAAGCGGCAATGGTCAGTTCCGCGCTTCCCGCCGCGCCAGAAACGCCAGGCGTTCGAACAAATGCACATCCTGCTCGTTTTTAAGCAGCGCGCCGTGAAGCGGCGGGATGAGTTTGTGTGGATCCTTCTCACGCAGAGACTCCGGCGGAATATCTTCATTGAGCAGGAGCTTCAGCCAATCGAGGAGTTCGCTCGTGGACGGCTTTTTCTTCAACCCTGGAACATCGCGGATCTGATAAAAGACGTTCAGCGCCTCGCTCACCAGCTTCTGTTTGATGTTCGGATAGTGCACATCGACGATCTTCTGCATCGTGTCGCGATCGGGGAATTTGATGTAATGAAAGAAGCACCGCCGAAGGAAGGCGTCCGGTAATTCCTTCTCGTTATTGGACGTGATCATCACGATCGGGCGCTGTTCGGCCTTGATCGTCTCGCCCGTCTCGTAGACGAAGAATTCCATCCGATCGAGCTCGAGCAAAAGATCGTTCGGAAATTCAATATCGGCCTTGTCGATCTCGTCGATCAGCAAAACCGGGCGGCATTCCATCTCGAAGGCATCCCAAAGCTTCCCTTTCTTGATGTAGTTCTTCACATCCTTCACACGGGGATCGCCGAGCTGCGAATCGCGCAGGCGGGTCACTGCGTCATATTCGTACAATCCCTGCATTGCCTTGGTCGTGGATTTCACGTGCCAGGTGGTAAGGGGCGCAGCGAGAGCGTCGGCCACCTCGTAGGCAAGCTGTGTCTTCCCGGTACCGGGCTCGCCCTTGATGAGAAGGGGGCGTTCGAGGGTGATGGCAGCGTTCACGGCAATGCGCAGATCGTCAGTCGCGACATAGCGCGCCGTGCCTTCGAAACGTTGGGACATTCTCTCTCTCGGAATTTCGAATAGCGGTTCCGGGCTACGGTACGGACCGGAGGAGCCTTTCGCAAGTGCATCAGAATGCGCTAGGAGAGTGTATGCGCCAATCAGCCCCCGAGACCTTGCCCGCGCAACTCTATCGCGACGCCGCCGTTTACGAAACCGAGCGGCGGAATATCTTTGCTCGCAGCTGGCAACTTTTTGCGCATGAGAACCAGCTTCAGCGCCCCGGCGACTATATAGCCACCGCCTTCGCCGGTTATCCTATCGTTGCCGCACGCGGCGAGGATGGCGTGATCCGCGCGTTTCACAATGTGTGCCGACATCGGGCTGGCCCCCTTGTGGATGACGGCCAGGGACATTGCGCCGGCGCATTCGTGTGCCGCTATCACGCATGGAAATATGCGCTTGACGGCAGGTTGGCCAGCGCCCGCGACTTCGGACCGGCGGAGGGATTCGATCCGCGCGATTACGCGCTTTTTCCATTGAGATGCGAAACGTGGCGCGGTTTCGTTTTCGTCAATATGGATCGCGAAGCCGCGGCGCTTGAGCAGTCTATCGCGCCTCTTGAGGCGCGGATGCGACACCTGTCGCCCGAGCGGTTCAAAAATGCCCGTTTGTCAGCACACGAGATTCGCTGCAACTGGAAAACGTATGTCGAGAACTATCTTGAGGGCTATCACATCCCGATCATTCATCCGACGCTGAATGCTTCCATCGCCGCGGATTACGGGACAGAGCTGGAACCGCCAGTGATTTTCTATCGTGCCACGCCGAAGAACGACGCTGCCGTTGCGGGACTGTGGGCTTGGGCTTGGCCATGTCTGGGCGTCAATGTCTATGCCGACGGTATTCTGATGGAGCGGATGTGGCCAGTATCGGTGGACCGCACGCGCCTGGATTATCTTTTCCTCTTCAGCAATGACGCAGACGAGGCAGATATCGAGCGGCAGATTGCGGCATCTGTGGTCACAACCGTGGAAGATCTTGCGATCTGCGAGGCAGTACAGCGCAATCTGGACGCTGGCATCTATCAGACCGGGCGGCTTTCCCCCAAACATGAGGCGGGTGTTGCCTGGTTTCAGAAGCAGATCGGGCGCACAATTGAATAGCGAATTGCGCCGCCGCACGGGATTGGCAATAAGCTGCCCAAGATGACGGACACAGCCACCGAAATCCCCCCGCTGAACGACAAGCAGATTCGCGCTCTGCTAGATCATTCGCTGAATCTGCTGAACAAGAATGAACTGCTGGCAGCGGAAGCGGCACTTCAGCGGGTGCTCGCGGAACGCGCCACCGAAGCAGATGCCTGTAACCTCATGGGCGTCTTGCGGCGAATGCAGGGGCGGTACGGTGAAGCGGAAGAATTCTATCGTCGCGCCATAGATTCCAACCCAAACCTTGCTCAGGCGCACCACAATCTCGGAAATCTCTTGCGGTCGATCGGCCGGAATGCGGAAGCCGCGGACTGCCAGCGCGAAGCGATCCGCATCAAGCCGAATTACGTCGATGCGCATCTGAACCTTGGCCGCGTGCTCCAGTTCCTTGGCGACTACAGGATGGCAGAGAAATGCTTTCGCGAGGCCCTTCGACTCCAGCCGAACTATCTGATGGCAAAGCAATGCCTGGGGGCCGCGCTTAACGAGATGAATCGCGGTAAGGAGGCTGAAACGGTCCTGCGCCAGGCCGTTGCAAGCAGCGTCCGCGACAAAAGACAAACAGCGGCCCTTTTGCACAATCTTGGCGTCTCAGTGAAACAGCAGCATCGCCACGCAGAAGCGCTCGAGCTTTTTTACCAAGCGCAGGCGCTAGTGCCGGAAATGCCTCACGCCGACTACAATCGGGGCAATGTTTTGCAACATCTCGGGCGCGCCGAGGACGCCATTGACGCGTATCGCAGCGCCATCGCGCACAATCCTCTCGATCTCAATGCTCATCGCGACTTGAACCACCTGCTTTATCGGCTTGGCCGCGATGATGAATTCCTCCGTTCCTATGATGATGCCGCGCGCGTCTATCCGGAGGTTGGACAGCTTTATCTCAACAAGGCCAATTTCCAGTTTCAAATCGGGGACTTTGGAAACGCGCGAGAAAACTTTGAGCGCGCTGTCCCGCTGCTGCCGTCTAACGTGACACCACACGATGGACTGGCACTTACGTTTGCCCGGATGGCGCAGTTCGAGGATGCGATTCGTGAACACGAAATCGCACTCAGAATGGAACCAGAGAACGCACATGCTTGGGTCAATTATTCCGAGACATTAATCCGTGCGCGAGAAGCCAAAAAGGGGGCGGCGGCTGCCGAGCGGGCGATGGCCATTGCACCGGATAATCAGCACGCGCTCGCCATGTGGGGCCTTGCGCTGCGGACCATGGACGATGCCCGCGAGCCGCAGCTCAATGATTACGGCGCATTTGTCCAGACATTTGAAATCGAACCGCCCGACGGCTATTCGGACATCGAGGCATTCAATCGCGATCTGAATGCCTATCTCGACCGCCTGCATCGCGACAAGCGTGAATTTCTCGATCAGACCCTGCGCGGCGGAACGCAAACAGTAGAAGATCTGTTTGGCGCCGGTCACGATCCGGTCGAGCGTTTACGGATGCGTATCGATGAAGCCATATCGGTCTACATCTCACGCATGAATGAGGACGCGGAACACCCGTTGCTGCGCCGGCGCAGTGAACATTTTGGCTACGCCGCGTCCTGGTCATCGCGGCTGCGTGACTGCGGTTTCCACACCAATCATGTGCACCCCAAGGGGTGGATCAGCTCGGCATACTACATTGCGGTGCCCGATGCCGTGGAAGACAGCGCCGAAAAACAGGGCTGGATCAAATTCGGCGAGCCGGCGTTCGATGCCGGTTTCAAGGAACCTGTGCGGCGCGCGATCAAACCGGTCCCCGGAAAATTGGTCCTGTTTCCATCCTATATGTGGCACGGCACGGTCCCGTTCCGCTCGCAGCAGTCGCGCACGACTATCGCGTTTGACGTTCTACCGAAGTAGAATTCCCGGCCCGAGAGGGGGATGTCCGGAATGCTGGTCTTGGCCATTCTCGTCGCCGGAATTGCGGCCACGTTCACCGACTGGTTGTTCATGGGCGTGTTGTTTCACGACCGCTACATGCGCCACCCGGAAGTTTGGAGGGAGGGCATCGTGGGAGGCAAAGACCGCACGGCGGTGATCTATTCCTGCGCACTCGATTTCGTGGCGGCGGCGGCGATCGTCGGTCTGTGCGTGCTCTCTGGCATCCACACACTTTGGCCTGCCGTGGGCGTTGCCATTTTCGCGTGGATTGGCGGTCCCCTCGTCATCATGATCACGAACGGCTTTTTCATGAAGTTGGACTGGGCGGTGATCGGCGCCCATTGCGCGGGCTATCTCGTGCGCTTCCTGCTCGCCGCTTTCGCAGTGGCAATTTTTCTGTAATTTTTGCGAATACTCTTCTTCCGATAAACTCTGCGACAAAATTCGCGACAAAGCGCGACGGCCGAATATTGCCCGAGGCCGAACGGCGCAGCCTAATTCCCATCACTCGGGGGAGCTATGGTTGCGCACGTCTATACGGTGGCGTTTCAGGGGATCGAGGCCCGCGAAGTGGACGTTCAGGTCCACATTGCCGGCCATCACAGCCCGAACAGCAATTTCAGCATCGTCGGGCTCGCGGACAAAGCCGTCGCCGAAAGCCGTGAACGCGTTCGCGCGGCGCTGTCCGCCATCGGCCTCGCGATGCCTTACCACAAAGTGACGGTAAATCTCGCGCCTGCTGATCTACCCAAGGAAGGGAGCCATTACGATCTGCCCATCGCGCTTGGGCTGCTCGCCATCATGGGCGTGCTGCCCGCAAGCGAAATGGCGGGCTATACGGCGATGGGTGAACTCTCGCTCGACGCGCAGATCACGCCCGTAGCGGGCGTGCTGCCCGCCGCCCTTGCCGCCTCGGAAGCCCGGCGTGGGCTTATTTGCCCCGCTGCCTGCGGACCGGAAGCGGCTTGGGCGGGTGGACTCGAAATCATCGCCGCGCCCTCGCTCATATCAATCGTCAATCACATGAAAGGAGTGCAAGTGCTAAATCCGCCGATGGCGAAGCTCGCGGACGATCTGGGCGCCATCCCGGATCTGAAAGACGTAAAGGGACAGGAGACCGCAAAACGCGCGCTCGAGATCGCCGCCGCCGGCGGGCACAACATGCTGATGATCGGGCCTCCAGGCGCTGGTAAATCGATGTTGGCGGCGCGGCTCCCCGGCTTGCTCCCACCGCTTGATGCCCGCGAGGCACTCGAAATTTCCATGGTTCAGTCGCTTGCAGGCGAATTGCGCGACGGCGCCATCTCACGCCGGAGGCCGTTTCGCAATCCCCACCATTCCGCCTCGATGGCATCGCTGGTCGGCGGCGGCCTGCGCGTGAAGCCCGGCGAAGTCTCGCTGGCGCATCTGGGCGTGCTGTTTCTGGATGAACTTCCAGAGTTCCAACGGGCGGTTCTGGATTCACTCCGCCAACCTATGGAGACCGGAGAAGCGGTAGTCGCGCGCGCAAATGCGCATGTGCGATACCCGGCTCGAATTCAACTTGTGGCTGCAGCAAATCCCTGCCGCTGCGGTTATATGAGCGAACCGACGCAGGCCTGCGGCCGGGCGCCCAAATGCGGACAGGATTACCTTGGGCGCATTTCCGGGCCGATGCTTGATCGAATTGACCTGCACGTGGAAGTGAACGGCGTTTCGCCACAGGACCTGTCGCTGCCGCCGCCGGCTGAAGGGACGGCGCAGGTCGCGGAGCGCGTTGCAACGGCACGCACGATCCAGCGAGAGCGCTACGACGGCTCGCACATTCGTACCAATGCGGAAGCGGAGGGCGAAATT
The DNA here is from genome assembly GCA_035494695.1 of Rhizomicrobium sp. Lineage (GTDB taxonomy): Bacteria > Pseudomonadota > Alphaproteobacteria > Micropepsales > Micropepsaceae > Rhizomicrobium. The sequence goes on along the minus strand of DATJGT010000032.1, from coordinate 35,091 downwards.
CTCGAGCGCGCTGCGACGCCGGATCCGAACGGACAGCGTCTTCTCACCGACGCCGCGGAAGCCATGCGACTAACGGCGCGTGGATATCACCGCGTGCTGCGGGTAGCGCGAACCATTGCGGATCTGGCCGGGGCAGAGCGCGTCCAGCGGGCGCATATTGCCGAGGCACTTTCCTACCGGCGGATGGCACATTTGCAATCCTGAACAGTTCTTGCCGAGGTGGAACTTCGTCCAGTTCTGACCGTTCCAGTGCCCTGTGGGGGGTGTAATCGCATCCCGCCGAAGTGCATCCCTTTGCATGCAGGAGAATTCGATGCGGCGCATCACCATCCTGAGCGACATTTTCGTCCTGCTGGGGCTTATGGGCGTTGTGCTTGGTCATTTTCGCTATACCAGGCGCGTTGTGCCAAAACCCGTGAAGGCCAAAGTTGAGCAGAAGAGGCACCTGTTCCTCCCTGCAGCCGCAACGGCCGCAGCCGTTGCGGGAACGGCTCTATTCACCAACGCCCGCAAGGCGGGTTAGGCAATTTGATTCCCGTGCGACAGTTCGGCTAGACCCGGCGCATCGCGGGGAGCGGTAAGCATGTCCGGTCGGATCAGGGTCGCATGCGTCTGCGCATTCGCAATAATATCATCCATCGTTGCGGCGGCGCATGCGGAATCGCCGATCACCGTATTCGCTGCGGCGTCTCTGGACGGCCCTCTGCAGGCGGCGAGCCGTGCGTATGAGGCAAAAGTACACCGGCACGTTGTCTTCTCTTTCGCCGCGTCTTCGGCCCTTGCGCGCCAGATCGAGGCCTCCGGCGGCGCAGATCTCTTCGTTTCTGCCGACAGCGACTGGATGGATGAACTAGAGAAAAAGGGCCTGATAGACGAAGCCACGCGGAAGAACTTGCTTGGCAATCATCTGGTGCTGATCGCACCCGCCGCGTCGAAGCTTTTGTTAAAGATAGCTCCCGGATTTGATATCAAGCGTGCGCTTCAGGATGGGCGGCTGGCGCTTGCCGATCCGGACTCGGTTCCCGCCGGCAAATATGCGCGCGCTTCACTTACTGCACTCCGCGTTTGGAATTCGGTGAAGGATCGCCTCGCGCCAGCAGAGAATGTGCGCGCGGCGCTGGCCTTTGTCGCGCGGGGCGAGGCTCCGCTCGGCATCGTTTACACCACGGACGCGTTGCCAGAGCCTCGTGTCAGAATTATCGGAACGTTTGCCGATTCCACGCACCCTCCAATCGTGTATCCGATCGCTCTTCTCAAAGGTGCGAAACCAGCCGCGCGACAATTCCTCGCGTTCCTCTGCGCCTCTCAGACCAGATCATTATTTCAGGCCGCCGGCTTTGTCTGGCTTTACAAGACGCGTTGAGATGTTCTCGCGAGCGCGCGACTTCGTCGGAGGGCATTTTGGAGATGCCGCGCTCGCGCCGTAACGGTAGTGCCGGGACCGCAAAGGGGCAGATATGAAGTTAAGAAAGTCGCGGGCAGTTCACCTTCTCCTGCTCATCCCGTTCTGTGCGATGCTGTCGGTGCCATTCTACAATCACGCACTTCCTGAACTCGCCGGCATTCCCTTCTTCTACTGGTACCAGCTGCTCTGGATCCCAGCCGGTGCGTTGCTGATCTTCGTCGTCTATTGGTCGGACAGAAACAAGGCGTCGCGGGCAGAGTAACGATGGCTTCGCTCAACGCGACCGCGCTTACGGTGTTTGTTACGCTCTTTGCCGTTGTCACCGTACTGGGATTTGTCGCTTCGCGTTGGCGCAGGGCCGATCTCTCCGAGATTGGCGAGTGGGGATTAGGCGGACGGCGCTTCGGCAGCGTCGTCGTTTGGTTTCTTCTGGGCGGCGATCTTTACACCGCCTACACATTCATCGCTGTACCAGCTCTGATGTTCGGGGCTGGCGCGATGGGTTTCTTCGCGGTGCCATATACCATCCTGGTCTATCCGCTGATGTTCGTAGTCTTTCCCCGATTGTGGGCGGTCGCGCACGCGAACGGCTACGTAACATCCGCGGATCTCGTGCACGGCAAATTCGGATCGAGCACGCTTGCGCTGGTCGTGGCGCTCACCGGCATTCTGGCGACGATGCCATACATCGCACTCCAACTCGTTGGAATCGAGGTTGTACTCGAAGGACTCGGGATACATGGAGAATGGCCGCTTTTCATCGCGTTTGTCGTTCTGGCCGCCTTTACATACACCAGCGGTTTGCGTGCCCCTGCCCTGATCGCGGTAGTCAAAGATCTACTTATCTACATTACCGTGATCGCCGCTATTATTGTGATTCCGGAGCAGCTTGGCGGCTACGGGAAGATATTTGCCACTGTTCCGAGCCAGAAATTGCTCCTCGGGTACGCGACGGCCAGCAGTCTCGGACCACAGGCCGCGTATGCAACTCTCGCGCTGGGCTCTGCGCTAGCCTTGCTTCTCTATCCACATGCGATGACCGGTGTGTTGTCCGCCTCAAGCCAGCAGGTTATTCGCCGCAACGCGGTCGTCCTTCCGGCCTATTCCGTTGCGCTCGGATTGATTGCACTGTTGGGCTACATGGCCACCGCTTCGGGCGCGGCTTCAATGCCGCAGTTTGCAGCGGGATTCAAAGCATTCGGTGCGAATTTCGCCGTGCCAGCGTTGTTCCTCAAGTCATTCCCGTCGTGGTTCGTCGGTGTCGCATTTGCCGCGATCGCGATCGGAGCCCTTGTTCCAGCCGCAATCATGTCGATCGCCTGCGCCAACTTGTTCACCCGCAACATCTATAAGCCGTATTTTCACCGCGGCTGTTCGACGGCACAGGAAGGCAAGTGCGCCAAGATCGCGTCGCTTGTTGTCAAAATCGGAGCGCTCGCGTTCGTCATCGGTCTGCCTTCCCAGTACGCAATCGAACTGCAGCTTCTGGGCGGCATCTTGATCATCCAGACACTCCCGTCAGTCATACTTTGTCTTTACACAAGCTGGTTAAATCCCCGAGCACTCCTGCTGGGATGGATTGCCGGCATCGGGTCGGGAATTGCGATGTGGGCGAGTGTTGGGTTCACAACCACCACCTACAACCTGGTGCTGTTCGGGATGACTGTTCCCTGTTATGCAGCGCTCAGTTCGCTTCTGCTGAACATCGTCGTCAGTATTGTGCTGAGCTCAGCGTCAAATGCGTTTGCGCGCGCTCCGATTGACGGCCGCCAGGGTTAGACGCGATTCCTACCCGAACCTGCCCGTAATGTACTGTTCCGTCTGCCTTTTTGCGGGTGTGGTAAACACCTGCTCGGTCGAACCGAATTCGATCAGTTCGCCGAGATACATGAAGGCCGTAAAGTCGGAGGTCCGGGACGCTTGCTGCATGTTGTGGGTCACGATGACGATCGTGTACTCATTCGACAATTCGTCGATCAACTCCTCGATTTTTGCCGTTGAAATAGGGTCAAGCGCGGAGCAGGGTTCATCCAGCAGAATGACCTCGGGTTTCGTCGCCACGGTGCGCGCAATGCACAGCCGCTGCTGCTGCCCGCCCGACAGGCTCAACCCGGAATCCCGCAACTTGTCCTTCACTTCCGCCCAGAGCGCGGCTCGTCGCAACGCATGCTCCACGCGGTCATCCAATTCCGATTTCGGCAGGCGCTCGTACAGATTTATTCCGAAGGCAATGTTGTCGTAGATCGTCATCGGAAATGGCGTCGGTTTCTGGAAAACCATGCCGACCTTGGAGCGCAACAAGTTCAGGTCCAGCTTACCAGACAGTATGTCTTCGCCATCCAGGAGCACCTCGCCGGTCGCCTGCTGATTCGGGTAGAGCTCATAAATGCGGTTGAGCACACGCAATAGTGTCGATTTCCCGCAGCCGGATGGCCCGATGAACGCCGTCACCTTTCGATCGTAGAGCGGAAGCGAGATTTCTTTCAGAGCCTCGTTTGCGCCGTAGAAGAACGAGAGGCTTCGTATATCGATCCGCGTTTTAAGCTCGACGGGTCGCATATCGTTCATCGTCAACTCCGTTTCGACTCGAGCGCACGTGCAGCGATGCTAAGCCCGAGCACGGCTAGGGTGATCAAAAGCGCCCCTGCCCAGGCGAGGCGGTGCTGATCTTCATATGGGCTGTTCGCGAAATTAAAGATGATAACCGGGAGATTCGCGATTTCGCCGTTGAGATTCGTGCTCCAAAATTGATTGCTCAGAACCGTAAACAGGAGCGGTGCGGTCTCGCCTGATATGCGGGCTATAGCCAGAAGGACTCCGGTGATGATACCCGCTCGCGCAGCACGCCAAGTAACGGTGCGAATAACAAGGCTGCGCGATGCGCCCAAGGCTGCCGCCGCTTCGCGCAGACCGTTCGGTACTAGGAGCAGCATGTTCTCCGTCGTCCGCACCACAACGGGAATTACAATCACGGCAAGTGCACAGAATCCCGCGATAGCTGAGAAATGACCCATGGGCACCACAAGAACCTCGTAGATAAACAGTCCCAGCAGGATGGAAGGCGCGCTGAGGAGGATGTCGTTCACGAAGCGAACCACGGCAGAGATGCGAGAATGGCGCCCGTACTCGGCAAGGTAAGTGCCAGCGAAAATGCCCACAGGCGTGCCGATCGCTACGGCGATACTGCTCATCAGCACACTGCCGGCGATTGCGTTAGCGAGGCCGCCCTTTGCGCCCGGCGCGGGAGTCATTTCCATAAATAGGGAAGGTCTCAGACCCGCAAGACCTTCGAGCAACAGCGTGCCGAGGATTAGGGCAAGCCAGCCGATGCCGAACACGGCTGCCGCTACGGATAGCGCAAGCAGGAGATTGCTCGAAAAGCGTCGTCTTGCGTAGAGGGTACGATTCACGCCGGCCCTCCTGCCCGCTGTTCGAGAGCTCGCAACATCAGTTGCGCAAAAGCGAGCACGACAAAGGTGATACAGAATAGAACGAGGCCCATGGCAATCAGCGATGACACATAAAGATCGCCGACGGCTTCGGTAAATTCATTGGCGATGGTGGCGGAAATCGTCGTGCCCGGCGCGAAGAGCGAGGCATGTATTTTGTGTGCATTCCCGATCACAAATGTCACCGCCATAGTTTCGCCGAGAGCGCGCCCGAGCCCGAGCATAGCGCCGCCGACGACGCCAGTCCGCGCAAACGGCAGGACCACGCGCCAGACCACCTCTCCGGTCGTGCAGCCCAATCCGTAGGCCGCCTCCTTGAGGATCGGCGGCACAGTTTCAAAGACATCGCGGGTGACAGCGGAAATGAAGGGCAGGATCATAACCGACAGGATCAACGAGGCGGTGAATACGCCAATTCCATAAGGCGGCCCGGCGAAAAGGTCCTGCAGCAGGGGCACATTCGAGAAGACATCCGCCAGCCAAGGCTGGATGTGCTGTTGGAAGAAAGGCGCAAACGTAAAGAACCCCCAGATCCCATAAATAATGCTTGGAATTCCCGCGAGCAGCTCGACGGCAATGCCAATCGGGCGCCGGAATGCGCGGGGGCAAATCTCAGTCAGAAAGATTGCGATTCCAATTCCGACCGGAACTGCGACCAGCATGGATAAGGCGGACGTCAGAAGTGTGCCATAAATCGAGGCGAGTGCGCCGAAGTGCTCGGTGACCGGATTCCAATTTTGCGTGGTAAGGAAACGCCATCCGAAAGTCTTTAGCGCGGGCCAGGCGCCGATCGTCAGCGAGACAATGACACCAACGAAGATTGCGAGCACCGCGGCCGCCGCAGCTTGTGTCAATAACCGGAAGCGCGCCTCGGCGCTCCCTGCGTGGCGGACAGAAATTGCCCTGCCTGGGGCCACAGGATTTTCGATCAAGCCGGTATCAACCATGGCGGCGCAGCAGCCTTTGGGGAGGCATTACCCCGAGAGGGCCGAATTTGGGGTTGCTCGCCCGCGAACCCGGCCGGCCGCTATAACGGCGGGGCTCCATTCAACGTGCACCACAGTTTTGCGAAGCTTTTGTGACAGGTGGTTTAAGGCAGACGCGGCGTCGGAGTTCGGCAATGCCCCGAGTTAACATGTGACTCCTGCTGGTTGCGAAGTGTTAACCGCTTCTGCAACGAGGGCCGGACATCTCCTAAAAGTTTAGCAGACTGTGGCGAGCCGATTTGCAGGTGCAACTTTTGGGACGCCGAACGATCACCATCTTTGCCTTGGGCGGCCTGCTCATTGACTCCATTACATTTGCGGTCGCGGTCCTGCGCGGGGGCGTCACAAGCCTGCAACTCTTCATACTGGCATCCATCGCCTTTGGCGGGCTTGCGCTGTTGTTCGTGGCACTGGTCGATGCTCAAAAACGAGCACGTGCGCTCGAGGAGCGAACAGCCGAACTCGGCGCACTGGCCCAACGTCTGGAAGATTCGTTAACGACGATTTCCGGTGTGAATGCGCGCCTGCACGAAAGCGAAGTCCGGTATAAAGGTCTCGTTGATTCACAGGGAGATGCAATCTTTCGTCGTACGCCCGACAGCCGGCTCACCTATGCGAATGACGCCTTCTTCAAACTCTTTGGACTTTCGCCGCGGGCCGCCATCGGAAAACCCTTCGCACCCGAACTGCATCCCGATAGCAGAGGAATCATTTTCGGTTCATTTGCTGGCTTTGAGACAGGCCAGGAACGCATGAAATACGACCAGCATGTCCGCACGGCGGACGGATGGCGCTGGATCGCCTGGGAAGACTATGCGATTCGCAATGCGAAAGATCAGCTGATCGAAATTCAGAGTGTCGGACGAGATATCACCGAACGCAAAGCGCTTGAAGACGCGCTCACCGAAGCCCGGGATAAGGCAGAGGCTGCCAACCGCGCAAAATCGGGATTCCTTGCCACAATGAGCCACGAAATCCGAACGCCGATGAATGGCGTGTTAGGGATGGCAAGACTCCTTCTGGAAACGGACTTGCAGCCGGAACAACGCACCTACGCCAATGCCATCTGCCAGTCGGGCGAGGCATTGCTCGGCCTGATCGGACACATCCTTGATTTTTCTAAGATCGAGTCCGGCGCAATAGTGCTTGAAGAGGAAGACTTTGATCCCCGCAAGCTCGTGGGAGAGGTGATCGAACTTCTTGCGCCAAAAGCACATGCAAAGGGCATTGAGGCTGCTGCCGTAATTGCGCCAGAGACACCGTACGTTGTTCGCAGTGATCGCCTGCGCTTACGACAAGTTCTCACAAACCTGGTCGGCAACGCAATAAAGTTCACAGAGCGGGGCGGTGTTCGAATCGATGTGCGCACCGCGGAAGGATCCAGCCGACGCTCCCTGCGTTTCGAAATTCACGATACAGGTGTCGGCGTGCCAGCGCGAAAGCAGGCAGAAATCTTCGAAGAGTTCGTGCAAGCCGATTCGTCACACGCGCGCCGGTTCGACGGATCCGGGCTGGGACTTGCGATCAGCAAGCGACTCGTCGCAGCCCTAGGAGGAGAGATTGGAGTCCGCTCTGCGCCCCGCGGCGGTAGTATTTTCTGGTTTGCTGTCCCCGTTCAGACCAGACGGTCCGCCAAGACGACAACCCCACCTGATATTGCTGGTCAGAGGATCGCGCTCGTCAGCCGCAATGCGGTGTTGCGCGAAAGCCTGACGGCGCAGATTCGCGCTATTGGAGGCGTGCCGGTACCAATGGCCGCGCAGGACAGCGGGCTGCAGGTCGATGCATTACTGATCGATGCCGGAATAGGAGCTGAGCCAACCCTGGCGGCTCGTCCAAGAAATGGCACTCGCTCATTTGTCCTGATTACGCCAGAAGCTCGCGCTCATCTACCCGACCTGAGGGCAATCGGTTTTGCTGGATATTTCGTGAAACCCCTGCGTCAGGCGACGCTGGCAGAGCGTCTGCGAATCAATTCGGCTCCTGCCAGCGTGGTGCCAACCGGAATAATTCCCCAGCCGAATGCCGTAACGCCGGCATCATTGCACGGGTCGACAGGCCAGCCGCAAATCTTACTTGCCGAGGATAATCCGGTAAACGCGATGCTCATGCGCGAACTGCTACGGCGGCGGGGCTTTCAAGTCACGGATGTTCGGTCGGGGGAGGCAGCGCTTACAATAACCGAAAGACACACGTTCAATGCCATCCTCATGGATATACATATGCCTGGCCTCGATGGGGTGGAGGCTACGCGCCGCATCCGTGCACGGGAGCTCGCACTCGGATGGCGCCGCACACCGATTCTTGCGCTGACGGCAGACGCATTGGAAACCGGCAGGCAGACTTGCCAGGAAGCCGGAATGGATGGTTTCCTGACAAAGCCTGTCGATCCTGCCGAGCTTGATGCCATGCTCTCTACCCTTCTTTCCGCCGCCGAACGGTCGCGCAACGCGGCATGAGGACGTCTCACGGGCCGGAGCGACGGCATGAAGGCTGAGCCCCCCGGTTCGACTCCGGCACCTGCCAGCCGGACACGCGCTGCTCTCCAATCGTATCTGAAGCCTCGCACCGCCACCATGCTGGTGCTCGGAGCCGCTTGCGGCCTGCCGCTGCTCACAATTTCCAATGTATTGGGCCTGTGGCTGACGGATAACGGCGTTTCAATGACCGAGATCGGTCTGTTCGCCTACACATTGCTTCCGTACTCGTTCAAGTTTGTCTGGGCGCCGGTTCTCGATCAGGTGCGCTTGCCCATTTTGCATCGGCTTCTAGGCAAACGCCGTTCGTGGATATTGGTCGCACAGTTGGGGATTCTGATCGCCTTCGCGGGTCTGTGGTTCTCGAATCCCCGAACCGATCTCGTTCAGATTGCCTTCTTTGCGCTGCTGCTGGGGTTCTCCGGTGCAAGCCAAGACATTTCCGTCGATGCCTGGCGGATCGAAATCGCGCCGCGGGAAGAACAGGGGACAATGCTTGGCGGGTACCAACTCGGCTATCGCTTGACCGCGCTCGCGACAGCCGCGCTAGCGCCCTACATCGCGCAACTGGTGTCATGGCGCGCGGGCCTGATTTTTCTCGGTTGCCTCATATTTCTTGGAATGGTCGCGACGCTCGCCGCGCGCAAGCCGCCGGAACTCGACGCGCGCGGCGAGGTCCGTGCCGCCGAAGAAAAGCTTCATGTTTTCGGGAGGATCGGCGCCGCCGCGGGTTGGTTTTACGGGGCTGTCATCGCGCCGTTTATTGATTTCTTCCATCAGCATCGCTGGACCGGGCTGCTCATCCTCGCGATGATCGGGACTTACCGGCTCCCCGATTTCATCATGGGGACCGTAGCCCGGCCTATGTACCGCCAAAGCTTCTCATTAATCGAAATCGGCACAATGTCGGGGCTGGTTGGCGTCTGGCTGACAATTGCCGGCGCGCTCATTGGTGGATTCTTCGTGTTTCGCTTCGGGATCATGCGATCGCTGTTCATTGGGTTATTCGCTGTGATGGCCGGCAATTTCAGTTATGCGCTCCTCGCCGCGAGCGGACATAATCTCGCAATTTTTGCGACTGCAATCGGGATCGAAAATGTTGCTGCCGGTTTCGCGGGTACGGCCCTGCTTGCCTACATGTCGAGCCTGACCAGCGCCGCATTTACCGCAACTCAATACGCTCTGTTCAGCTCGTTTTATGCGTTGCCTGGCAAGCTGCTCGGAGGACTCTCGGGCGTTTTCGTGGACTGGTTTGCGCGCCACCGCGATTTGCTGGAGACGTGGCTACCGGCCCTCGCAGCATTGCCGGGCAAAGTCGTGGGATTTGTGCCATTCTTCATCGCGACGGCGCTGACCGGCTTGCCGGCCCTTTTGCTGCTTATCCTCGTCTATCGGCGGGAGGGCGGCAGAGGGCGCACCCCAGCAATTTGAGCGTGTGCCGACATCACCGCGCAGCATCGCGGCTTTGCAATTCCAGATACCACCAGGCCTTGTAAGCTGTTGCAAAAACACCAAATTTGCACAGGCGGGTGGCGGGCCTTAGAGTTCAACAAAATTTCGCGAAGAGTGGGTAGTTTGCCTGACCGAATCAGTCAGGACCGTTAGGCGGGTATAAGTTGGTCAACATTCACCAAGCGGGTCCATTTGAGGGGCGTCTTGCGCAATGGCCCGTGCTGGCCACCGCTGGCGCGCTAGAGGTGCGGCTCGCCGAAACCGATGCGGAGGTCGCGGCGGCACAGCGGCTACGATATCGGGTCTTCTATGAAGAAATGGCGGCAATTCCGTCGCCTGCGATGCAACAAACTGGCACTGATTTTGATCGGTTCGATGCCTTTTGCGACCACATGCTTGTCATTGACCGCGCCCTTCTCGACGAGGATGGCCAACCGGAGGTGGTGGGAACGTATCGCCTGATGCGCAATACCGACGCTGCACGCGCCGGAGGATTTTATACGACTGGTGAGTACGACATCGCACGAATGCTGTCTGAACTTGGCGGCCATTCAAACCTCGTTGAGCTAGGCCGCTCATGTATCCTGCGCGAATACCGCTCGCGGCCTTCGACCATGCAGCTGCTGTGGCGTGGAGTGATGGTCTATGATTTGCGGTTCTCGATCGACCTGATGTTCGGCTGCGCGTCGCTAGCTGGGACCGAGCCTGAGACGTTGGCGCTGCCCCTTTCTTACCTTCATCACTACCATCGCATGCCTGAAGATCTGCGAGTGCGCGCGCGGCCAGAACTCTATGTCGAGATGGATCGCTTGCCGAAAAGCGCCATCGATCCCAAGGCTGCTCTCCACGCGCTTCCGCCAATGATCAAGGGCTATTTGCGGGCGGGCGCTTCCATCGGCGATGGCGCGGTTATCGACGGGCAATTCGGGACGACGGACGTGTTCATCTATTTTCCGGTTGCGAAAATCGATCCGCGGTACCGAACGCGTTTCGGCCGGTCGCTTCGCCAATAGCAGTTTTACGCCAAGTCAAACAGCAGGACTTCTGCCGGGCTTCTTGCCCGTACGCGGATCTGATCTTGGTCGGTAATACCCGCGGCGTCACCTTGCCTCAGCAGCTCGCCTCCGACCGTCACCTTCCCTTTTGCAATTTGAATCCACGACCGCCTGCCGGGCGCGAGCGGGTGAATCACTTCTTCGTCACGATCGAACTTCGCGGCCCAGATCTCCGCATCCTGAAGCAATCGCACTTCGTTCTCGCGGGGCTCCGGGGCAGCGACACGGGCAAGTTTATTGGAAATCGCCACGGGATCGATAGCCTTCTGCTCGTAAGATGGCGTGATCCCGCTCTTTGATGGCGCGATCCAGATCTGCAGCAGATGACATGCATTTTCGCGCGAAGCATTGAATTCCGCATGCACAATGCCAGCGCCCGCGCTCATGCGCTGAATTTCTCCCGGGCGGATCGTGGACCCGTTTCCAAGCGAATCGCGATGCTGCAGGACGCCTGAAAGAAGATAGGTCACAATTTCCATATCGCTGTGAGGGTGAGGCGGAAAACCGTTGCCGGCCGCAATTACATCCTCATTGAGGACGCGCAATGCGCCGAAGCCAATATGGGCAGGATCGCGATACGCTCCGAAAGAAAACGTGTGACGGCTGTCGAGCCATTCCGTCTTGGTTGTTCCGCGTTCGTTGGACCTGCGGATACTGATCATTTTCCACCTGCGCGCTTTACAAGAATACAGGACAATCTCGGCGCGAGCATCAATGCTTTTCCAATCGTCGCTCGATCGCATTCCAAATGAGAGCTGCGGCATCCGGTCCGCCGAACCGCCTCACTTCCCAAATTCCAGTCGGCGACGTGACGTTTATCTCGGTCAGATAATCGCCGATCACATCGATGCCTGCGAAGACTAGTCCTCGCCCCTTCAGTTCTGGGCCAATTGCCTCGCAGATCTCTTCATCGCGGCTGCTCAGCGTCGTGGCTTCCGCCTTTCCGCCAACATGCATATTGGAACGCGCTTCGCCGGGGACCGGTACGCGGTTTATGGCGCCGGCAAATTCGCCATCCACGAGGAGAATGCGCTTGTCGCCCTTGCGAACTTCAGGGATATAGCGCTGGACGATAATCGGCTCGCGGTAGAACGCGGTAAACATTTCAAGCATTGCACCCAGGTTCTCGTCACCTTCCTTGACGCGAAAGACGCCGGCACCGCCATTGCCGTAGAGCGGTTTCAGAATGATGTCCTTGTGCTCCTGGCGAAACGACCGAATCTCTTCGCGATCCGAAGTCACCAGGGTCGGCGGCATCAAATCCTTAAACAACATCACGAAGAGTTTTTCGGGCGCATTCCGAACATGGAATGGGTCGTTGACCACGAGCGTATCGGGGTGAATCCGTTCAAGCAGATGCGTGGCGGTAATGTAAGCCATATCGAACGGAGGATCTTGACGCATAAGGACAACATCGGCGCATGAGAGGTCGTACACCGCGGCGGCGGCGAGCGAGAAATGATCGCCAGAGCGGTTGCGCACCGTCAACGGTCGTACACGAGCGGTCACCGCACCGTAGCGGAAGGTAAGATCGCGCGGACCATAGTAGAGCAGAGAATGACCGCGCGCCTGCGCTTCAAGCGCAAGCGCAAACGTCGAATCGCCCGCTATATCGATACGCTCGATCGGGTCCATCTGGATTGCAACGGTGATTGGCATCCGAACCTCTGATGCAAGCCGCTCTAAGATGCTGCGGCCCAGCTACCGGCTATTGTATGTAATCCTTTGCCGGGCTTTACCAGAGGACGACGGCCTCTCTGTACACACCGCCTTTCCGCGGCGGGAACGCCGGCTGCGTCGTTGCGGTGTGTGACAGCGATCCAAATTTGGTCTGTCACTGCCATCTGATCCTTGGCTCCTGCGACTCCGAGAACCTGTCATGCGGCCCTCATCCGCTTCCACAATTCCGAGGGGGTTCCTTCAAGCAATCGGATTGTTCTCGTTCGTCCGCATGTGCCTGCCTCGGTTTTGCACTCAACTGCTCGGTCGCCAGGCGTCTCGAACATGCTTTGGAAAACCCTTCGCTCCCCAGGTCACAATGTCGAAGCGGACCCCTTTCGAACCTAAACCTGGCCGCTGCGAGACGTAGAGCTCTGCCGCCCGCGCAATTCTCACCTGCTGTCGCGGCGTCACGGCATGGATCGCCATATCGCCTAGTGCGCGAAATTTCACCTCGATGAAGCAAAGAATGCCTGAGGGTGAGCGGGCGATCAGGTCAATTTCTCCCAGACGGGTACGAACGCGCCTTCCCAAAATGCGATAGCCCTTCATCATCAGTATCAAACTTGCCAAAATTTCGCCGCGGCGTCCGAGACGCTCCGCGCGCTGCCGAAATCTGGAGTCCTCAATTCGTGCCATGCGTTTTGATTGAAAGGGCTCGCTGATAAATGCCATGCCTTGGCAGATCGAATGCCTCCACAACAAGGTCCACCGCACTCTTCAGTGGCATATGTTCCAAGGCCTTCGACAGCAACTTGTCGATTTTCGCGAAATCTGCCTCTCTTTTTGGAGCCGAAGCAACGACGACAGTGATTTCGCCCTTCGGGGCGGCGCGGGTTGCAAATTCTGCAGCCAGTGACCTGAGATCGCCGCGTCGGACCTCTTCATAGACCTTTGTCAACTCGCGGGCGATTGCTGCGGGCCTTGCGCCCAGGACGTCGACCATATCCGCGAGACTGTCGCGAAGCCGGGGGCTCGACTCAAACAAAACAATCGCCGCGGGAACATCGCGGAGGCCCTCAAGCGCGCGGCGGCGCTCGCCTGGCTTCGGCGGCAGAAAGCCTGCAAAGAGAAAACGGTCTGCGGGTATCCCTGCAAGCACAAGCGCTGCCAGAACGGCAGATGGCCCGGGGACCACTTGTACGGGTAAGTGCTCCGCCAGAACTTCGCGCACCAGCTTGTATCCGGGATCGGAAATGAGCGGAGTGCCAGCGTCGCTGACCAGTACGATTCGGGCGCCTTCCCGCAGCCGGGCTAACAATTTTGGCCGCTCGTGAAGCGCGTTGTGGTCATTGTAAGCAGTGAGCGGCTTTGAAACTCCGTGAATGGCAAGCAATTTTGCTGTGACCCGGGTATCCTCAGCGACTATGAGATCGCACGCGCGAAGCACATCGAGTGCGCGCAGAGTAATATCGCGGGCATTGCCGATCGGGGTGGCCGTGACGTAAAGGCCGGGGTCAAGGCTGTCGCCTGCCAGGGCAGCCGAAGCAAGGGCCATGCGGCCTCGCGATCGTTTCAGCGAAAGAGGATTCGATGGAATTGGTTTCATTTGCCGGACCGCGAATACGCACCGCATTTTGCGCAATTGCGGGGCTTCTTGCGATAGCGGTCGCCGCCTCTTGCGCCCCGGTTCCCGCGCCCAAACCAGCCCCGGCGCCAGTTCCCGTCGCGACTACAGGGACTACGGCCAAACGTCCCTTGACCCACGAAGAACCAGGGTTCCTGCGACTATCCAACATGCCGCAGGGTCGCACCCCAGTCAGAGTGGGCGTGCTCCTCCCTTTCTCAAATGGATCGGCGGCAACTCGCGCGCTTGCCAAGGGCATGATGAATGCCGCGCAGCTGTCGCTTTTCGACGCCCACGATCCGGACATTCTTCTGATGCCCGGGGACGAGGGATCGACACCCCAGCAGGCGGCCGCCGCGGCGCGAACGCTGCTTGCCCAAGGTGCCGAAGTCATTGTTGGGCCTTTGTTTGCTTCATCGGCAACAGCTGTTGCCGCGCTCGCCCGCGATCGCGGCGTTCCGGTGATCTCCTTCTCGACGGATCGGGCCGTCGCCGGAAACGGCGTCTATCTGCTGAGCTTTCAACCTGAAACTGAAGTGGAGCGCGTGATTTCCTACGCGGCGACTCACGGCAATTTGAAATTCGCGGCGCTCATTCCGCGCACCGCCTATGGTGATCACGTTGCGGACGCGTTCCGCCGGGTAACGGTAGCGGAAAAACTCCAGGTCACTGCAGTGGAACGGTTTGACCCCGGCGCTTCCGATCTGTCCGGCCCGATTAAAGGTGTTGTGGCATCCGGCGCCGACTCTATTCTGATCGCCCAGGGCGGCACACAATTGCGCAGCATTGCGGCACTACTGCGAGGCAGCGCCGCCAGTACGGCTCAACCCAAGCTGCTGGGAACGGGCTTGTGGGCAGATCGAAGTCTTACGAGCGAACCGGTTCTGGCGGGCAGCTGGTTCGCTGCACCCCCTCCAATTAGTGAAGACGCATTTGCGGCAAAATATCGGGCCGTCTTCGGTGATGCTCCAGCTCAGTTAGCCCCGCTTGCCTATGATGCAATTTCGCTGGTTGCGGCGCTTGCGCCCGGCACACCATATCATCGTTTCACAGTCCCACAACTGACTGACCCAAATGGGTTTCAGGGCGTGACCGG
The DNA here is from genome assembly GCA_035494695.1 of Rhizomicrobium sp. GTDB lineage: Bacteria > Pseudomonadota > Alphaproteobacteria > Micropepsales > Micropepsaceae > Rhizomicrobium. The sequence continues at coordinate 19,885 of DATJGT010000032.1, read as the reverse complement.
AATTTTTCGCTTCAATCCAGACGGAAGCACAGATCGCGGGCTCGCCATCTTGGTTATCGAGCCGGACGGGATGCGAGTCGTCGATCCCGCACCCCGCACATTCCAGGCACAGGGTAGCTAATTCGACAGCGCTGCAATCACGCTGTTCAAGACTAGGCGCCCTTTCGCAGTGGGAGCGATACGTTGGGCCGCAGTGCGCAAAAGGCCCTCTTCCTTCAGCGCACGAGTGCGACCCTGATCGATTGCGATACCCCACCGCGCCTCGTAGCCGGCAATGTCCAGACCTTCGGTTAGCCGCAAGCTCATCAGCAGATGTTCGCGCGCAGCATCCGCATCGGGAATTTCATGTTGCTCGGTATATCCGTGCCCGTGTTGACCGACAAACTGCGACCATCGCTCCGGTAGCCGCTCTCCCGAAGTGGCGAACTTCCGCCCCCCTAACGTAAGCCGGCCGTGCGCGCCCGGCCCAACGCCTGCGTAGTCGCCATACCGCCAGTAGAGCAAATTGTGCCGGCATTCCGCACCTGGTCGAGCATGATTGGAAACTTCATAGGCCGGCCTTCCGGCAGCCTCAGTCATCTCCTGTGTGAGTTCATAGAGAGCCGCGGCGGTGTCATCGTCCGGAAGTGTCAGCTTTCCCGTCTTTGCCAGCGTCGCATAGGGAGTTGCCGGTTCAATAGTGAGTTGATAAAGGGACAGGTGCTCCGTTTCGAACGCCAGCGCCGTTGCAAGCTCAGAACGCCAGTCGCGTAACATCTGTCGCGGCCGCGCATAAATCAGATCGAGCGACACGCGATCGAAGATGCGCATCGCCAGTTTCAACGCCGCTTTCGCTTCGACGACGTCGTGGAGCCGGCCGAGTGCCTTCAAATCGGCATTGTTCAGTGCCTGTACGCCAAGCGAAAGACGGTTGATTCCAGCCGAGCGATAATCCCGGAACCGGCCGGCCTCGGCGCTCGCGGGATTAGATTCGAGCGTGATCTCGGCCTTTTCCGCAATGGTCCAAAGTCGTGCAATTTGCTGAAGCACACCCTCGATCGCATTCGCGGTCACCAATGACGGGGTCCCACCCCCGAAGAAAATACTCGTAACTGGCACCCGCGGGCCAATCTGGAGCCCGTGCACATATTGCAGTTCGCGCAGAATTCCCGCCAGCCAGGTCTCTTCGTCAATCTGCGCGCGCACGTGGCTGTTGAAATCGCAGTAAGGGCACTTGGCTGCGCAAAAAGGCCAATGGACATAGATTCCGAACGCACTCTTTGAATCAGGATTCATGCAGTTTCAACAGTCCGACCTGGGTCTTGAATTTCTCGAAAGCGCGTGCGCGATGACTCATCGCGCGCTTTTGCTCGGGCTCCATTTCACCAAAGGTGTTGTACAGTCCGTCAGGAACAAAGATCGGGTCATAGCCAAAGCCCTTGTCGCCGCGAGGCGGGAACCGCAGGTATCCATGCACTTCGCCTTCGAATATCTCTGTCCTTCCATGCGGTTCGGCAAAGGCGAGCGCACAGACGAATTTCGCTGCGTAGTCTCCTGCGCCTATCGCCTCCAGCTCCCGCTGCACTCGCGCTATACCGGCAGAGAAATCCTTGTTCGGACCAGCCCACCGAGCCGAATAGATGCCAGGTGCACCGTTCAACGCTTCCACCGAGAGCCCCGAATCGTCGGCAAGAGCAGGTAATCCGGTTGCCTCGGCTGCGGCTACGGCTTTGATGACAGCGTTTTCCTTGAACGTTGCACCGGTTTCGTCCGGTTCCGCGAGACCGAGCTCCGCGGCGCCCTTTGTGACGATCCCAAACTGTGCAAGTAACTTGCGGAGTTCACGCACCTTTCCGGCATTGTGGCTTGCGACAACGACCGTGGTGCCCCGCGCCAAGATCATGCGACCGCTTCTTTCTGTAATCGTACAAGTTCGCCGATACCCTTGCGCGCCAGGCGAAGGAGCTCTGTAAACTGATCGTCAGTAAACGGAGCGCCTTCAGCGGTTCCTTGCACCTCGACAAGCCCGCCGGATCCCGTCAAGACAAAATTCGCGTCGGTTTCCGCCGTCGAATCTTCTGCGTAGTCGAGGTCCAGAACCGCTTCCCCCTGACAGATGCCACAAGACACGGCGGCGACGTGGTGTTTCAGAGCAGGTTTTGTCACCATTCCGGTCTTACGCATAAATTCGAGACATTGGTGAAGCGCAACGAAGCCTCCGGTAATCGAGGCCGTGCGGGTGCCGCCGTCTGCCTGAAGCACATCGCAATCCAGAACGATCTGGCGCTCGCCCAAGGCCGAGAGGTCCACAACAGCCCGAAGCGAGCGCCCGATCAGGCGTTGAATTTCGAGAGTGCGCCCAGACTGTTTTCCCTGCGCCGCCTCTCGCCGCGTCCGCTCATGTGTGGCGCGCGGCAGCATGCCGTACTCGGCCGTAACCCAGCCCTTACCGCTACCCTTAAGAAATGGCGGGGTCTGCTCCTGCAGGCTTGCGGTCACGAGCACGTGCGTGTCCCCGAACTTCACGAGACAAGATCCTTCCGCGTGCTTGGCAAAGCCGCGTGTGAATTCGACTCGTCGCATCTGATCCACTGCACGTTTGCTGGGGCGCATGGATTCCATCCTTGAAGTCGCCGGTCTCTACCGCTACCTAGCCCTGCTGAGCCGGACGCCGCAATGCGTCCTTTGCTCGGCCGAGAGCGTTTGTAAAACAATAGGTTAGCTCGCGCGAGGACCTCCGTTTGGGCGGCACGACGATAGATAGTACTCAGGCGCGCATGCTTTCAGGTGAGCTTGGCGAGCGCTCGCGCGAGATTCTGCGTCACCTCGTCGACGCCTATCTCTCCTCAGGAGAGCCCGTCGGCTCGCGCACGCTTTCCCATAGGTTGCCCCATTCCCTGTCGCCGGCATCCATTCGCAACGTGATGGCTGACCTCGAAGCATTGGGTCTGCTCTATGCACCACATACAAGTGCCGGCCGGGTGCCGACCGAGAAGGGTTTGCGGTTGTTCGTCGACGGTCTGCTTGAAATCGGTGAACTCTCTCCCAGCGAGAGGGCGGCGATCGAAGCGCGAATTTCGGGTGGCGGACACGGTCTCGAAGATGTCCTCACGCAGGCAACGATGATGCTCTCCGGGCTGTCGCGCTGCGCGGGTCTGGTCGTAGCGCCAAAACAGGAGAGCGCCCTAAAGCATATCGAGTTTGTCGGCGTAGCTCCCGGAAAAGCGCTGGTTGTCATCGTCAGCGAAGACGGACAAGTCGAGAATCGTTTGATCAATACGCCGCCGGGCCTGCCGATCTCGGCGCTGACAGAAGCGTCCAACTATGTTAACGCGCGCCTCCGCGGCCGCACGCTAGATACCGCGCGCGTTGAAATTCTCGCGGAGCTTGAAGGAGAGCGGGCGGAACTTGACCAGCTGACGGCAAAAATCGTCGCAGAGGGTCTCGCGACGCTTGCGATAACTGGCAATCAGGAAAGAGCCGATGACGAGAAGGTTCTCATCGTCCGTGGCACATCGCATCTTCTGGATTCGGTTGAGGCCCAGACCGATCTAGCGCGCATCCGCATGCTGTTCGAGGACATCGAGCGCAAGAACGATCTGATCAGGCTGCTTGAACTGGCCGAACAAGGCGACGGCGTGAAAATTTTCATTGGCTCGGAGAATCGGTTGTTCAGCCTTTCTGGCTCTTCCATTGTGGCGGCTCCGTACGCCAATGCACAGGGCAAGGTTATCGGAGTCGTGGGGGTGCTTGGGCCGACGCGGTTGAACTACGGCCGGATCATTCCAATGGTCGATCACACGGCCAAGGTCGTGGGCCGGTTGCTCGGCTGATGCATTTGAGGAAGAGATGAGCGGCGATCACGAAGACTACATTCCGGAGGCGCAGCCCGCGAATGACACAAGTGAAGGGGACACAGCGCAGGCCTCGGCACCGCAAGCAGAAGTAGCGGAGCTGAAGGACCGGCTGCTACGCGCTCTCGCGGATGCCGAGAACACCCGTCGACGGGCGGAGCGCGAGAGGCTCGAGACGTCGCAATATGCCATCGCTGCGTTCGCGCGGGACATTCTCGCTGTCGCGGACAACTTCGCGCGTGCGATCGAAGCTTGTCCCAAAGAGGCCCGCGAAAGCGCCAGTCCACAGGTAAAGGCGGTCATCGAGGGTGTGGAGGCGACTGAACGGCAACTCCTCGCGACGCTGGAGCGGCATGGTGTGAGGCCAATAGATACGTCCGATGGTAAGTTCGATCCGCACCTTCATCAGGCCATTGCAGAGGTGCCCGGGGAGGGCAAGCCGGCCGGCACCATCGTCACCGTCGTCCAGATGGGCTATGTGATCGGGGATCGGCTCCTCAGGCCCGCGATGGTCACAGTGGCGCGGAAGGCGGAGACAGATTTTCCGACAGCCTAGGCTTCGAATCGAATGCCTCGCTGACCTCTCGACAAGAGCCCATCTCGGCGCAAAGCTTGGGGCATGACCGATGCCGCCGCGCCGAGTGTCCCGGCTAGCTCGATGCCCCGGGCGCCGTTCGAGTCTGCTGTCTACAAGCTCTCGCCGCTGGGACTCTGGGGGACAACGGTCGGGATTCTTCTTCTCCTGCTGGTGAGTTTCGCCGCCGCGCTTGCACTCGATCACTACCCGCCCTTTGCCAAAGATGCACATGGCTGGAATCTGGAGCCCGGTGTTTGGCCAGGATGCATACTATCCCTGCTCGTTGCGGTGGCCCTCGGTATGCAGCGCTACGCACGAACTAAGGACAACGCAGATGAGGCTGCCCTATGTGCCGTGATGCCCGCTTGCAAGGAATTTGCAACGAGCGCCTATAGCGCTGAAACCCTAAGGCGACTGCGCTGGGCGACCGGCATTGGCATTATCGCCGGATTCGGCCCAACGCTCTTGGCGGTGCCCCAGGAGCTGATTTCCATTCATCCCGCGATGTACCTCTGGTTCGCCATTATCGACTCTTTGGTGGGCGCACTCTTTGCGAGGGGCATCGTTCAGAGCGCTCAGGGCACGCGCGGTTGGGCAGATGGTATCGAGCGAGGTCTGGTTGTCGATCTTCTGCGAATCGATTCGCTAAATGTTATAGGCAGACATGGCGCAAGAAATGCGCTGATCTGGTTCAGCGTCGCTGCCGTGATCTTGCTGTTCTTCATCGGAAACAACATGGATGCCGTCACATTCGCGATTTTATTGCTCGCGGCTGCCATGGGTATTTGGATTTTCATTAGACCGATGGAGCAGGTCCACCGGCGGATTCGCGCAACGAAGCAGGCCGAGCTCGATGCAATCCGCCAGGAAATTCAGCATGCGCGTGCCCAGGCGTCACGGGAACCCGGTGCCATCGGCAAACTTCAGGGGCTGCTGGCCTTCGAGGCACGGATTGAGGCCGTCCGGGAGTGGCCATTCGATCTGCCAACGGGCCTGCGGGTCGGAACCTATGTTCTGATTCCGGCAATCCCCTGGTTCGGTCAGGCTATCGCCGGGTACTTCGTCGCGAACTTCGTTCACTTCCGGCTATGAGCACGAGCCCACTACGCATTGCTGTCGCCGGCGCGACGGGAAGAATGGGACAAGCGGTCGTGCGTGCGATCCTGCAATCGCGCGATTACGTGCTTGCCGCGGCTTTCGCGAGAAATGCCCATCCGGATCTCGGCAAAAATGCCGGCACTTTCGCCGGCGCACAACCGTCCTCAATTGAACTCACGGAAGTGTCGGCCGCCGGGATGGCGGAAGCAGACGCCCTGATCGACTTCACAGCGCCCGCGGCATCCCTCGCGTTCGGAAGGTTGGCTGCAGACGCGCACGTTGTGCACGTTCTGGGGAGTACCGGATTCTCCCCAGAGCAGGAGGCACAGGTCACTGCACTCGCGGGTGAATCTGTCATTATCAAATCCAGCAACATGAGCTTGGGCGTCACGCTCCTTGCTTCGCTCGTTAGACAGGCGGCAAAGGCGTTGTCGGAGTTCGATGTGGAGATCCTTGAGATGCATCATCGGTCAAAGGTGGATGCACCGTCGGGAACGGCGCTTCTCCTGGGCGAAGCGGTGGCCGAAGGTAGAAGCCGGCCGCTGGCGGAGAATTCCGTCCGCAGCCGTGATGGAAATATCGGTCCGCGAAAGCCGGGCGCCATCGGTTTCGCAAGCTTGCGCGGCGGCACCGTCGTGGGAGAGCACAGCGTCATGCTCGCAGGCCCGCACGAGCGTGTAGTGCTTTCGCATGTCGCCGAGGACCGAATGATCTTTGCGCGCGGCGCATTGGCGGCCGCGCGATGGGCTCAGGGCAAGTCAAGCGGCCTGTACTCAATGGCGGATGTACTCGGATTGGACGGTTGAGATACGCATGGTCACGATGGCCGCCACGACCTCGCCGATCTCAGTGCATCTTTAAGTATTTCGGCAAAGGAGCGGCGATCACGCGGCCCCAAAAAATCGCCGATTCGAATGCTTTTGCCGTGACTGCGCAGCATCAGCGCGCGGGGCATGTCTTCCGGTTCTGCAAGATGCACGCTGACCCAGTAGGGATTGAGGAGGAACTGGCACTCTGCCCCGCGTTTCGAGTGGCGCATAATAGCCAGTTCCAACGGGGTAAGCCTCACATGTTCGAAGGCTCGGGCCGCCACCCGGCTCGCCTGAAATGCCCAGCCCAACAGCAGCACGTCCAAGCCCATGAACGGTGCAATGGGCCACGCGCCGTGGAGTACAAAGATCAGCGCATTTGCGAGATTCACGGCCGCGACGAACACCAGCGCAGACACCAGGGCGCGAGAATTCATCGGCGGATTGGGCCGGAGAACAGCATCAAGAAGCACAGGATTTTCGGACACAACCATAATTAAAAGAATGGCGAGGGCCAGAGTTCCGGACAAGGCAAAAGAGAAGCCCGCGTTTGCAGCGGGCTCCTCGCTTACAAGCTAATGGTCGCCTTTCAGGGCGGCGGATGCCCGCAGCGGCGCTCGTATTCCGCGCGACCGCCATGCTGCTCCCACCAAGGATCACCCAAATTCAATGTGCACGGGTCTGTTACTGCACCCACTGCCGCGCCTGTCGCCGCGCCGATCGCAGCGCCAGTTGCCGGATTGCCGGTGGCCGCACCAATTGCCGCGCCTGCGCCTGCGCCAATCAGGCCACCGGACACAGCCCGCTCACCGGGCGTGGTGCCACATGCCGAAAGCGCAAGCGCAGACATCATCATCACCCCGATGGTCAAGCTTTTGATATGCATACAACGCCTCCTTTGCGCAGTTGGACGGATAACGGGCAAGCGTAAACGATCGTTCCCCCTGCGATTGCGAATTGAGGCTTTTCCATATCAAAGTCGAGAGATCGTCATTGCTTGAGTCCCTGATGGCTGCGCCGTTCACCAAGAAGGAGGTCAAGACCTTCTTTGCTCGCCTGAAGGCGCACACGCCCGAACCGAAAACCGAGCTCGATTACGTCAATCCCTACACACTGCTGGTCGCGGTCGTGCTCTCTGCACAGGCGACCGATAAGGGCGTGAACAAGGCAACGGAAAAGCTGTTCCGCATCGCGAACACGCCGGAACAGATGGTCAAGCTGGGAGAAGCGAATCTCACCGAGTACATAAGGACCATCGGGCTCCATCGCGGGAAGGCCAGGAATATCATTGGGCTTTCAGGCACTCTGATCGAAAAGCACGGTGGAAAGGTGCCGCGCGATCGCGAAGCACTCGAGGCCCTTCCAGGTGTCGGACGCAAGACCGCAAATGTTGTGCTCAACGTTGCGTTCGGTGAACCAACCATTGCGGTCGACACGCATATCTTCCGTGTCGCCAATCGCACCGGACTGGCACCGGGAAAGACACCGCTCGAGGTGGAGCACGCGCTCGAACGCGTGGTGCCCGACCACTATCGCCTGCATGCGCATCATTGGCTGATTCTGCACGGCCGCTATACCTGCGTCGCGCGCAAACCCAGGTGTCCTGTGTGCGTCGTACGCGATCTCTGCCGCTTCAAGCACAAAACCAAAGAGGCCGAAATGCCGACACCGAGGCCGCCCGTCAGGAAACACCCTTTGCGCGCGCGAGCAATCCAGCGAGGCAATTAGAATCGGCAGCCTGCGTTGCGCCGTGCGGCAATGTTTCCACGTGGCGGACGGCGAGAGAATTTCCGTTCGGATAGAAGAAAAAGAACGCACGGCAAGCGCCGTTGTCGTAACGCCACATCTCTGTCGCTCCGTCTTTGCGCACAAATTGCGGTGTGCCAAATGCAATGCGGATTCGGGAGGCATCCATTCCGGCAATATTTCCCGGTTCGCCCAGAGGCGGTGTGGGTAGTGCCGCCCGGTTCGCCGGCGCGGCACAGCCGGTCAATGCACAGAAAACAAGCAGAAAGATTTTACTCGACTTCATTCGAGTTGCCCTTCGCCAATCGCTTGAACTCGTGGACCATGAGCGCCACCCCCAACACCGGCGCGAAGAGATCTATAAACGGGATCGCCGCCAGGAGTGCAATAAGGAGCCCACCGGCGAGAATTGCCAAAGGATGTCGGCGGCGCAGGGAAGTCGCGGATTTCCAGGAAATGTGGCGGAGGGCGGCGAGCTCGAAATATTCCCGGCCCAAGAGCCATCCGCTAACCAGGAGCGACAAAAGCGCCCCGATTCCGGGCAGCAGGAGATTGAGCGGCAAAAGGAGAATGCCAAGAATCAAAGTCCAGCCGAAGAGCCTTAAGCCGCTCAGAAGGGCGTGCCAGAAGGGTGCGCCCGGCGCCAATGGGTCCACGGGATAACTCTTGGCTTCAATTGCTCGCGCGATGTCGTCTAAAAAAAGCGCAGCGAAAAGCGCCGCAACGGGCGCACCAAGAACATACGCGAGCAGCACGAACAGAAACGTTGCGATTGCTGTGATGAACCCGCCAGACCATTGCGGGTAAACTGCAATCAGCCAATGAATGCAGTACTCAAGGCCCAGAAACAGCAAGACGAACAGTCCGATTGTCAGCGCCAGCGCCTTCAGCACAACTCCGAAAAAGACGGGATCGAAAAGGATTTCGACTGCCTTTCGCGCGCTTGCGAACATTGCCACGCTCCACTATCGAATCGATTATTCGCCGCCCAACAGGAGGGAAGGTTCTTTGACAGCGCGATATGACGTTGCCGGACTTGGAAATGCCATCGTGGACGTTATCGCCGCCGTCGACGACGAGTTTCTGCTCGAACACCACATCGCCAAGGGGGTCATGACATTAGTCGATGAATTTCGGGCCCAACAGCTTTACCGCACGTTACCGCGGCCGCAGGAGATTGCTGGTGGGTCCGCAGCGAACACCATGGCAGGGCTGGCTGCCTTGGGAGGCAAGGGACTCTTTGTGGGCAAAACGAAAGAGGACCGGTTAGGGGCAACCTTCGCGGACAGTCTCAGGACAATCGGTGTTGCGTTTGAGACCAAAATGGCTGCGGATGGGCCGGCGACGGCATGCAGCTTGATTGTCGTGACGCCCGATGGCCACCGGAGCATGAACACCTATTTGGGTGCGAGCCGAGAACTTGATCGTTCCGATATCGACGAGATCGAAATCGCAGCCGCACAGGTTCTGTATGTGGAGGGCTATCTCTGGGACGCTCCGGAGGCCAAAGCGGCCATCAACAAGGCAATCCGGATTACGAAACGCGCCGACAGAAAAGTGGCCTTTACCCTGTCTGACCCGTTTTGCGTGGCACGTTGGCGAGAAGAATTCCGTGAACTCCTTTCCAACATCGACATTCTTTTCGCCAATGAAGAGGAAGCCAAGGCGCTATTCGAAGCATCGGATTTCGACGCAGTGCTGCAGTCCCTCCGCACCTGGCCTGGCATCGCTGCACTGACGCGCTCGGAGAAGGGCTGCGTCATCGCCCACCAAAATGACATTCACGTAATCGATGCTGTGCCTGTCGATCGGGTCATCGACACCACCGGCGCCGGCGACCAATTCGCTGCGGGCTTTCTCTACGGGATCACGCACGGCAACGGACTCGGTGATTCCGGACGATTGGGAGCGCTCGCCGCCTCCGAAGTCATCTCGCATTTCGGCGCCCGGCCGGGACAGTCACTGGCGCGTATGGCCGAAGCGGCGGGCTTGCTTTGATCATTCACCGATCGCGTGCAGGACAATGTTGCGGTCATGCGGCGCGTCCCGATGATCGAAGAGATAAAGACCCTGCCAGCGCCCCAGCAGCAATGCTCCATCTTGAATAGGAATGGATAATGACGATTGCGTCAGCATCGCGCGGATGTGGCTTGGCATATCGTCCGGGCCCTCCGTTGTGTGGTGATACAGCCTCTCATCACGCGACACCAAACGGTTCATGAAATCGGCGAGATCACGCAGGACATCCGGATCGGCGTTCTCCTGGATGAGAAGGGAGGCGGAGGTGTGCCGGACAAAACAGGTGATGAGTCCATTCGCGATCTGCGATTCCCGCATAAAATCCCGAACTCTGGCGGTAAATTCGTAGAGCGCTTGTCCGTGCGTTGAAATCGAAATGGTCGCGAAGGATTGTTTCATCCGCGCTTCTTTTCTTTACGCAGATAGACGTAGAGCGCGCCGGATCCGCCGTGGCGCCGATGTGCGCTCCTCACATCCGCAACGAAGCCCGCAAGTTCGGGTTCCTGAAGCCAGCGCGGCACCATTGCCTTCAGCACGCCCCGGGCGGATCGGTCGAGCTCGAGGTCGAATGGTTCATCGGAAGCATATGCCTTGCGCCCCTTTCCTGTCACGACGAGCGCCAGCCGCACGCCCCGCGAAAGGGCGCCGCGGAGAAACGTGACAAGGGCGCGATGTGCAGTACCTTCCGTCAGCCCATGAAGATCCAGCTTCGCGTCCGGTTCGATGACTCCCTTGCGCAACCGCTCCGCCGTGCGGCCGTCGATGCCGCTTGGCGCCCGAGGGCGCTGGGCTGCGGCGTTCGGCTGTTTTCTTGGACTCGGCTGGGGCACGGTGTTGGGCTTCGACGATTGCCGCTCAAGGGTGCTGGCGTCACGCAGCGCCGCTTCGAACAGTCTCCGTTCCTCCTCCGTAATCGTGCGCCGGCCCTTGATCGTCATTCGTGCAGCCGCAGTGGAGTGCGGAGTCGCGGCGCCACTTTTTTTGGAATCAGCACGAAGATTCGGCCGCGTGCCTTCATTCGTCCGGCAATCGATTCGGCATCCGATCCGAATCCCCAGAATATGTCCGCGCGCATGGGCCCTCGAATCGCACCCCCTGTATCCTGCGCGATCAGGAGTTGCCGGAATGGTTTGTCGGAAAGACGGGGGTCAGCATCGGGCCGCGAAGTCGCGACATAGAATGGCACTCCAAGCGGATGCCAGCGCGCGTCGACAGCAAGGCTTGCGCGCGGCGTGAGCGGCACGCCTTCCGTTCCGGGGCTCCCCAATCCGGGATCTCCAATCGACTGTTCACGAAAGAAAACGTAGGATTTGTCGCTCTCCATGATGTTTTGTGCAACTCGCGGATTCGCCCGAAGCCAGGTGCGGATCGCCTGCATGGACATGTGATCGCGATCTAGAAAGCCTTTCCGGATCAATACACGCCCGATGGGCGTATAGGGCTGACCGTTCTGACCGGCGTAGGCCAGTCGAACCATTGAGCCATCATCGATAAGTGCGCGACCAGATCCCTGAATATGGAGGAAAAATACCGAAACCGGATCGTCCGAATAGAACAGGATTGGCGCATCCGGCATGCCGTTCGCGTCAATCTCCGCGCGTGCCGCGCAGGGCGCAAAGCGATGCTCGTGAACACAGCCCTCGATATGGCCGCCTTCCAGATCGCGGTGAAATGCGCCGAGATTGGCACTGGCCCAGCTTAGAGGCACGCCGTATATCGGTGTTTGGTAGCGGGCTGCCCGGGTCAGACTGGCCGAGAGTTCCGGTTCGTAATAGCCGGTGAATAGCGCCGAAGCACCATTGGACTGGCGAATTTCGAGCGCTGAAAATGCGCTTTCAAAAAAACCGCGGGCGGCCGCGATGTCCCTCGCTGAATCGGGGACATTGGCGCAAACTGGGCGCCAATCCTGGGCCATGCCGGCGTACCCGTCCCGGCCCAGTGTCCTTGTGGCGGCTTTGGCGAGAACTGAGCAGGAGCGGCGGAACGCTTCGAGAGCGGCCCGTGCGTCAGTGTCTTTCCAGCCGGGAAGCTCTGCGAATCTCACCAGCCGCAGAATTATGTACTGCGCTCTCGGTGCTGAGGGCTTTCCGATTCGCCACAGGATCAGTGCTGTTACGCCTGCCACGACAACGCATAACACTAGCGGCGCAACGAACCATGAGCGCCACCGCATCAATGGCCCTGAAGCTCGGCCTCACCTGATGTGCCAACCAAGCGCCAATTGGGATCGCTCGAGCGGACGTTCCTCTCGAACGTCCAGATGTCTGTCACGCTGCGCACCGACTTCGGATCCCCCTCGATCGGCGAACCGCTCGCATCCGTGGTCGAGGAAATGAACTGGGCGCCGAAGGATACCGTCACCTCCGCGAGGGTGGTCTTCAATATCGCGTCGATGATCTTCACCTCCTGAAATCCAACCAGCGTGAAGGCGACCTTTTCCCGCTTCGCTTCGCGCGCCTCGATGACTTTCTCGAAGGCCGCATAGACATCGTTGTTCAGCAAAGGCCGCAAGGTTGCACGATCACCTTGGGCGAAAGCGGTCACGATCATCTCGTAGGCATGCCGGGCGCCATCGAGAAAATGGCCAGGATCAAAAGTGCGATCTGCAAGCTTGATATCGAGCAGCCCAGCCGGAGCGCCTCCCGCAACCGCCTGCACGTTCTCCGCACTTCGATCCGGAAGCCGCGTAACACTGTCGCTTACCGGCTTCTCTGCTCCCGCAAGGGCCTGAAAGCGATCTTGCTGGGGCCGTTCATTGCCAGTGCGCCGGCCAAGCACGGTGTAGAGCCGGAACAGAATGACGCCCGCGACCATAGCGAGGAGAAGTATGTAAAGCAGCTGAGAGTTCGCCATACAGCAGTTTCCTTAGGCCTGTTTGTCCCCAGCCGATAACGGATTAGCCTAGTCCTTGGCAGCATAGGGGTCCAGCCGCGAACTATTTTCCCGCTGAAACGACAGCCAGCTGAAAATTCACCCGAAACCGTATAAGAATCGGGCTCATCCTTGTCACGACTGCGCGATTTGTGTTAGCCCCGCCCACTTTCTTCGAGGTCGGCATGAGCAATCCAGATATCGGACGGACAAACGGTGACGGTGGTATGTCGGGTACTCCGCCCGACGGACTTCGCGTTCAGATCGTGGGCCAATATGTCAAGGACCTCTCTTTCGAAAATCCTGCGGCGCCGATGGCGCCAGCCGCCCGCCCTCAAATCGATCTCGGCGTTGATTTGCAGGCGCGGCGCGTGGACAGCGAACATTTTGAAGTGGAGCTCAAGCTCCGTGTCTCCGCCAAAGCCGAAGAAAAAGCGGTCTTTCTCCTGGAACTCATCTATGCGGGACTGTTTGTTATTCAGAATGCCCCGGAGGAAATTCTGCAGCAGTTCCTGCTGATCGAGGCTCCCCACATAATCTTTCCGTTCGCCCGACGGATTGTGGCGGACGTCATCCGCGACGGAGGAATGCCACCCCTGATGATTGAGCCGATCGATTTTTCCGCTCTTTACCGGGCAAAGCAGGCCGAGCAGCAGTCCACCGGGGCTGGCCCACAAGTCGTGTGATCAGGCCCAGGTCCAGATCGCCTGATTTCCCAACTCTGCCGCAACGAAGGCCGCATGAAGCGCGAGATCTTTCGCGTCAATACGGCACGGCAATGGTTCTGGGCGAATTCGCGGTACCATTATTTCAGCGATGATATCAGCGGCAGAAATTTCGATCGGGGCCAATTCGAGTCGCGTCTGTCTTCCACCAACGAGTTCCAGATAGACCTGTGCGGTCAGCTGCGCGTCGAGAAGCGCCCCGTGCTTTGAACGGCCCGAGAGGTCCACGTCGAAGCGCCTGCACAGTTCGTCGAGCGAATAGCGCGCTCCGGGTATTCTGTTCTTGGCGATTTCAATCGTATCAATCGCGCGCGCCAACGAGATCGGAGGATGCAAGATCCGCTGCAGCTCGTGATTAAGGAATTTCAGATCGAAAGCGGCGTTGTGCATCACAAGCGGCGCGTCGCCGAGAAATTCCATCAGTTCGCCCGCAATTTGTCCAAAGAGCGGCTTGTTAGCGAGGAAGGCGTCCGTAATTCCGTGGACCCGCTCGGAATCACTGACCAGACGCTCCGGATTGAGATAGACCTGAAACGTCCGCCCGGTCGGCAAATGGTCGACTAGCTCGACGCAGCCAATCTCAATGATCCGGTGGCCGTCGAAGGGGTCGAGGCCCGTCGTTTCGGTATCCAGAACAATCTCACGCACGAGTATTTTGCCTCTGCCGCTGCTCGCGCAGCGCCGCAACGATTTGTTTCACCTGCTCAAAAGCATGCTCGAAGCCCTTTCCGGTTTCCACGACGAAATGGGCTTGTGCACGCTTTTCGGCGTCCGGCATCTGCCGCTCCAGAATCTGGTCAAGCTTGTCCTCGGTCATAGCGGCGCGCGAGAGCACGCGCGCGCGCTGTATGGCCTGCGGTGCGGAGACCACGACAACCGCATCCATTCGCTGGTGCCCACCGGTTTCGAAAAGTAGCGGGATATCCAGCACCACGATGTCTGCGCCTTGCGCTGCAAATCGCGCCAAAAAGCGCCGCTGTTCCTCTGCGACTAACGGATGGACAATATGCTCGAGCCTTTGGAGCGCCTGCGGATCACCCGTCACCCGATCAGCAAGTGCCCCGCGGTCCACCCGGCCACCGGCAACGCAGCCCGGAAATTCCTTGGCAATTTTTTCGACCGCCGCTCCCCCCCGCTCATACAGCTGATGGACGGATGCGTCGGCGTCGTAGACGGGAATTCCGAGGCGGGCAAACATCTTGCCTGTTTCCGTTTTGCCCATGCCAATCGAGCCAGTGAGGCCCACCAAATACGGACCGCTCACTGTGCGAGCGCCTTCTCGAGCTTGGCTCGCAGCGCCGGCGTGGCGGAGGGCGTGACGCCATAGAACGCCGCAAATGCGGGAATGGCCTGATGGATCAACATGCCAAGACCGTTGGCACTCCGATTCCCGCGGAGCTGTGCCTCTTTCAGGAGATTTGTCTCTAACGGATTATACACAAGATCATAAACCGCTGCGCGTTTCGGCAGCGGATCAAGCGGCAGATCAAGTACTGGTTTTCCAAACATGCCGCCGCTTGTCGCGTTCAGCACTGCAAATGAGTCCTTTGCCGCCCGCGGCCAGTCTCGCCAGCTCCAAGCCACAACTGGTGTCTTGACGGTGTGACCCATCTGGCCACGCAACGCCTCCACTCGCGAAAGACTTCGGCCTAGCACACGAATTTCGCCCACACCCATCTGATCAAGGGCTAGAACGGCGGCGCGAGCAGCGCCTCCCGCGCCGAGCAGCACGACACTCTTATTTTCGAAATATTCAATTCCGATCTCCTCCACCAAACTGGCCGCCAGACCGGTCGCGTCAGTGTTCCGGCCTTCGATCCGTCCGCCGGAATGGAACAGGATCAGGTTTGCGGCGCCGCATGAACGAGCCGCATTGTCCAATTGATGAGCAGCGGAGTATGCGGCTTCCTTGTGCGGAAGCGTGACATTGAGGCCGACAAAACCTGCGTCCTGAAGCGCACGAACGGTCTTTGAAAGTGCGTTCGGCGCTGCGGCCAACGGAACGTATTCGCCACTGACTCCATATTCCTCCAGCCAATACCGGTGCAGTAGCGGCGATAATGACTGTACAATTGGGTATCCAATAATACCGGCCAGCTTTGAGATGTTATTCATGCGCGAATGATGCCGAGTTCTTCGGGAATCGCCAGTGACTACTTCTACGAAAAAGTGCCTGTCAGGAAAGGCCCGGCCTCAGGCCCGGACCTCGGCCGTCCCCTGTTTCTCGGCGAGCAGATTCGTCACCGCAGCGGCCGTCTCCTCGACCGAACGGCGGGAAACGTCAATTGCCGACCAGCCAAACTGCTCGAACAGCCTGCGGGTCGCCATCACTTCCGATCGAACGGCCTCCAAATCCACGTAGGACGTGTCGCGCACTTCACCCAGGACACTAAGACGATTCCGGCGAACCTGCACCAGTCTGTCAGGGGATGCCCACAGCCCCACGATCAATGGTTTATCAGCCGCAAGTAACTGCGGTGGCGGGGGGAGATTTGGGACGATCGGGACGTTCGCGGCGCGAACCCCCCGGATCGCAAGATAAACAGAAGTCGGTGTCTTTGAGGTACGGCTTGCGCCCACCAGAACCACTTCCGCCTCATTCAGCATATCAAGCGACTGGCCATCATCATGGCCAATCGCGAAGTTCAGAGCTTCGATGCGATTAAGGTAGCGCTGATCCACCTCATGCTGACCGCCCGGCTTGTGGGTTTCAGTTGCATCACCGAAGAATTTCTTGAGCGATGCGATCGGCGCGTCGAGAACCCCTTGACAAGGAACCCGTAATTGTCGGCAGCGAGTTTCAAGTTCGCGCCGAAGATCCGGATTGACGATGGTGAAGAACACCATCCCGGGCTCGTCGCGTATGTGCTCAATGACCCGCTCAAGCTGACGCTGGCTGCGGACCAGCGCGTAAAAATGATCCCTGACACTTACGCCTTCGAACTGAGCGGTAGCAGCCTTGACGATCGCGTTTAACGTTTCTCCGGTCGCATCCGACACAAGATGGATATGAAAAAATTCAGTCACAATTTCCTCTCAAACGACTCACTGGAATGGCAAGTTTGTGGATCGAACACCGAAGTTTCAGGGCGGTTACATAGCATTCTGGATGCTTTAGCTTGGGCGACCTGAAATCTCTGAGTATCCTGTAGAGTCCAGCGTGGGTCACAATAGCCTTGAATCACAATATCTTGCGGCTTACAGAACACCCCGATTTCCACTCAATCCACATCCTCACAGAGCAAACAACATCTTCATCATACAGGAGTCCTTTCTATTTGAAGAATAGTGCCGAGAACCGGTTGTTGGCAGTCCTCGGGGGGGATACTTCTTTTCCACCTGCGATTTGGCTTATGCGACAGGCTGGCCGCTATCTTCCTGAGTATCGGGAAACACGCGCAAGAGCCGGATCCTTTTGGGCGATGTGTATGAAGCCGGAAATCGCGGCGACGGTAACCCTTCAGCCGATCCGCCGGTTCGGGTTCGATGCGGCGATCTTGTTTTCCGACATTCTGGTGATTCCGTATGCGATGGGCCGACGGGTGGAATTCGAATCCGGACCGAAGCTGGAGCGTATCACGAACTCTAACGATCTGGAGACGAATGAGATTCGCTGGCATGAAAGACTCATGCCAGTCTACGAGAGCATCGGACTCGTGAAATCGTCGATCCCGGGGAACATCGCATTGCTTGGCTTTGCTGGGGCACCATGGACACTTGCCACGTATTTGGCCGAAGGCGCGGGTTCCGTGGACCAGCGTGCTGCCAAGCTGTGGGGTTATGGGGACCCAGCTGGATTTCTCGATCTGCTGTACCGTCTCGCAGACTGCATTGCGTTCCATTTAATTCGGCAGATCGATGCTGGTGCTGATGCGGTGCAGATTTTCGACAGCTGGGCGGGCGGGCTGCCGGCGCATCTGTTTTCCGAGTGGGTCGTTCGTCCAACCAAAAGGGTCGTGGAGTTGGTCCGTGAAGTTCATCCACAAGCAAAGATCATAGGGTTTCCGCGTGCGGCGACGCTTGCAGGATACGTGGAGTACGCGCGCGAAACCGGAGTGAGTGTGCTGTCTCTCGATGCCGGCGCGCCCATGGATTGGGCGACGAAAGAGCTGCCTGCCGAGATCGTAATTCAGGGAAACTTGGATCCGATCGTCCTGTTGGCAGGCGGGAATGCAATGTCGGCCGCAGCGGAAACGATTTTGCGGCATACTCGCGGCAGGCCTTTCATTTTTAATCTGGGACATGGCGTTCTCCCGGAAACGCCCGTCGAGCATGTGCAGGCGCTCGTGGCCGAGGTCAGGGCGAAGACGTGAGGATCGCCATTGTCCTCTTCAATCTTGGTGGACCGGATTCGCCTGAGGCTGTTGAACCGTTCCTGGCCAATTTGTTTTCGGACCCAGCAGTCCTGCCTCTACCAAGCTTATTGAGGAAGCCGCTGGCGCGACTCATCGCGAAGCGCCGGGCTCCGATCGCACGGGCGATTTACGCAAAACTCGGGGGACATTCGCCGATTCTGGAGAATACCGAAGCACAGGCACACGCGCTAGAATCGGAACTTGAGGAACGTGGCCACCTGGCGAAGACCTTCATCGCCATGCGGGCCTGGAGACCGCTTTCGGTGGCAACGGCCCGCGCCGTAAGAGAATGGAATGCCGAGCGGATTGTGCTTGTACCGCTGTATCCACAGTATTCGCTGACGACCACGGGATCATCATTGGGAGATTGGCGGCAGGCGGCGCAAGCTGCGTCGCTGAAGGTACCGGAGGCGCGCATCTGCTGCTATCCGTGCGATAATGGTTTCGTCGCTGCAACGGTATCGCTCATTTCTCGGGCCCTGGGGGATCGGAAGGCTGATGTGGATTATCGCCTGTTGCTATCGGCGCACGGTTTACCGAAGCACATGATCTCGCGCGGAGATCCGTATCAATGGCAGGTGGAAAAAACCGCCTATGCCATTGTGGAGAAGTTGGGGATTGAAGGGCTGGATTGGGCCTTGTGTTATCAGAGTCGTGTCGGTCCTTTGGAGTGGATCGGCCCGGCTACAGACGCGGAGATCCGCAGAGCAGGGGCTGACGGTAAGGGGGTTCTCCTCGCGCCGATCGCCTTTGTCTCGGAGCACTCCGAAACGCTTGTGGAATTGGATATCGATTACTCCGAAATTGCCATCCATCATGGCATCCCGCACTACCTACGAGTATCTACCGTTGGGACACATCCCTCGTTCATTGCGGGGCTTGCAGATATGGTCGAGCGTGCGATCGAGCAAGGAGAACCGGTAACCTGCGGGGTTGGACGAATTTGTCCAGCCGAGCGAACCCGCTGCGGATATGAGAACCGGTATGGTTGATTCCGCACGAAATTTCCTTTCGAACTACATCGATTGGATTAAATCACTTCACGTCATTGCGGTGATCGCGTGGATGAGCGGATTGCTCTATCTGCCGCGTCTCTTTGTTTATCATACGGAGGCGCAGCCCGGTTCAGCGGGATCCGAGCGGTTCAAGACGATGGAACGAAAACTGTTGCGCTCGATCATGAATCCCGCCGCGATCGCCGTATGGATTTTGGGTCCCACGCTGGCTTGGCTTACCGGTGCCTATCAGGACCGTTGGCTTCAGGTAAAATTTGTACTGGTTGTTGCGCTCACTGTGGTTCATCACCTGTGTGGGCGTTGGCGCAAGGATTTTGAGCGCGACGCCAATACCCATACCGCACGGTATTATCGGGCCTGGAACGAAGTTCCCGCGGTATTGATGGTCTTTATTGTTATTCTGGTAATCGTTCAGCCGTTCTAAGATGGTATCCGTTTTCGACCTTGATAGTCCTTTGCATCGGCACCAAATCGCGGTATAAGGCGTTAGTTCCCCATCCAGCCGCGGGCGATTGGAGCGTGGAAACACGCAGGTCCACCCGGTCAGACCCGGCGCGGCGACGACCAACCTCCAGTGAAGCTTCGGCGGGCAATTAAAAGGGCGCCCGGCGGATGTTTAGGGAGCCTATCCTCTCAAAAGTTCACGTTTCCAAGGTATCCAATATGACTATCCAGTCCGGTCTGCAGGCTATGAAGCTCAAGGACCTCAAATCCAAATCGCCCACGGACCTGCTCGCCTTCGCCGAAGAGCTCGGCATCGAAAACGCGTCCTCCATGCGCAAGCAGGACATGCTGTTTGCCATCCTCAAGGAGCTCGCTGACCGAAACGTGGAGAT
>DATJGT010000031.1:0-3832 GCA_035494695.1 Rhizomicrobium sp. | reverse complement strand
GCTCAAATACGTCATCCTCATCATGCAAGCAGACAATGATGGCGAAGGCGGAATCCTCGCGCTGTCCGCCCTGGCCCATCGCACGCCCGGTCTCGGCAAACGCGCGAAGCTCGCCATCACGACGGTGGCCATTCTTGGCCTCGCGCTCTTTTTCGGCGATGGCATGCTGACGCCTGCGATCTCTGTGCTAAGCGCGGTCGAAGGTTTGAGTGTGCAGAGCCCGGCCTTCGCGCCGCTGGTCATGCCCCTGTCGCTGGCGATTTTGATCGGTCTATTCGTTCTTCAGGCCCGCGGCACGCAAACCGTGGGCAGATTGTTCGGACCGGTGATGATCATATGGTTCGTCACCATCTCTGCCTTGGGATTTGCCTCGATCGTGAAATCGCCCGCAATCCTGGGTGCGCTCAATCCCTACTACGGCGTCGCGCTGTTTCTACGCGAACCCTGGATTGCGTTCGTATCGCTCGGCTCTGTTGTGCTTGCGGTAACGGGCTGCGAAACGCTTTACGCCGATATTGGCCATTTCGGAAAATTCCCCATCCGCTTCGCGTGGCTGGTCATCGTGTTGCCGGCCCTGCTGCTGAACTATTTCGGGCAGGGTGCAGCACTCTTGCTTGCGCCAGGCAAAGCGCCGGTCGCGTTCTACTCCGTGGCTCCGGACTGGGCGCATTATCCGCTCGTGGCGCTTGCAACCATCGCGGCGATCATAGCTTCGCAGGCTGTAATTTCCGGCGTGTTCTCGATCAGCAAGCAGGCCGTGCAGCTTGGTCAGTTACCGCGGATGGAGATTCGACATACCTCTGCAACCGAGCGCGGGCAAATCTATGTCCCGAGCATGAATGCATTGCTCGGCGTGGGCGTGGCGCTGATTGTTCTGATCTTCAAGTCTTCCAATGCGCTCGCCACGGCCTACGGGATCGCCGTGACCGGAATCATGGTCCTGAGCACGATTCTGGTTGCCGTCGTTGCCGTGCGCCAATGGCATTGGAAGTTGTGGATTGTGGTGCCTGTTTTCGGAATCCTGGCATTCATCGATCTTGCGTTCCTTGGTGCCAATGCTCTCAAGATTGTCGAGGGCGGATGGCTGCCGCTTGCCATCGCCGTGGGCGTGTTCGTCGTGATGGACACCTGGCGGCTCGGCCGCCGCACGCATCTGGACAAGATTCGGGAGGGTTCGCTGCCGATCGACCTGCTTCTCGATCGCACGGAGAAAATGTCCCAGCGCGTGGCCGGCACGGCCATCTTCATGAGCATTCGCGGTGATGTTGCCCCCGGCGCGCTGCTGCACAGCATCAAGCACTACAAGGTTTTGCATGAGCGGGTCGTGCTGATGACCGTGTTGTTCGAGAACACGCCCTTCGTTTCCCCGCGAAACAGGGTCGAGGTGCAGAAGCTTGGCAAAGGCTTCTTCGAGGTGAAGCTCCACTTCGGATTTTTCGAAACGCCGAATGTGCCGCGGGCGTTGGAACTTGCGCGCGCCGGCGGTCTCGCGCTCGATCCGGACACGTCGACGTTCTTCATGGGACGGGAAACACTCGTTCCCTCTTCAAAACCGACTTTGCCGCGCTGGCGAATCGCGCTCTACATGTGGCTCGCTTCGAATGCGCTGTCGCCCGCCAAATACTTCTGCCTGCCGCCCAACAGAGTCGTCGAGTTGGGTGCGCAAGTTGCAATCTAGTCGAGCGCGTACACCAGCGCCTTCAGATAGGCGGTTTCCGGCAGCATCGGATGGATCGGATGATCGGGTCCGGCGCCGGCATCGCGGATCAGCGAGGCGCGACGCCCCGCGCGGGCGATCCCGATGGCGCATTCTTGTTCGAAGCGCTCGCGCGGCATGTTGTGCGAGCAGGAGGCGAGCAGGAGATAACCGTTTGGCGCGGTGACGGACGCGGCGAGCCGGGCGAGCTTGCGATGGGCGCGGGCGCCGGCTTCCAGATCCTTGCGCGATTTCACGAACGGTGGTGGATCCGCGATGACGATATCGAAGGTTTCGCTTGCGCCTGCGAGGCGCTCGAGCTCTCCGAACACGTCCGCCTTCACGAATTTGCAGCGCCTCGCGACACCGTTGGCGCTGGCAGCCTTCTCGGCAAGGACCAGCGCCGGGGCTGAGGAATCCATGCCTGTCACTTCCTTTGCGTCGGCTTTCGCGCAGAGGATTCCAAAGCCGCCGGTGTAGCAATAGCAATCGAGAACGGTGCGGCCCTTGGCGAGAGCCGCCATGAACGCGCGGTTGTCGCGGTGGTCGTAGTACCAGCCTGTCTTCTGTCCTGATTCCGGGTTGGCGAAATAGCGCGCCCCATTCTCCTGAACGGAAATGCGCGGAGGCATTTCGCCTCGCGCGGCACGAACATACGGTTCGAGCCCTTCGAGCGCGCGCGACGGAGTATCGTTGCGCAGGATCACAACTTTCGGCGCGAGTACTTCATCCAGCGCGCCGAGCATCGGCTCGATCAGCGCTTCCATGCCAGCGGTCGTGACCTGCACCACGCACGTGTCATCGAAGCGGTCGATCGTGAGTCCCGGCAATCCGTCGCCTTCGGCATGAGCCAAGCGATAAAAGTGTTCGCCGAAAAAGGCAGCGCGGCGGGCAAGCGCGCGGGCAAAATGGGAGGCGAAGAACGCGTCGCCAATCTCCGCATCCGGCAGCGGATCAAGCAGGCGAACCGCGATGAGGCTCTTCGGATTGAAGTAGCCCGTGCCGAGCGCCCGACCATCGTCGCGCGCCACATTCACCAGGCTCCCCGGCGCGAGCGCTTTCGTCCGCGCATCCATGACAATCTCGTTCGAGAAAATCCACGGCGCGCCCGCGAGCGCCCGGCGGCCCTCCCGCGGTTTCAATCGGACGGTCGGATGCGCGGCCATGCTCCCCTCCTGACACAAAGGGCCGGGTGAAAACACCCGGCCCTTCGCAAAGTGATATTCGAACCGGTCGGCCCGAATTACGCGGCCTTCGCGCTGCCCTCGATGGTCTTCAGAGCCGGGCCATTGATGGCAATGCGGCGCGGCTTCTTCTCCTCGGGGATGATCTGCTCGAGGTCGACATGGAGCAGGCCGTTCTCGAGCTTCGCGGCCTTCACCTCGACATGCTCAGCAAGCTGGAAGCGGCGCTCGAACGCGCGGCCGGCAATGCCCTGATAGAGGACGTTCTTGCCCTCGGACTTGTCGCTCTCTTCGCGCTTGCCGGAAATGGTGAGCACGCCGTCGTGCAGCTCCACGTTCAGGTCCTTCTCGGCGAAGCCGGCGACCGCAACGGTGATGCGGTAGTGGCTCTCGTCGGTGCGCTCGATGTTGTAGGGCGGGTAGCCGTTGCCGGAATCGTACTGGGACACCTGGTCCAGCATGTCGAACAGCCGGTCAAACCCGACGGTCGAACGGAAAAGCGGGGAAAAATCGAATCGCATGATCACAACCTCCTTGAAGCGATGTGGTTTGGAGCCTCGCCCCTTCCCGGGCCCGAGGCCTTGTTCTGCCGGATGCCATTGGAGGCCACCCGGACGGCCTTGAGATAATTTCGGGCCGCTGGCACTTCAAGAGCCGGAGTGACAGACCCTCGCCGATTTACCCTTGCACGCACGCTCAATGACTTACGCCCCGAAAGTTCCCATTCGAACCTCCAGAAATTGGGAGGGGGTACCCCCTCCGGCTCCTCCTCTTCAACATCTTGGGCCTACTTCCGCGGCCACCACACGGACTCGTTCCTCGAGAATCCACACTCCTCCTCCCCCCTCCCCGCGGACGATTTCCCGCTAGGTTTGCAAAATTCGGGATGGAGTCCGCACGGCTTTCCCATTCTTCAGCTCTGTCCCTCAAAGTGTGTTGCGTACAAACAACG
>DATJGT010000030.1:0-61761 GCA_035494695.1 Rhizomicrobium sp. | reverse complement strand
TTGCATGATGCCGAGGCAGCCCGCGGCGAGCACCGCGCGCTCGTAATCGAGCCCGCTCATCAGCACGCGCGCGCCCTGCCCCTCGCCCCCCAGCACATTCTCTTCCGGCACTTCGCAATCCTCGAAGATCAGCTCGCTGGTATCGCTACCGCGCATGCCGAGCTTGTCGAGTTTCTGCGCGGTGCGGAATCCCTTGAAATCCTTCTCCACAATAAACGCGGTAATGCCGCGCTGGCCGGCGACGGGATCGGTCTTGCCGTAGATCACCAAGGTGTCGGCCTGCGGCCCGTTGGTGATCCACATTTTCGTGCCGTTAAGCACGTAACGGTCGCCCTGTTTCTTCGCGCGCAGACGCATGGAGACGACATCGGAGCCGGCGCCGGGCTCGCTCATCGCGAGTGCGCCGACGTGCTCGCCGGAAATCAGCCCGGGCAGGTAGCGCCGTTTCTGCGAGTCATCGCCGTTGCGGCGAATCTGATTGACGCAGAGATTGGAATGCGCGCCATAGGAAAGGCCGACGGAAGCCGAGCCGCGGCTGATTTCCTCCATGGCCACGCAATGCGCGAGATAGCCAAGCCCGGCCCCGCCCCACTCTTCCTCCACCGTAATGCCGAGCACCCCAAGTTTGCCAAGCTCCGGCCAGAGATGGCGCGGGAAGGTGTTGCTTTTGTCGATCTCGTCGGCCCTGGGCGCGATGTGGTCGGAACTGAAGCTGCGCACGCTGTCGCGCAGCATGTCGACGGTATCGCCAAGGCCGAAGTCGAGCATGGGGTAGGTGTTGGGGATCATTTGGCTGACCAAGAAGTGGCGGAGGAGACTAGCGCAGTTTCTGTAAACAGTCCGCCTTTGCTCCTTTAGAGCTCCGGGGCGACAGCCTTCGCCAAGCGTACCTTACTAAGCCGCGGCCTGCGAAATAGGCAACGGCTGGTGCGGTCGAGAAGACTCGAACTTCCACGGGTTGCCCCGCTAGCACCTCAAGCTAGTGCGTCTACCGTTCCGCCACGACCGCATCCTGAGGAAGGGGGGATTTAGCAAAGGGTTCGGTGGTTGGAAAGCCCGACCCGGTCCTAAATTCCTTCCCCGTCGATGCCGGTGTGGATGCCGCACTCGTCCTTCTCGAGGCCCGCCCAGCGGCCGTCGCGGTACGACTCGCCGGCCTGAAGGCGGCGCGTGCACGGCATGCAGCCGATCGAAACATAACCATCGTCCACCAGCGGATGGCGCGGCAGATTGTGCTCGGTGAAGTACGCGTCCACATCGGCCAGCGACCAGTCGCACAGGGGATTGAAGCGGAAGCGGCCGTCGAAGAATTCGACCGCGCTCATGGTGGAGCGCTCGCGCGTCTGAAACCGCTTGCGCCCGGTAACGACGGCCGAAAATCCATTTAACGATTGCTTCAGCGGCTGCACCTTGCGGAAGGCGCAGCACGCGTCCGGATCGCGCGACCACAAGACCCCTTCCGGATCCTTGTTGGCGCGCGCAATGGGATGCGGACCGAGCGAGCGAACATCTGTGAGCCCGAGCAAATCCTGCAGGCGGTCGCGGTAGCGCAGCGTTTCGCCAAACAACTTGCCGGTGTTGACGAAGAGAATGGGCGTTGTGGGATCGATCTCCGCGATGAGATGCAGAAGCGCGGCAGATTCGGCGCCGAACGAGGACACGATGGCGGTTTTGCGCGCGAACTTCTCTTTCAGTGCGAGCCCGAGAATCCCGAGTGCATTCCGTCCGCGTGCCTGCTCCTGCAACAAAGCAAGTTGCGCGGATATCGAATCCGGCGCGCGTGAAACCTGATCGAAGCGACGAAAGCCGCGCTCGGCATCGAGAACGCGAACGGCGGTCACGGCAGCCATCCGCGCTCGGCAACCAGCGCCGCCGTCTTCTGGGATACGATATCCGGCGTGATTCCGGCACCGCGCCATTGGTGTCTGTCGCTCGCCAGCTCGGCCACGCGGCCTCCCCATTCCAGCCCGAGGCGCCGCTCGATCCAGTGGCGGATGAGTTTCGCCAACCCAGGCGATTTGCCGGAGGTTGAAACCGAAATCAGGAGATCGCCGCGCCGGATCACGGCGGGCATATAGAAATCGCACAGCTCCGGTTCGTCCTCGACATTGACGAGCACGCCGGCCGCGCGTGCCTCGGCGGCGAGCGCCGCGGCGCGGCGCTTCGGCAGACCGGCGATGAAGAGGAAATGGAGCCGTGTGAGGGGCTCGCGATGCAATGCTTCAGCGGAGAACTCGAGAACCCGAAGGCGGGCTTTGGCAAGCGCCTTGCGCCGCCGCGCCAGTCCTTGGCCTGTGCCGGTCAATCCGACTGGCTTGGCTTCAGTCCTGAGGACAATCGGGAGCAGCTTTGCCTCCTGTGCCACCGCTTCGTCGCGGTTGTACAGGGAAGATGTGGGCTACGCAGGTAATATGCAATCGGAAACCGATAAAAGTTATAAATAGCATCATATTATGTGTAGTTAAATGCCGACCGTGGAATCTGGACTGCAAATCGCCTAGGTGAGCAGGTATGAGTGCTTTGACCCTTCCTGCCGAAACGCTTGCTCCTCCTCGGCAGGAAGTGCGGGCGCCGGAATGGATCGTGCACGACGGCCTTCTCCTCTATCCGGACGCGGTTGCCTTCATGGAAGAGCGCGCCGATGCCATTGCCGCGGGCCAGGCGCGGGAACGGGTCTGGCTTGTGGAGCACCCGCCCATCTACACCGCCGGAACCAGCGCCAAGCTCGCCGACCTGCTCGAGGCCAGATTTCCGGTGTTCAAGAGCGGCCGTGGCGGACAGTTCACCTATCACGGTCCGGGGCAGCGCGTGGTCTATCTCATGCTGGACCTCAAGCAACGGAAGCCAGACGTGCGCGGCTTCGCGCGTGATTTGGAGGAGTGGCTGATCCGTGCGCTCGCGGAGCTGGGGGTGAAGGGCGAGCGGCGGCCTGATCGGATTGGCATCTGGGTGGGCCGCGGCGGCGGGCGCGAGGACAAGATTGCGGCGATCGGCATCCGCATCCGCCGCTGGGTGACGTTTCACGGCATCGCGCTGAACGTGGCGCCCGACCTTTCGCACTTCTCTGGCATCGTGCCCTGCGGCGTGCGGGGACACGGCGTCACGAGCCTCGTCGATCTCGGCATCCAGGCTTCCATGGAGGACGCGGATGTGGCCTTACGAAAATCCTTTGAACAAGTCTTCGGGCCGGTTGCCGATTGACTGCTTGGCCGGCTAGTCCTCTGCCGCTGGGTCGCAACTGAACCCGAGGGGGGTGCTCATGCCTAGAGTTTCAGCAGCATTCTTTATCACCGGCGGCGTTCTGCTGCTCGGCGGGATGATTCTGGGCGAGTACATGGGGGCGCATGAGGACTTTGCGCTCGCGCCGCTGCACGCGCACATCAATCTGCTCGGCTGGGTAACACTCGCGTTGTTCGGCACGTTCTACGCGTTAACGAAAGAGACCTATTCGCCGCGTCTTGCCTGGACCAATTTCATTCTGTCGAGCGTGGGCGTGCTCACCATGGTGCCCGCGCTGCATCTGGTCCTGACCACCCCCAACGGCGGCGCGAAGTACGGGCCGATTGCGGGAATCACCGGCGGCATCGCGATGCTTGGACTGTTGACGTTTCTGATCTCCGCGTTCCGCGAGCTCGTGCGCAAGCGCGACGTTCCTGCACCGGCTGCTGAGTAGCCATGCGAGAGATTCCGCGGACATCTGAACCGCTCCTGGTACGTACCGACTTCTCAAACGAGACCGCTTGGCGCGCGCTCGTCCACGAAGCGAGTCAGGGCTACGAGGACGACTTTCGCGCAAACCTCCACTTTGTTGACGACAAATCTTTCGATGGTACCGAGCCGGTGGATATTGCTTCCGCCGCAAAATCCACCGGCCATCCGGTTCTGTTCGTCGCGGACGGGACAACGCTGAGCAATGCGGAACACCTGGTTCTCTGCATCAGCCTGCACGGGCTGGGATCATTCCGTGTGCCCCCCAACGAGCTGTGGTCGGTCGAGAATAACCTGTCGCTCGCCAATATGGACTTCGAGGAATTTGCGGAGGCGGTCGATCCAGATGGCGTATTCCGCGGATTTCCTCATTAGACCCGACCGAGAAAGCGGTGCACCCGCAGCCAAAATCACAAGGTGGGGCGCTGGTGAAAGCCCTTCTCCGCCGGCGGATCTTCTTTAAACAGGTCGATGTTCTTTACGAGCGCGCCTTGCGGCCCTTTCATGCAGGCTGCAACAAAGGATTCCACGGCTTTGGTGCTGCCCGAAACCAAGGCCTCCACCGTGCGATCAGAGCGGTTGCGCACCCAACCATCCAGCCCAAGTTTCCGCGCCTCCAGAACGGCGAAGTTGCGAAACCCCACAGCCTGCACGAAGCCTTCGACGCGCACTCTAAGTGTTGTCAGATCGTCGTCGCTCATTGGGCCTTCTTACCTCAAACGCCTGCCGTTTGGCACTAGTTGAAAGGGTCGCGTGCGGCAGCCAGTCAGCCATGCGCTCGCCGCGACTTGGTGAAAAACCGGCCCGCGACGACCTGAGCGGAGGCACGGAGGGACAATCATGAAACACCGCCGGATTTCGCGTATCGCGCTTTGGATCGGGATGCCGCTAGTCCTGCTGACCGGCATTGGAACTGGCGGATTCTTTTATGGTAAGGCGAAATTCAATCCGGATCCGCCGAAGCTTGATTACCCCGCACCGGAAAGTGCGCTCGACGCACAGCGCCAGGACATCGATTATTACCGAAAGCTGATCGCGCTCGATCGCTCGTTCTCCCCGGCTTTACGCGCCGAAGCCGAGCGGCGGCTCAGTGCGCTCGCCGCGAGCAAGATGCTGCTCGATCGCGCGCATTTCCGCGTTGCGCTGTTGAGCATTACCGCGCTTGCCGACAACGGTCACACGAGCCTGTTCTCGAAAAAGCCGATCCGTCCGGTGCAACTCCCCATCCGGGTCGCCGAGTTCAGCGACGGCCTTTATGTGATGCGCGTGAAGCCGGAAAACATCGATCTGCTCGGCGCGCGGATCGTAATGGTTGACGGACATCCGGTCGAGGAGGTGCTCACGAAGCTGGAGACGTTACGCGGCGGCACGACAGCGTGGCGCCGCAATTATGCGCTGCTCGTGCTGGTATCATCTGAATTCCTGTACGGCGCCGGCATAGCGCCTTCCCCCGATCGCTCGACCTGGACCTTCGTCACCCCTGACGGCCGCACGGTCGAGCGTCGCTTCAAAGGCTATCAACCCGCCTACGAAGAGCCGCAACCGGATCTCTGGCGTTGGATGTCGCCGGAGCCAATCAAGGGTGACAAGGACAAATGGGCAGCATTTGCTCCGGAAGGCCTGAGGCTGCCAGTTGCCTTCCAGGATGCAGACCAGACGTTCCGCCGCGTCCGCCTTCCCGGCACGTGCATCATGCTCATTCAAATGAAGGCGAACGAAGGCGATGGCATTTCGGATTTCCTGGAAGCAACCGAAGCGGACTTGAAAGCCAGTCCGCCGTGCGAAATCATCTTCGACAATCGTTATAATGGCGGCGGCGACTACACCAACACGGCAGGATTTGCGGGCCGCCTGCACGCGCTGGTGCAGCCCGGCGGGCACATTTACCTGCTGACGGGTCCCCAAACCTTTTCTGCCGGCATCACGACGACCGTATTCATCAAGCAAGCAGCCGCGCCCTCGCAGGTGGTCATCCTCGGCGAGCCGGTGGGCGATCGACTCAGATTCTATTCCGAGGGCAATTTCGGCTGCCTGCCGCACGCGCCGTTCTGCGTGCATTACGCGACCGGGATGCACGACTACACACGCACGCCCTGCCGCGACGTCGACAAGTGTTACTGGCTGAACTGGATTTATCCCGCGCACACGGATTCGCTGAAGCCCGCCGAAACCGTCATCATGACTTTCGCGGATTACCTCGCCGGCCGCGATCCGGTCTTCGACCGCGCGCTGGAGCTGGCGACGAAGCATGGCGCGCAGGGTTCGTGAGTCCTGAGCGGGAGGACTCCTCTGGCAGCCGCTATTTCGCGCGGCCTTCGCTTTTGGCCCAGGCGGCAGCCATCAGCGTGTTCGAGGGCAAAGACTTGTCCATGAGCTTGCGCGCCGTTTCGATGCCGGCGACCGGCAGCCCCGCCGAATCGAGCTTGCCGATCTGCACAAGCACGGACGCCTGATCCCAGTAGATGTGCTCGTTGTAGATCCTGTCTCCGCGGAAGGAGACGATCGCCACAAGCGGAATCTCGACATACTTGCCGGTCGGTGGAATTCCCGGCAGCATCCAATCGATCTCGCGCGTGTGCGTGAAGCAGAAGAGCATCTCGTCCACCACACGGTCCTTGCCCACGGTGCGCGAGACCGGGATGAGCTTCGTGTCTTCCGGATTGGCGTTCACGAAGTGATGAAGATAGAATCGCTTCAGCTGGTCTTGGCCCACGCCCCCGGTCATCGTTGGGATGTGGTTGACGTAAGGTTCAGCAACCATCGTTTTCATGGTCGCGTCCACGTCGCGCTCGGCAAACTCGTGGCGGCAATGCGCCTCCCACAGCGCCTCCAGATCGGGCATCTCCTGCTCTGCGCTCATGGTGGCTCTTCCGAAGCTGTTGCCGCGCCAACCTTGCAGCAAGGCCGTGCCGTCCGGCAATGTGGCAGTCGCGGTAATCGCTGATCTTTCCGGGAGGACCCCATGTCGAATGTGCTGATCACGGGCGCAAACCGGGGCATCGGCCTCGAGTTGACAAAACAGTATGCCGCCAGCGGCGATCGGGTGCTTGCGTTCTGCCGCTCGCCACAATCCGCCAAGGCGTTGCACGAATTGGCGAACGGATCAGCCGGGCGCGTGACGGTGCATCAGATGGATGTGGGCGACGAAAGCTCGATCGAGGCTGCCGCCGCTTCCATCGGCGATCAGCCGATCGACATTCTCATCAATAATGCGGGAATCAAAGGCGGTGAGAAGCAAAGTCTCAAGGAGATCGATACCGCCGACTGGCTGGAGGCGTTCAAGGTGATGACGATCGGACCATTCCGCGTCGTTCAGGCTTTTCTGAAGAATCTCGAGCGCGTCAATAATCCAAAGATCGTCACTATCACCAGTCAGTTGGGCGCCATGGCCTGGCCGATGGGCGGCTCCTACGCATACGCCAGCGCCAAGGCGGCGGTAAATCGGGTCATGCGCGCGCTGGCGAACGATCTGAAAGATCGGGCGATCGTCGCGCTGATTCATCCCGGCTGGGTGAAGACAGACATGGGCGGCCGGAACGCCGACATCACGCCCGAAGAAAGCGCTGCGGGAATTCGCAGCGTGATCGCGTCGCTTTCGAAGGCCGACAGCGGACAGTTCTACAAATGGACCGGCGATATTCATGCCTGGTAGCGATTTCGTCACGCATTTTGAATGTTCCGCGACCGGCGAGCGCTACGAACCGGGGCGGCTGTACAATCTCTCGCGCACGGGCAAGCCGCTGCTTGTGCGCTACGACCTTGACGCGGTGAAGCGCGCGCTCACGAAGGAGATACTGGCTGCGCGAGCGCCGGAGCTGTGGCGGTATCGCGAACTCCTTCCCGTTGGGCGCGACGAAAACATCGTCAGCCTCGGTGAGGCGATAACGCCGCTCTTGCGCCTCCATCGAGAGCCTGGGGAGGTGCTGGTGAAAGACGAAGGCCGGCTTCCCACCGGCTCGTTCAAGGCGCGCGGCGTTGCGGTTGCGGTTTCCATGGCGAAGGAGCTTGGCGTTTCGCACGTGGCCATGCCGACCAACGGTAACGCCGGCGCAGCGCTCGCCGCGTACGCGAGCCGCGCGGGCATTCGCGCCACCGTGTTCTGCCCGGACGACACGCCGGAAGTGAATGTACGCGAGATCGCAGCACAAGGGGCACATGTGTATTGCGTGAACGGGCTCATCGATGATTGCGGTAAGCTCGTGGCACAAGGGCGAGCGGCGACAGGCTGGTTCGACATGTCCACGCTGAAGGAACCGTACCGCCTCGAAGGCAAGAAGACGATGGGTTTCGAACTCGTCGAGCAACTCGGCTGGGACTTGCCCGACGTGATCTTCTATCCGACCGGCGGCGGCACGGGACTCATCGGCATGTGGAAAGCGTTTGCGGAGCTTGAGGCGATCGGCTTCATCGGGCCGAAGCGGCCGCGCATGGTGGCGGTGCAGGCGGCTGGTTGCGCGCCGATCGTGCGAGCATTCACCGAGGGCGAAACGCATGCGCGGCGATGGGAGAATGCGCATACCGTCGCGTCCGGCATTCGCGTGCCCGCGGCAATGGGCGATTTTCTAATCTTGGCAGCGGTGCGCGAGAGCGGCGGCTATGCCATTGCCGTCGACGACGAAGCAATTGCCGCGAGCCTGCGCGAGGTCGCTGCGCAGGAGGGATTCCTGATGTGCCCGGAAGGAGCGGCGACGCACGCCGCCTATCGCCGGTCACTGCGCGAGCAACGGATCAAGGAAACGGATCGCGTCGTGCTGTTCAACTGCGCCAGCGGATTGAAGTACCCTCTGCCGCAATCGGAGGACCGCCTCGATCTGCACTCGCAAATCGATTTCGCATCCCTGTGAGACACACCCGGTGAAGTCAAACGCTGCGCTTCACCAGCATCTTCTTCACTTCGCCGATGGCGCGCGCGGGGTTGAGGCTTTTGGGGCACGTCTCTGCACAGTTCATGATCGTATGGCAGCGGTAGAGCCGGAAGGGATCTTCGAGATCGTCAAGCCGTTCGCCCGCCGCCTCGTCGCGGCTATCGATGATCCAGCGATAGGCGTGCAAGAGCGCCGCAGGCCCGAGATAACGCTCCGAATTCCACCAATAGCTCGGGCAGGCGGTGGAGCAGCAGGCACAGAGGATACATTCGTAAAGCCCGTCGAGCTTCGCGCGGTCTTCTGGCGTCTGCTTCCACTCCTTTTCCGGCTCGGCGGTTTTGGTCCGCAGATACGGCTTGATGGATGCATACTGTGCGTAGAAGTTGCTCATGTCCGGCACGAGGTCTTTCACCACCGGCATGTGCGGCAGCGGATAGATCTTCACCGAGCCGGAAATATCGGAGATGGCCTTGGTACAGGCGAGCATGTTTCCGCCGCCGATATTCATGGCGCAGGAGCCGCACACGCCCTCGCGGCAAGACCGGCGGAAGGTGAGCGTGGAGTCGATTTCGTTTTTGATTTTGATGAGGCCGTCAAGCACCATCGGCCCGCAGCTGGCGAGATCAACGGCGTAAATGTCCACGCGCGGGTTTTCGTCCATATCCGGATCATAGCGGTAGACGTGAAAATCCTTCGTTCGGCGCGGCTTCTTGCCGTTCGCCATGGTAGGCCTCGGCCACACCTTGCCCTTCTTCGGCTTGCTGTTCTTTGGAAGCGTGAGCTGAACCATTCAGAGTCCTTCGGTGCCCCCCTTCCTGCCTATAGCAGCCACAGAAGACACTGCGCAATTACATCCTTTTCCTCCGCGTTCTCTCCGCGGCTCCGCGTGGCATCAAAAAACTTTTCGCGCGGAGAGTTACACCGAAGACTCACTCGAGCACGCATCACATGCTGATCTGCTCGAACACCCAGCCGATTTCCACCGGCTCATGGCGTACGAGGCCGCTGACCACCAGCTGCTCGGTTTTGCGCGCGATTTCACTGCCGTAATAGATGCTTTCCTCGATCGAGATTTCACCGCCGGAGGCCTGGAAGCGCCAGCCATCGCCGTTCGGCAGCTTGAGCAGAATGCCGCCGCCCTGGCTGGGCGATACGCGCACATCGGGGTGAATGTGGAACCGCGCAGCGAACGGTGTGGCGCCCGCTCCATTCTTCGGCCGCAGCTTGCGGATCAGGCGATCTTCGCCGGCGAGCCTTCCGCCCTGATGCGACAGCGTGATCTTGCGCTCATGCACGATGCCGAACGGCTCGACATATCCGTCGTGCGAGGCATCGACCGTCCAGCCCAGCGAACTCTCGTGGCGGTTGGTGCTGATCGATGCGGGACCATTTACGAGTCGCGGCCCGAGCAGCGCCGCGCCCATGCCGCTCAGCACGGCCGCCATCGACGTGTCCGCAAGCGTGACGGTCGAATGCGCGGCGGTCGCGCGCAAGGCGTTGCCCCATTTCGTCTGCAGCGCCCCGGGCGTGCCGCAATTGACGACAATCCGCTGCGGGCCCGTGCAGAATTCGAACGAGAGACATCCCGCATGCGCATTGGCGGAAAAGGAGCCATCCGGCGGCTTGCCGCAATCCAGCACCAGCAGCGACTTGCCGGCAGCCATGCGCTGGAATCCGGAATGCGGCGCGAACGCGAAGGGCTGACCGCGTACCTCATCCCGCGCGAGAAGGCTTTCGATCGTACGTGGCTCGCATTCGCGCCCGCCGTTGAAGACTGCAAGCGCCCCGTCACCCAGGCGGAAGAACCGCATCATGGGCGCCATGCGATCACGCGCGCTGCGAAGGCTTGCCGGTGCCGGCTGTGCAACGGCCGTCAGACCATCCATCACCATAACGACGCGGTTATAGGCCTGCAGCAGCGATTCCGGCGAGCGACTCACGTGGCCGCCATCCGGAAGGACTTGCCGCCCGATTTCCCGCTCGAGGCACGCAAGCCCGGAGGCGAGCCGCTGCGGCCCGTCATCGAGGCAAATGCCGGAGAGCGCATGCGCCACCGCCGCCTCGAATCGCGGCAGCCCGTCGGCGCCCGCGTGCGAGGTGCGCGCGAGCAATCGGCTTTGCTCGCGCAGCGAGACGAACAGACGCGAGCGCCACAGCACATCCGAATTGGAGAGCACGAAACGGCCGTGCGAAAAAATATTGATCATGCGCTGCGCCGTGATTTCCGGTAACCACGCCGGCTCGGAATAGTGGCCGTGCCGTTTCACCCATTGCGAAATCAGATTGGTCGCAAGCACGCGCGCGGGCTCGCCTCCCGCCGCCGACAAAGGCGGGAGCCACGCAAAGCCATGCAGCGCTTCGGCCCATGCGCGCGAGGGCGGCGGCTTGTCGAAAATCGAACCCTCGCTGATTTCGACCGTTTCGCCGACAAAACGAAATCGCCCGCGCAAAAGCGCTTCCGCATCGGCAAGCCTACGCGGGGAAGCATCGTGGGGATGGAAGACGATGCGATCGGGCATTTTGCCCTTGAGCAGCAGCGCGCGATAAATCCATGTGCTCCGCCAGAATGCGAGGAGCGGCTCCACGACCTTTCGCACGGCGGAAGCAATCAGCTCAGGCGCGTCCGCGGGGCGCAGTTGCGCTCGGGTTGCTTCGATGACCGCCATCAGTGGCGCAGCGCCGCAATATTGGCGGCGTACGAAGATGGGCCGCCTCGAAACACCGAGGTGCCCGCAACGAGAATGGTCGCGCCGGCGTCAATCGCGTCTTGGGCCGTCTCCGGCGTGATGCCACCATCGACCTCAAGGTCGATCGCGCGGCCGGAGCGCGCGATGCGCTCCGCCACCGCTTCGATCTTCTTCAATTGGCTGTGGATGAATTCCTGGCCGCCAAAGCCGGGATTGACTGTCATGACCAGAACGAGATCGACGAGATCCAGCACATTGTCGATGGCGTCGATCGGCGTTCCCGGATTGAGGACGATGCCGGGCCGTCTCCCGCAAGCGCGAATCAGCTGCAGCGTGCGATGAACGTGAGGCCCCGCCTCCGGATGGACGGTAATTCCGTCCGCCCCCGCTTCGCAGAACGCCCCAATAAAGGGATCGACCGGCGCGATCATAAGATGCACGTCGAGCGGCTTCTTCGTGTGGGGCCGCAGCGCTTTCAACACCACCGGGCCAATGGTGATGTTGGGCACGAAATGGCCGTCCATGACATCGACATGGATGAGATCGGCGCCCGCCTTGTCCACCGCCTCCACCTCCGCGCCAAGGCGCGAGAAATCGGCGGACAGAATGGATGGGGCGATGCGGACGGGGCGAGCCATTGCGGCCGATTAAGGCCGGATTCTCGCGGGAGCCGCAAGGAAAACATCTTGCGCACTGACAGCTCGTCGCAGCCGCGTGCTCTCTATGAACGCTGCACTTGAGCCACATTGCAGCCCCTCATGCATCCTTTCGCCGCTCTACGTGTTTTCCGCAAGGAACCGCGGGGTTCCCCAAGGAGATGGGCATCATGAAACTGCTTGCCGTGCATCCGAGTGGACTGATGTTCACGCGCGTCTTCCTGAGGCTGGAACCCTTGGGGCTCGAACTGATCGCCGCGGCCGCGCGCAGAGCGGGACACGAGGTCCGGATCTGCGATCTCCAGGCGGAACCGCAGCGCAATTTCTTCCGTGCGCTCGAGTCTTTCCGACCAGATGCCGTCTGCTTCGGTGGAAATTATCTCGCCAATATCCCGGAGATCATCGACCTGGCGAAGGCAATCAAGGCGCGGCTTCCAGACTGCTTCGTGTTTGCAGGCGGCCACAGCATTTCATTTACCGCGCAGGAAGTGCTGGAACATGCGGAAGGCGCTATCGATTGCGTCCTGACCGGCGAAGGCGAAGCGAGCGTGGCGAATCTGCTCGACGCCGCCGCCGATCGCAGCTTCACAAGCGTACCCGGCGCAATCTCTTCCGCCGGCTCCGGACCTCCGCCCGTTTTCGTGCATTCGCTCGACGACATCCGGCCCGCGCGCGATCTGCTGAATTACCGGCGGCGCTATTTCATCGGCACCCTCGACCCCTGCGCGTCAATTGAATTCAGCCGCGGCTGCCCGTGGGACTGCACCTTCTGCAGCGCGTGGACATTTTACGGCCGCTCTTACCGCGCGGCGTCGGCTGAAACGGTCGCCGATGAACTCGCGCACATCAAGGAACCCGGCATTTTCATTGTCGACGATGTCGCCTTCGTGCATCAGAAGCACGGAATGGCGATCGCCGACGCGCTGCTCAGCCGCGACATCCGCAAGGAGTACTATCTTGAGACGCGCTGCGACGTGCTTCTCCGCAACAAGGATGTATTCCGTTTATGGCGCAAGCTCGGTCTCACCTACATGTTCCTCGGCATCGAAGCGACCGATGCGGAAACGCTGAAGCGGTACCGCAAACGCAGCTCCACCGATACCAACATGGAAGCGCTCGCGTTCGCGCGCGAGCTCGGCATCATGGTGGCGATCAACATCATTGCCGATCCGAGCTGGGATCGCGCGCGTTTTGCCGAACTCCGGCAGTGGTGCATGGAGATTCCCGAGATCGTGAATGTCAGCGTGGCGACGCCCTACCCCGGCACCGAAATCTGGGAGACGGACTCCCGCAAGCTGATCAGCCGCGACTACCGCCTGTTCGATATTCAGCACGCGGTTCTTCCCACGGCGTTGCCGCTGGAAGAGTTCTACGAGGAGTTGGTGAAGACCCAGCGCGTGCTGAACCAGAAGCATTTCGGTTGGAGCGTTATTAAGGACGTGGCGGGAATATCGGCACGCTACCTGCTGCGCGGACAGACCAATTTCGTCCGCTCGCTGCTCAAGTACAATTCCGTGTTCGATCCGCAGCTGCAGCTCGCCGATCACAAGCGCAAAGTGCGTTACGAATTGCGACTGCCGTCTCATCGGGAGGGCAAAGCTGCCCGCGCACCTTATATCCACGCGCCCGCCGGACGCGCGAAACGCGCGCTCGACGCGAACACGGAAGCCTTTGTCGAAAGCACCCGCCTCAGCGCCGCGTAAAGGACTTACTCCGCTGCCATGTGCATCGGCGCGACGTTGCCATGCGCCTCAAGCAGCTCCTCGAACAGCGTCTTGTAGTGGATGATTGCCTGTCGCAGGTCTTCCGTGGAAGCCTTGCCGTCACGATGTCGCAATGCAATCTCGTGCGCCTCTCGATAATTCTGCACGACTTCCGGATGATCCACCGACAGGTCCGCCGCGCGACGATCAAAATCCGCCGTGGGATATCCGCGATCGGCCATGAGATCGGTCAGGATTGCATCGGCCTTCGAAACGGCGGCTTTGGGATCCTCGACAAATTGCGCCTGCAAATCGCGCCAAAGCCTAAGGTAACGCGCGCGATCGTCATTCCTCAAAGGCCGGATATTGTAGCTGGCAACGCGGCGCTGGCGTTCGATCAGCCGCCTCTGGGCCTCTGTGCGGCTGCCCGTTTCCGCGACAAGGCGGTCATATTCGGGGCCGAAGCGGGCGCGCACGGAGCGCTCTAGCGCCCAGCGCCGCACGTAAAAGTAACCGGCTACCACCACTGCGATGACAAGGAGCACGCAAACCGCGATGACCCCGATCATCATCCAATCAACGGAAGCAAAGTTCATTTGCTGCTCTCCCGCCTACATCGAACGCGCACGCTTAGAAAACGGCGCACGATTGGCGATGTTCCCGAGGCGGGGAAGCAACAGCGACACGCGGCTTCCGCCCGATCGGATTTCTATTGCGTGCGCAATGGTAGTCTCTCGCTCGCCAACAGGGCGAGTGCGAAGACCGGAACCCATATCATGCGGGATTGATATCGTGCGTGGGGATTGGAGAGGACGCCGCAAATGATCGCATTACCAATCAGAGCCGCAAGAACAAATCCAAGCACGACCGCCGGACGGCTCTCGCCACGCTTCAATGCGAGCGCCAGCATTGCAATGAGGAACGCCAGAGCAAGCCACGCAACCGGCACATGCACCGCGTTGACGACGGCAAAATCGAGCCCCCCCTTCTGCTGCCGTGCTTCGCTATAGGCGTGCAGCTGATACGGGATGAAGCGGCGAAAATCCGTGTACAGGATCCACTGCTGCGGTTCGATCTGATCGCCGGTGGAGAAGGTCTCAAACTGCTGCACCGCATCGCGCGCGGCGATCGCCAGATTGGCGACCGGATGGCGCGCGAGGCTTTCGTTTACGACCCGCTCTGATTCCCGCTCGGTTCCGATAAACCGGTGCATGGCCACGAACGGCGTTCCGGGCCCCCAGAGCCAATCGTCCGCCCGGCTCGGTAGAACGTTGCGATAATGGCAGAGCACGAGGTGCGACGACGGGCAGGTTTCATCGAGAACCTGTTTCACCAGACCGTCCTGCAACATGCGCGCAAAAACAAAGACCGGTCCGGCGCGGCTGACGAAGACATGCTTCGTGAATGCGTAGTTCCCCCCGGCAACAAGACCGAACCCCAGAATTGCGGCTATCGCGGGCAATACAAGATTTGCGCGCGGCCACCGCTTGTCGGGACTCCACAACGTTAGCCCTTTGTACAGTACCAGCACGAGGACAAGCCCGGCCGCGAGTCCAAGATGCGACGGATGGGAGCCGGTCGCGATTCCGGCAACGAGCACAAGCAATCCGCTGCGCCACCACCCGAGTGTCCCGGCGTGAAACGCAAGAAGATATAGCGCGAGAACGACGATACCCGCGAAGCAGTCCGGCTCGATTTGTGCCGCGTACCACGGCAGACCCGTCAGGATCGCAAGAGCGCTGGAAATTGCAAAGAACGTACCGACATTCACTCGCGGGGCAAGCGCGCGTGCCGTCTCCGCGAGCACGAATGCAATCATCACGACCTGAACGGATGCCACCAGCCACAGGCTCTCGCCGCCGCCGGCCCAACGAATGAACAGCGAGTACACGGGCGAGCGCTCGGGCACGAAACGGTCGCCGAAGCTCTGAAAAATGTACGCGCCTGTGTCGTAGAAGATCAGCGGGAAGCCGTTCCATAGCGCGGCGCCGAGCAGAATCGGGCAAATCGCGAGAATGGCTACCGCTTCCCGTAGAGGCCGGGAGATCGGCCGTCCGCCCACGTCGGCAATCCAAGCCAACACGCCGGATCTCCGCGCGACAAAAACTGTTGCACTCGCCTCGCTCATCCCCGAAGAACGCCCTCCCATTCCACTGTATCAGTATCCGGCGCGATCCACGACAACTCCCGGCAATGCCGCCGCGAACGTTACAATTTCTTCAGGCCGTGAGTTGACTGCGGGCGACCTGTACCTACACTCCCGCCGCTTCGAAAGGAATTCGAGAGTCCATGGAGAATCCGCAGGCTCCATCTGCCCGGCAACGTCCTGTTTCCCCTCACCTCACCGTTTATCGCTGGCCAATCACGATGGCCACTTCAATAACGCATCGCGTGACCGGCGTTGCCCTTTCCGCAGGCATGGTTCTTCTTGCGTGGTGGCTGATCGGGCTTGCCAGCGGCCCTGATGTCTACCAGCCCTTGGTCCGGGCGGCGGCAAGCCCCCTTGGCCTTTTCGTGATGTTCGGGTTTCTTTGGTCGCTTTGCTATCACTGGCTGAATGGCATCCGCCACCTCGTCTGGGACCTGGGCTACGGATTCGAGGTCAGGACGGCGAGCCGGACGAGCATTGTCGTCATCGCGCTCTCGGTGCTGTTTGCG
Organism: Rhizomicrobium sp.; assembly: GCA_035494695.1. Lineage (GTDB taxonomy): Bacteria > Pseudomonadota > Alphaproteobacteria > Micropepsales > Micropepsaceae > Rhizomicrobium. Next base: position 45,484 of record DATJGT010000030.1, on the reverse strand, counting down.
GCCGGCGTTTTCATTCTTGGGTACAAAATCGCGCAAGGGACGATGCGGCTATGAGCCTCGAAACACCTCTTCACCGGGTGCAGGGACTCGGTTCCGCGCATGCCGGCGTCACCCATTTCTGGCGCGAACGCGTAACGGCTGGTGCCCTGATCCCTCTCTCGGCCTGGTTCGTTGTTTCCGTGCTGCGGCTCGTCGGCACGAGCGAGGCGGAAGTCGCCGGCTTTTTTCAGCGGCCGTGGAACGCAGTGTTCATGGGATTGTTCATCCTGCTCACCTGCATTCACATGTCACTGGGACTTCAGGTCGTCATCGACGATTACATTCACAGGCCCGGACAAAGGATCTTGCTGCTGCTGCTCAATCGCGCTTTCTCCTGGCTCGTTGCCGCCATCTCTCTCGTGGCGCTTCTCAGAATCGTAATTTGATATTGGATCGCTGAATGCCTGCTTATCCCATCATCGATCATGCATTCGACGTCGTTGTTGTCGGCGCGGGCGGCTCCGGCTTGCGCGCCACGCTCGAATGCGCCGCGCGCGGACTGAAAACGGCCTGTGTCACGAAAGTGTTCCCCACCCGCAGCCACACGGTAGCGGCGCAAGGCGGCGTGGCCGCCGCGCTCGGCAACATGGGCGAGGACGACTGGCGCTGGCACATGTACGACACCGTGAAGGGATCGGACTGGCTGGGCGACCAGGATGCCATCGAATACATGTGCCGCAGCGCGCCGGAGGCCGTGTACGAGCTCGAGCACTATGGCGTGCCGTTCTCGCGCACGGAAGATGGCAAGATTTATCAGCGCGCCTTCGGCGGCATGACCTCGCATTACGGACAAGGCATCGCGCAACGCACCTGCGCGGCGGCCGACCGCACGGGCCATGCGATCCTGCATACGCTTTACGGGCAGTGTGTGAAACATGAGGTAAATTTCTTTATCGAGTACTTCGCGCTGGATCTGCTGGTCGACGATGGCGCGGTGCGCGGGGTCATGGCGTGGAACCTGGAGGACGGCTCCATTCACCGTTTCCGTGCGCACAAGGTGATCATCGCCACAGGCGGCTATGGCCGAATTTACCTCTCCTGCACCGGCGGCCACACGCAAACGGGCGACGGCAACGCGATGGTCCTTCGCGCGGGCCTGCCGCTGCAGGATATGGAGTTCGTGCAGTTCCATCCCACGGGTATATTCGGTGCGGGGGTGCTGATAACTGAAGGCGTGCGCGGTGAAGGGGGCTACCTCACCAATTCCGAAGGTGAGCGCTTCATGGAGCGCTATGCGCCGCATGCGAAGGACTTGGCGTCGCGCGATGTCGTGTCACGCGCAATGACCATTGAGATTCGCGAGGGCCGAGGCGTCGGCCCGAACAAGGATCATATTCACCTGCATCTATCACATCTCGATCCCAAGATCATTCACGAGCGCCTGCCCGGCATCACGGAGAGCGCGCGGATCTTTGCCGGCGTGGATGTCACGAAGGAACCGATCCCGGTGCTACCGACCGTGCACTACAACATGGGCGGGGTTCCGACGAACTACATGGGTGATGCCGTAACGCTGCGCGATGGCGATCCCGATGCAGTCATTCCCGGCCTGATGGCGGTGGGCGAAGCCGCCTGCGTCTCCGTGCATGGCGCGAACCGCCTCGGCTCCAACTCCCTGATCGATCTGGTGGTGTTCGGTAAGGCGTGCGGCATTCAGGCGGCGAAATCGGTGACGCCCGGCGACACGCATCCGGATTTGCCGAAGGATGCCGGCGAAGCCTCCATTGCGCGGCTCGACCGCTATCGCAATTCAAAGGGTGGAACGCCCACCGCGCGGATGCGCCTTGCGATGCAGAGCGCGATGCAGGACGACGCCGCCGTCTTCCGTACGGGCGAAATTCTCAAGAAAGGTCGCGCCCGGATCGACGAGATTTACAAAGGCATATCCGATATTTCGGTTTCGGATCGCTCGATGATCTGGAATTCCGATCTGGTCGAGACGCTGGAATTTGAAAATCTTATTCAGCAGGCGATCGTAACGGTGGAAGGTGCGATCGCGCGCAGCGAGAGCCGCGGTGCGCATGCGCGCGAGGATTATCCCAATCGCGACGATCGGAACTGGATGAAGCACACGCTGTCGTGGCTTGATCCGGCGACCGGCTGGGCGCGGCTCGAATACCGCCCGGTGCACACGTACACGCTCTCCAACGACGTCGAATATATCCCGCCAAAGGCAAGGACGTATTGATCCCTTGCAATTGTGGACACATGAGGCTACATTGCCCACATGAAGACGGTCGGCCTGCGAGAACTCAAGAATAATTTGAGCGCCTATGTTCGCGCCGCGCGCAAGGGCGAAACCGTCGTCGTAACGGACCGCGGTGAACCGGTCGTGCAGCTGACCCCTGCACAGGGGCCAGATCAGGAGGATCCTTTTGCGGAGATGATCCGCCGGGGCGAGATGACGCCGGGCCGCAACCTCACCAAAGCGGAACGAGCGAAACTCTACCGAAGGCGCGGTCCGCCGCTCCTGAAGGGCATCACTTCACAGCAGATTTTGGACGAGTTGCGTGAAGAGACACTCTGGCCTTCTTCTGAAACGTGATCCTATATGCGGAGTCCAGCGCGGTGCTCGCATGGCTGCTGATGGAGTCAGAAGGGCCGCGCGTTGAGTCCCTGCTAGCCGCAGCGGAACGCACCATAGCGTCCGACTTGACATTGCTTGAGTGTGACCGCGCGGTTCACCGGGCGGTTGCGCTCGGACGTGTGTCGCCGGCAATGGGCGATCAGCTTGCCTCCGATTTGACTTCTACAGCGGCAAGCTGGCGAGTGGTGCAGATCCTGCCGACCATCGTTGCGCGCGCCAGAAAGCGGTTTCCTCACGAACCCATTCGCTCGCTCGACGCGCTCCACGTTACTTCGGCGCTCCATGCCAGGGCAGCAAACCCAGACGTCGTTCTTCTCAGCCTCGACGATCGGATACGGCGCGTCGCTGCGAGCGTTGGGCTGGAGCTCGTTCCTGCCTAGCATTCTTGTTACGACAAGGCTGCAAGCCAGCCCGCGAGTGTACCCAATAGCTCTGTCATCACCTCCGCAGCGGTGCGGCCGGATTTGGCGGGGACGTGGAAGGAGTGGTCGGCGTCGTCGAACAGTTTCAGCTTGGCGCGAGAGCCGAGGCGCTTCACCAGCGGTTTGAGGTGATCGAGAGCGGCGAAATCGTCGCGCGTGCCCTGCAGGAATAACATCGGAATTTTCACGAACGAGAGATGCGCCGCGCGTTCATCGGATGGCTGCCCGGGTGCATGCAGCGGGAATCCCAGGAACGCAAGGCCGCGCACATCGGGCAGCGGCTCTTCCGCTTGCGACTGCGAGGTCATGCGGCCGCCGTAGGACTTTCCGCCGGCGATGAGTGCAATGCCGGGCAGAAGTTTCCGCGCCTGCATCACGGCCGCGCGCACGGTCGCCTGCGCCACTTTCGGTGAGTCCGGGCGCTTGCTGCCGCGCTCCATGTACGGGAATTGGTAGCGCAGAGTGGCAATGCCGCGTTCCGCAAGACCGCGCGCCACATCGGCCATGAATTTGTGGCGCATGCCCACGCCTGCACCGTGCGCGACGACGTAGCACGCGCGGGCGTTCTTTGGCGCCATCAGCAGGCCCGAAACCTGCCCGCCTTCTACCGCAATGCTGACTTCGCGCTCCGGCAATTTGCTCATGCCGGAGATCGTACTAGGCTTCGCGCCAAATTGAAGGGGCCCGCGTGACTCTCGAACCGCTGATCCACGCGCCATTGCCGGTGCAAATTCATGTCGCCACCGTCGTCCCGGCGTTATTTATCGGCACCTATCAGATTTTCTTCAGCCGAAAAGGCGAGCGGTTCCACCGCGCGCTCGGGTATATTTATCTGATTCTGATGACGGTTACGGCAATCGCCACGCTTTTCGTGCACCAAATCATGCCCAAGAGCCCCTTCTTCGGCCTATCGCCCATTCATCTCTTCGTGCCACTGACGTTATTCGGTGTGGTAGGAGCCCTTCGCGGCGCGTGGACGCATGATGTGAAACTCCATCGGCGCGCGATGCTCGGCGTTTACGTGGGCGGTTTGCTGATCGCGGGCTCCCTCGCCTTCATGCCCGGCCGCATCATGCATGCGGTTGCGTTCGGAGTACCGCGTTGATCTCGGCGCCTTTCGCTCTCTTGAACGCGATGCAGCGATCGATGCGGTCTTCGTTTTCCTTCAAAGTCCGCGGCAATCCGTCGAGGTCTTTCGCCTTTGGTCCCAGGAAGGATGTCAGGCCGGTTTTCGTGCCTTGATCGCAGCCGAACTTCTGAATATCGGCCGCAAAGGACATTCCCTGCGCCGATACGCGTTTCTCGATCGCGGCGAAGTTCGTCTTGAACCAGTTCCAGAGAGCTTCCTTCGCCATCGGCTCCGCCTCGAAGTAGCGCAGCACGTAGCGCAAATCGCCGATGCGAATTGCGGGCGTCAAGGCCATCGCCAGCACCTCATTCAGCTTCGCCCGATCGGTCGAGCCTGCAAGTGCGTAGATCGCACTCTGGATGAAGTATTCGTCGTCCGATTTCTTGAGCGCCGCGATCACCTGATCCGCGAATGCCGGGCCTCCGGACACCACGCCGGCGCGCATCGCCTCCTGCACCAGTTCCGGAGACATGCCGCCGAGGTCCTTGCCGCCGGAGTTCAGATACGCTTTCGCCGCTTTTGCGAGTTGCGCAATAACCGCGGGATCGCTCCCCTCCTCCACAAGCAGCTGCGCCACGTATTGCCGCAGCAGCGCATCGGACGCCGCCTCGCCCGCCTTGGGACTGATCCCAAGCTGCCTAAACCGCGAACCGAAAAGCTTGCGGATAAGCGCCTGCTGCTCCGCGATCCCGCGCGCGTCGAGCACGCCGGTGACGCGCATATCGTGCAACGCGTCCGTCAGCCCGAATGAATCGCGATGATCGCTCTGCAGCAGATCCCATGACGCGGCCGGTGCGAGTTTTTCGACCAAGGCATAGAAATCTGCGGCCGGGATGTCCCCGGCGCGCAAGGCCGCATTCACATTGTGAAACAGCGTGAGCCGGTCGGCCGGCGAGAGCTGCGCGGCGTTGTCGATCAGGTGTTTCCATTGCGATTCGCTGACAGAATAGCGGTAATATCCCGCGCCCTTGTCGTTTGGCAGCACGGTCTTGGGAGGCTTCACACCAAGCGAAATCGTCGCCGGTGCCGGCCCGGCGAGCTGACATGTGCGCTTCCCGTCCGCCGCAACACACATCGGAACGTGCCAGAGATGCGCCGGCATGCCGATGCCGACGGGCAAGTACATGGATTCGGTGACCCGCGCGACGGCATTGCCGTTCGCCTGTCGCATCTCCGCCTTCATCAGCGGAATGTGCGACTGATTGATGAAATCGTTGAACGCCTGCATGATTTCCGGATGGTGCGTCGTCTCGGCAATCGTGCCGATGAAGTCCTGCGCGGTCGCGTTCTTGAAGGCGAACTTCGTCAGGTACGCATGAATGCCGCGCTGGAAGGTTTCGGGCCCGAGGTAGTTCTCGAACATCGACAGGACCGCCCCACCCTTGCTGTAGGTGATGTCGTCGAACGCATTGTCGATATCGTCCTGGTTCCGCACCGGATTGTGAATCTGGCGCGCGGACGGAAGCTCATCGAGCCGCATGACGTTGAGGCTGCTCTTCAGCGTCTCGAGCGCGAAATCCTGCTTCGGCCGCACCGCCTGCGAGATCTTGTATTCCATCCAGGTCGCGAAGGACTCGTTCAGCCAGATGTCGTCCCACCATTTCGGCGTCACCAGATCGCCAAACCACTGATGCGCCAGCTCGTGCGCCTGCACGGTCAGGCTCGCGCGCTTCTGATCGAGCGGCGCGTTGTCGTTCATCAGGAGAAGCTGCTCGCGGAACGTGACCGCGCCGGCATTCTCCATAGCCCCGGCGGCAAAGTCCGGAACGGCCAGAATGTCGAGCTTCTGATAGGGAAAGCCGATCCCGTAATAAGATTCGAGCGCGTCCACGACGGCCGGCGTGAGCGACAGCGCATATTTCAGCCGCGCACCTTTGCCTTTCGCCGTCACGCCGCGCAGATGCAGAGGATGGTCGCGGAATTTGTTCGCTGGGATATCGCCAGCATCCACAATGTCGAGTGGACCCACGGCGAGCGCCACCAGATAGGTCGGCAGCGGCTTTGTCGTTTCGAACACCCATTTGGTCATGCCGTTGCCGGCCGGTACGCTTTTGGCAGGCGTGTTTCCTACCACTTTGTCGGTCGCCGGCGCGGTTACGGTGATGTCGAACGGCGTCTTGAATCCTGGTTCGTCGAAGGAGGGAAAGGCGCGGCGCGCGTCGGTATTTTCAAACTGCGTGAAGGCATATGCATCACCGTGGTCCACGACCTTGTAAAGGCCTGACAGCGAACCGTTGAATGGCGCGTCATAGTCGAACACGAGCGTCGCCGGGCCGGCCGGCACTTCGCCCGCGAATTTCAGCTGGGCGACACCGTCCTTGTGAACCTGCGAATACGCCATCGGGCTCGTTCTGCCGCCGAACCGAATGGCGGCGTGCGCGACATTAAGGTCGCGGCCATGAATGAAGATCGCGTGTTGCGGCTCTCCAAGCTTCACGTCAATTTCTTCGTGGCCGCGGAAACTGTCTTTCTTCGGATCGACCGTAAACATCAGCCGATAGTGCAGCGGGACGGCAACCCGCGGCAGCATTGCGACGGGAACGGCGCTCGTTGACTCTGCGGGGGCCGCATGAGCTCTCTGATGTTCCATTCCGCAGATCTGGAAGAGGGCGGCGCAGGCAAGCCCGATGAGTGCAGCAAAGGTCTGTTTCATTTTAGGGCTGTCAGTTTTCTTGGCAGCCGCAGATTAAGAATTTGGGAAGGCAAGCCAACCGTTTCCATCTTCAAGAATCCGCGAAAAACCAACGCAGATCAGTCGCCTGCCCAGAGCGGCACGGCAATTGCTTGGAATCGTCAGGGTAAACGCGTCGAAAGGGACGTAAACGCCTCGGTAATCCGCCAAGTGGCCGGGTACTGGGGCTCTCTCGTCAATCGAACCATGTTTCAGAACTGGATTATCAACGCGTCTGGCCGCACTTTTGGTCCGTACACCGCCTCGCAAATGGCCGGTTTTGCCGTCGAAGGCCGGCTGGCCTCATCGTCTTTGGTCGCCCGGACCACTCAGAGCCAATTCCGCCCGGCAAGCGAAGACCCGGAAATCGCCGCGATGCTCAATGCCGTCAGGACGGCCGTGGCCAGCAAGGCGGGCCGGGTGTCGGCAAACGACTCCTCATCGGGGAAGAGCGATGCCGATCGGTCCGTTTCCAACCGGATCGTAATCGTCGCCGAATTGAAATCCGGATCTGTTCGCGCGCTCGAACGGGCCATGCTTGACCTGGGCCCGGCATATCCGATCGCATCTCGGGCGTGGCTGCTGTCGACCGGGCTCTCCGTCGCGGCGGTCCGCAATCTGCTTGTCCAGACGCTGGGACGTTTTGATCAGCTCTTCGTCGTCGATGCCACAAATCAGAAGTTGGCTTGGACCAATTATGCGCCGGAGGCCGAGGTGAAACTGCGGCGGATCTGGATGGGTGACGCAAAAACCTCCATTGCCGCATGATCACGCGATTTCGCTGAGTTGCTCCCGGAAGCGGCGGAAGTTCATGACATAGATCTCTGCCGAGACCTTCAGCATCGCCATCTGCGCCTCGTTCAGCTCCCTGGCTACGCGGCCCGGCGCGCCCAAGACCAGCGAGTTGTCCGGAATTTCCTTTCCCTCCCCGATCAGCGCATTCGCCCCGATGAGGCAATTCCGCCCAATTTTCGATCCGCTGAGAAGTGTCGAGCCCATGCCGATCAGCGAATTGTCGCCGATGATCGTTGAGTGCAGAATCACTCGATGTCCGACAGTGACACTCGCACCGATCACCGTCGGCTGGCCGGGATCGGTGTGTATAACGGAATTGTCCTGCACGTTCGAATTTTCTCCGACCGTGATCCAGTCGTTATCGCCACGCAGCACGCAGCCGAACCACACGCTCGCGTTCTTCAGCAGGCGAACGCGCCCAATCAAGACCGCCGTCGGCGCGACCCAATAGTCAGCCGGATCCGGAACTTCCGGCTGGATGTCTTCCAGTGCGTAAATCGGCATGGAACTACTCCTATGGAATAGCGAACGAGACGGGCGGAAAAAAACGGGGTAGGCTTTTCCCAACTCGACTGAGTCGCGAGTGCAAAATGGGGAGCGGTTGGGATGCGAGCTGGCACTTCGATTGCTGTAGGCAAGCAAGGCTCTCCCGGAACACCGGTCGGCAAACCGTCACAAGCCGGTGCTTTGTACTTCATCAGAAATAGATTTCCCTCTTCCATCGAGGAGAATCCATGGCCAAGCGTTCCGCGCGCCACAAGGCGCGTGAATACCATGACATTGAGACCGCAACAGTTCACGTCTTTCCGGGTGCTGGGTGGAACCCGCTCGACGCGGATTCACGAGACCGCAAATATATAAAAAACATCCGGGCCATGAGCCCGCTCCAACAGCGCCTCATGGATGCCATCGAGGAACGTTCCGTGGTGGTGGCGCTCGGTCCCGCGGGCACGGGCAAGACCTACATCGCAATCACGAAAGCGGTTGAAGCGCTGGAGCAGAAACGCGTTTCACGCATCGTGCTGACGCGGCCCGCGGTCGAAGCCGGCGAGAGCCTCGGCTTCTTGCCGGGCGATCTTACCGAGAAACTCGCCCCTTACCTTCGTCCGCTTTATGACGCCCTGACGGAACGACTCGGCACAAAGCGCCTGAAGGCGCTACTGGCCGAAGGGGCCATCGAGATTGCGCCCGTAGCCTATATGCGCGGTCGCACGCTCAATCAGTGTTTCGTAGTGATCGATGAAGCTCAGAACTGCACCTACGGGCAGTTGAAAATGCTGCTCACCAGACTCGGTTGGCGTTCGACCATGGTGCTTACCGGCGATCCGGATCAGACCGACCTTTTGCCCGGCATGTCCGGACTGACGGATATCGCCGCCAGGCTGGAGCGTGTGTCGGAGATCGCTGTGGTCCGACTGGGCGAGGCGGATATTGTGCGTCACCCGCTAGTAGGAAGCATGCTGACGGTGCTCTAAAGCGCGATGACAAGGGACAATACGAAAAGTCCCAAAGCGAAGCTCCAGTAGCCGGCCACCGCGGCCGCCAGCCCGAAGGCCAAGCGGGAGCAGCGCTTTTCGCGTAGGGCAATCGTTGCCTTTTCAAAGACCACGTTCGGACCGGCGACCACCATCGTGGCAAAGTAAACGGTACGGCCGAACCGATCCTGGCTGCCCGCAATCAGGCGGTAGAGATTGGCAACGATGCCGGACGCAGTAAATCCGGCCGATACGGCGAAGAACACGACCAGCATATCGTGCAGCATTGAACCCACCCCGGCGCTTCTGCCTCCGGCAATGCATTGAATATGCCTGAAATCGGAAGGGGTTCCCGATCGAGGCTGTGCCAATTCGGGATGCGGCGGGCACAGCGCCCATTTTGCGCCGCAGATGGATGATTTGCTAGCGATGCTCGCACGCGCGTATGCGTAGGGCTGCCCGAATCGAGGCACAGTATCCAATGGGCATGCAGGCAGGTCGGGGGACATGAGCCGCGCCGGTGACGACTATGAAAATGGCGCCGAACGGCATTCCGGCTGGCTCGTGCCTCTGGCTATTTTCCTGGTGACTGCCGCCCTTTCGGCGCTCGTTCTTTTCTACTATCTCGCGCCCGCACCGACTTCTTTCATCGAGGAGCGTCCCGCTCCGAATTCGCGAACCGATCCGGTTACCCTGACAGTGGGCGGCCTCACCTTCATCATTCCCGCGAATTACCTCATTTACCGCAGCACTCGGCGAGGCGGTGAACGCAAAGAGGTGGCGCTATTTGCGGCCTTGCCTGACTTACGGGGCTATAGCGAATGGGAGGCACACAGCTTCACGGATAATACGCAAGACTCGCCTGTGATTTACATGCTGATCCGCGAAGAGCCGGTGAACCTTACGGAGGCCGAGAAGCTGCAACGCATCTATTACGCCTACGTCGTCGACCCGAAGGGTGAGCCCGGACAATTTGGCCTGACCCAGTACGCGTTTCGCGACGACTCCGGATACCGCGGCGAAGATTTGCTAGTGGGCCATCTTGATGGAAAGCTAGTAGTCTTGCGCTGTGTCCGACTCTCTGAAAGCGTCCCGAGCCCGAGTTGCCTGAGAGACTTGCGGCTCGCCAAACATGTTGGCCTGAGTTACCGGTTCAAGCGAGCCCAATTATCGCGCTGGCGCGAGATCGCCAAAGGAGTCGCCAAACTCGTCCACTCTTTCGAGACAAAGACCTAAGGTAGGGTAGCCGAACCTCGCGCCTTACTTCGCTGGCGAATGAGTTCCATTTGACTGACGATCACCTGCGCCTGGCGAATAGAAGCCGCGTCGATAAGAACACCATTCAGGGAGACCGCGCCCAACCCCTTTTCCCGCGCCTCCGTCATCGCGGCGAGAATCGCTTCGGCGCGTTCCACTTCCTTCTGGGGCGGCGTATAGATCTCATTGGCAAGCGCGACCTGACTGGGATGGATCGCCCACTTGCCTTCACAGCCGAGGACGGCGGTGCGCATTGCCTGTACGTGAAATCCCTCGGGATCGGAATAGTCGCCGAATGGGCCGTCAATCGGGACAAGACCGTGTGCACGCGCGGCCTGGCAGATGCGGAACAGCGGATAGTGCCACAGGTCATTCCAGTGCCGCTCCCGAGCGCGATCCGGCGCCCTGTCGCTCAGCATCACGTAGTCGGCGTTTCCACCGCCAATATTTGTCGTGCGCATGCCTTGCGAAGCCGCGTAATCGGCGGCGCCAAAATGCAGCGTCTCAAGCCGTTTCGACGACGAAGCGATTGCATTGATGTTGGTCAGGCCCGAAGTCGTCTCGATGATCACCTCGAGCCCGATCTGTTTTTTGCGCCCAGCGAATTGTGAGGACTGCGTGATCAGCATGTCGATCGCGTACACGTCGGAGGAATTTCCAACCTTCGGGATCATAATAGCGTCGAGGCGCTCGCCGCTTTTCTCGACGAGCGTCAGCACATCGCGATAGCACCAATGTGTGTCCAGGCCGTTGATACGCGCGGTGACAATCTTCTCGCCCCAGTTCACTTCATTGATAGCCGCAACAATGTTGTCTCGCGCCGTGTCCTTCTCGGCCGGCGCAACCGCGTCCTCGAGATCAAGGCAGACAACATCAGCCGCACTTGCTGCCGCCTTTTCGAACAGCGCAGGGCGTGATCCCGGCACGAACAATTTGGACCGGTACAATCGCGGCGGAACCCGGCGCCCAACAGGCGTGAAGCTCACAAGAGACGCTCCAGCGGTGGCACGTCAGCGTGGCCAAGGCCCACGCGGTGGTCAAGCGCGCTTCTTGGACTTCGCCAGGGGATGAGCCGATTCCACCACGTGCCGCAGCCGCTCGCTCGCGACGTGTGTGTAGATCTGCGTGGTACCGATATCGGCATGGCCAAGCATGGTCTGTACGCTTCGCAGATCGGCGCCGCCTTCCACAAGATGCGTCGCAAAAGCATGGCGAAGCACGTGGGGAGACAGTTTCGCGGGGTCAATTCCTGCTTTGAGTGCGACTTCCTTCAGCAGCTGATGGCAGCGCCGGCGCGACAGATGCCCCTCGGCGCTTCGAGTCGGGAACAGGAATTTACTTTCCTTCACGCCGCCGGGCAGGAACTTTTCGCGCACCTTTAGGTATTCGCGGATAGCTGCACATGCTGGCCCATTCAGGGGTACCAGCCGTTCCTTTTGGCCCTTGCCTTTCACGAGCATCAGGCCATCACGGTTTCGTGTGGCAGAGAGCGGAAGGCTCACCAGCTCCGATACCCGCAAACCGGACGCGTAGAGGACCTCCAGGATGGCGATGAGACGGACGCCTTCTGGTGTCTCGTCTGCTTTTATCGCTTCGATTAGACGAAGCACGTCATCGACAGAGAGGATTTTCGGCAATGGCCGCTCGCGTCGGGGCGCCTCGATCGTATTTGTCGGATCCCCGTTGCGGATACCTTCGACATAAAGAAAGGCGAAGAATTGGCGCAGGGCCGAAAGCCGGCGTGCCTGCGTGGATGCGGCCATTCCCGCGAGGGAGGCCATGTATTGCTTGATATCGGAAGAGGTTACCGTCCGGAATTCCGCGCCTGCGGCTGACACTGTCGCGCTGAAATCGACGAGATCGCGGCGATAGGCGGCAAGAGTGTTCGCGCTCGCGCCCCGCTCGGCGCTCATCATGTCCAGAAAGCTCTCAATCAGCCTTGCACCCTCGCGCGGCAATTTCGCGCGCTCAGGCATGGGGCTTCACGTCAACTCGGGAACCGCGAGTTGGGAATAATAACCTTGTAGGTCTGGTGTGGCGGCTTGAGTGTGCCTGCATAGATTCCAACACTGACGGCTCCAAAAATCAGGAGCGCGAGAATCACCAGGAGAATCCTCGCCGTCCAACCTATACCGCCTTCGCGGTAACCCGTGTATCTGTCCATGTCTGCTTTTCGCGGAATTGGTGAATACGTGCAAGGAGATCGGCTTAGAATGCGTTCTCGTCTGGTTGGCAGGCGGCAATTTGCCCTGTAATCGGGGGGTGCAATGGGCCGATTGAAACAAACGGTCGCGCTGGTCGGCATGATGGGCGCGGGCAAGAGTTCTCTTGGCCGCCGGCTTGCGGCTAGGCTCAACGTTCCTTTCCGCGATGCCGATGCCGAAATCGAGGCGGCTGCGGGCTGTTCAATCAATGACATCTTCGACCGGTTTGGCGAGGGCGCATTTCGGGATGGGGAGCGCAAAGTAATGGCGCGGCTGCTGAACGATGCGCCCCATGTGCTTGCAACCGGCGGCGGCGCATTTATTGATCCCGAGACACGAACGCGTATCAAGGAAACCGCTCTGTCGGTCTGGATCAATGTGCCGCTTGAGGTCCTGATCAGCCGAGTCGGCCGCCGCAATACGCGACCACTGCTGCGGAATGGTGACCCAAAGGAAATTCTCACTCAACTCCTACGGGAACGCGAGCACATCTATGGGGAGGCCGATCTGACCATCAACAGCGAAGACGCGCCGCATGGCGCGGCGGTTGAGCGAATTCTCACGGCTCTCACCGAACGCGGGATGCTCGATCCATGACGGCGACAGTCGATGTTGCGTTGGGCTCCCGCAGCTATTCGATCCAAATTGGACCGGGCTTGCTGAATTCGGCCGGCGCACTTCTGGAGACACTCGCGAGGGGCGTTGTGCCGGTAGTGACCGACGAAAACGTGGCGCGGCTGCATCTTCCAGCGCTGCTCTCTTCACTTCGGATGCATAAGCTCGATGCGCTACCCATCGTGCTTCCGCCTGGGGAGCAAACGAAAAGCTTTGCCTCACTCGAGGGGTTATGCCGCGAAATGATTCGCGTGGGTGTGGAACGCTCCGGATTGGTCATCGCTTTTGGCGGCGGCGTGATCGGCGATCTTGCCGGACTGGCAGCAGGCCTCGTGAAACGCGGGATCGGTTACGCGCAGATTCCGACGACACTCCTCTCGCAAGTGGACTCGTCCGTCGGCGGAAAGACAGCAATCGACCTGCCCGAAGGCAAGAATTTGATCGGACTCTTTCACCAGCCGAGGACCGTGATAGCAGACACGGACCTTCTTACGAGCCTCCCCCGGCGCGAGTTGCTCGCCGGCTACGCCGAAGTCGCCAAGTACGGCGCCCTCGGCGACCTCGCTTTCTTCTGTTGGCTGGAGGGAAATGCCGTGCGCGCGCTCAATGGTGATCAAATCGCGCTTGAACGCATGATCGCGCATTCCTGCCGAATGAAGGCGGAAATCGTCGCGCGAGACGAAACAGAGGCCGGCGAGCGCGCGCTTCTAAACCTGGGACATACATTTGCTCACGCGCTGGAAGCTGCCACCGGGTATTCAGGCGCGCTCCTGCATGGCGAGGCAGTCGCGATCGGGATGGTGCTCGCGTTCCAGCTTTCCGAACAGCTAGGCCTCTCGCCAGCAGACGATACCATGCGCCTCATCCGGCACCTGAAGAACGTTGGCCTACCGACTACAATAAGAGAGATTTCAGGTTTCCAACCAGATCCGGATTCCATATTTGTGCACATGAAACATGACAAGAAGGCGGCAGGGCAAAGTCTCAAGTTTGTCCTCGCTCGCGGGATCGGCGGCGCATTTGTCTCAGCCGACGTACCGGAGGCCTCCGTTCGGACCCTGCTCGCCGGTTAGCCAAAGCCGAGCCGTTTGCGGTTATAGTCGCGCTGCGGCCTGTGTGGCTGCCTGAGGAATCATCACTATGTCACTCTTTCTCTTTGCTTTTGTGGTGGTTGTGCTGATCGCGCTGTCAGGCTTCTTTTCCGGATCGGAAACCGCCCTGACGGCGGTCTCCCGCGCGCGCATGCATCAGCTCGAGCGCGAAGGGTCCACGGCCGCGAGGGAGGTGAACCGGCTCGTTGCGGACCGACAGCGCATGATCGGCGCTATCCTGTTTGGCAACACGTTTCTTAATATCCTGATCTCGTCCTTGACGACCGAAGTGCTCGCCGTCCGCTTCGGTGAGCGGGCGGTTGCGATCACCACGGTGGCAGTCACATTCGTTCTGCTGGTTTTTGCCGAAGTCCTTCCCAAGACCGTTGCGATTGCCCGGACCGATCGATTTGCCCTCAATGTGGCCTGGCTCTTGCGGCTTACGGTTGGCGTGCTTGCGCCTGTCGTCGGACTTGTGCAGTTCCTTGTCTGGAGGATGTTGGGTCTGTTCGGAGTCTCCAGCCGAGAAACCGACCCGATGGTCGAGCCCCATGAGGAGATTCGTGGCACTGTGGAAGTGCATCACCGCGAAGGCGGGGTGGAGCGGGAACACCGCGACATGCTGAGCGGGGTTCTCGATCTTCGCGAGCTGAAGGTCGGAGACGTCATGATTCACCGTAAGAACATGGTGACGATCGATGCCGACCAGTCCCCACGGCAGGTCTTCGAGGAGTTGGTAGCAGCCAACCACGCTCGCGTGCCGGTCTGGCGGGACGCCCCTGACAACATCATCGGCATCCTGCATCTGAAGGATGTGATGCGGGAGTATGTGCGTCGCAAGGGTTCGCTTGAAGACTTCGATATTCTCTCGCTGACAACACAGCCCTGGTTCGTACCGGACACCACTGTGCTGGAAGAGCAGCTGGCAGTGTTTCGCGAAAAACGCTCGCATTTCGCCCTTGTTGTTGACGAATACGGCGCACTACAGGGTCTGATCACGCGAGAAGACATTTTCGATGAAATCTTCGGCACGATTCCCGACGAGCACGAGACCATTATCCGCAAGGGTATCCGCCCGCAGGCAGACGGCTCCTACATTGTCGATGGCGCCACCCCGATCCGTGAGCTCAACCGGGAGTGTGACTGGAATCTCCCCGATGATGAAGCGACGACGATCGCGGGCCTCGTGATCCACGAGGCACGCACGATTCCGGAACCGCGACAGCGCTTCGCCTTTTACGGATTCAAGTTTGAGATTCTGCGGCGGCAGCGGAACCAGATCACTGCGATAAGGATCACGCCCCCAGATACAGCGAGTGCGGGCGAGGAGACTATTACTTCGCTTCCTCAGGCGTGAGCGCAACAATCGTGAGCGCGTGAATGTGTGTGCGCAGTTCCTCCGCCAGCGCCGCGTTTACCTGACGGTGACGCTCGATCCGAGCCAAGCCTTCAAATGCGGGAGACACGATCCGTACGCGGAAATGGGTCTCCCCCTCCGGCCTGCTCCCCGCATGTCCGGCGTGGCGTGCGCTCTCGTCTTCAACAGACAAGTCGACGGGTGAAAAGGCCGCCGTCAGCTTCTGCGCAATTGTGTCTGCGGTGCCCATCTGGCCTCATCGCGCCGTTCAAAAGCAGAAGTCAAGTGTTTCGTTTTCTTGTTTTTTCAGACTTCGCGACCATAATTCATCCATGCAGAGGACCGCCCAATCGCGATTCAAAAAGGACATCCGGATCAAGCCGGAGGCGATTCAAGCCCGGCCGACTCTGCGCGCCTGCGCCCGGCCCGACTGCACGAAGGAAGGCACGCATCCGGTGCCCAGATCAAAGGAGAATTTGAACGAGCATCTGTGGTTCTGCCTGGAACACGCGCGCGCGCACAATGAGTCCTGGGACTACTTCAGTGGCATGTCGGAAACCGAAATTGAGGCCTTTCGCGACGCCGCGGTGATCGGACATCGGCCGACTTGGCCTCTTGGCAAAAGGGCCGCGCGACTGCGGAACGGTCAAGGTCCCTATGTCTTCGAAGATGGGTTTGACGTGTTCAGTCGAGAGGCGCGGCCCGAAAGGCCAAGAGCTCCCGAACGGCGAATAACGGGTCTGCAGGCCAAGGCGCTTGGCGTGCTCAATCTTGACGCTAGTGCCACGTTGCACCAGATAAAGGCGAGGTATAAGGAACTCGTAAAGCGGTTTCATCCCGACGCAAACGGCGGCGATCGGGGCGCTGAAGAGCGTCTGAAGCAGGTCATCAAAGCCTACGGCGTGCTGCGCGCGTCAGGGCTGACCTAACAAGGGCGTCAAGCGCCCTCCCCTCAAGCGGCGGTTTCCGCCTGAGTCACGAGCCGGAATTATTGACATGAATATGGAGCCTCAGGGCCTCGAGACCGCGCCCAAGCCCGACATCAAAGTCGACGTGCATGAGGTTTTCGGCATCGACGCCGAGATGAAAGTCCCGGCGTTTTCGCGCGGCAACGAATATGTGCCGGATCGTGATCCGGCTTACCGCTTCGACCGCGACACGACGCTCGCGATTCTGGCCGGCTTTGCGTTCAACCGCCGCGTGATGATTCAAGGTTACCATGGCACCGGCAAGTCCACGCATATCGAACAGGTCGCATCTCGTCTCAATTGGCCGTGTGTCCGCATTAATCTGGACAGCCACATCAGCCGCATCGATCTCGTCGGCAAGGATGCGATCGTGTTGCGCGATGGCCAGCAGGTGACAGAGTTCCGTGAAGGGCTTCTACCCTGGGCGCTGCAACATCCTGTGGCATTGGTCTTCGACGAGTACGATGCCGGCCGGCCGGACGTGATGTTTGTGATCCAGCGTGTGCTGGAAGCACAGGGGAAGCTCACATTGCTCGACCAGAATCGGGTGATCCGTGCGCATCCGGCCTTCCGTCTCTTCTCGACCACCAACACCATCGGTCTCGGCGACACGACGGGTCTCTATCACGGTACGCAACAGATCAATCAGGGCCAAATGGACCGCTGGAATATCGTAACCACGCTGAACTATCTTCCACACGATAATGAGGTGAACATCGTGCTGGCGAAGGTGCCGTCCTACGCGGCGTCGCCGGAAAAGAAAAAGCAGATCTCGGCGATGGTGCGCGTGGCCGATATGACCCGCAACGCCTTCATCAACGGCGATCTTTCGACGGTCATGAGCCCGCGCACGGTCATGACCTGGGCGGAGAATGCCGAAATCTTCGGCGATATCGGCTTCGCTTTCCGGCTAACCTTTCTCAACAAATGCGATGAGCTGGAGCGCGCGAGCGTCGCGGAATTCTATCAGCGCGCCTTCGGTGAAGAACTGCCGGAGAGCGCTGCGAAAGTGCTGGTGGCATGAAGCCGGAAAATCCGGCGGAGCCATTCAAGCGCGCTGTCGGCACCGCCGTGCGAGCGATCGCAGGGGAGCCGGATCTCGAAGTCAATTTCTCGGCCGAGCCGCCGGCGCTCAAGGGAAAGAAGGCGCGCCTTCCCCTGCCCTCGCGCAACCTTCCACCGTCAGAGATTGCCATCGTGCGCGGTGCCGGCGACGCCTACGCGCTCAAGCTCGCCTACCACGAAGACAAGATTCATCAGCAGTTCCGGCCACAATCGGCCGATGGCGCCGCAGTCTTTGAAGCGGCCGAGCAGGCGCGCGTCGAAGCAATCGGCACGCTCGCAATGAAAGGCGTCGCGGAGAATCTCGCCGCCAATCTCGAAGCTCTTTGCAACGCGCGCGGAATAGCAAAGGCGAAGGACCGCTCGGAGGCTCCGCTCGCCGATGCGGTGGCAATGATGGTACGTGAGCGGCTGACAGGCGAAGCGCCACCGGAGAGCGCAAAGCGCGCCGTTGAGCTTTGGCGGCCATGGATCGAGGAGCGTGCCGGCAAGGATCTCGTGAGGCTCGAAGCGGCCATGCGCGACCAGAAGGCGTTCGCGAAGCTTACGCGCACAATTCTCCGCGATCTGGAACTCGGAGAGGACATCGGCGAGCAATCCGAAGCGGAAGGCAGTAATGAGGCTGAAGGCGAGCCCGAGAATCAGGAAGGCAGCGAGGGCGCCGAGGCTAATCCTGAATCCGAAGTCAGCCAAGCGGAGCTGAGCGAATCGCCAAGTGAAGAAGGCGACGAAACCGCCGCCGAGGTGAAAACCGAACCCGTTGAGCCAACCGAAACAGACGAAGTGCAGGAAGGAATGCGGCCCTTTAGGCCCGAGCAACCGTTCTCGCATCAGGATGAATGGGGCTATCGCATTCACACGACAAAGTTTGACGAGATGGTGAGCGCGGCGGATCTGTGCGATCCGGACGAACTCTCGCGCCTGCGCAATTTTCTTGATCAGCAGTTACAGGCAATGCAAGGCGTGGTTGCCCGCCTTGCCAACAGGCTGCAGCGACTCCTCATGGCCCAACAGAACCGCACCTGGGAATTCGATCTGGAGGAAGGTCTGCTCGACACCTCTCGGCTGCCGCGCATCATCATCGACCCGATGTATCCGCTTTCGTTCAAGCGCGAGAAGGATATGAACTTCCGCGACACAGTGGTCACGCTCCTCCTCGACAACTCGGGCTCGATGCGCGGTCGGCCGATCATGGTTGCCGCCATGTGCGCAGACATTCTCGCGCGCACGTTGGAGCGCTGCGCCGTCAAGGTCGAGATCCTCGGATTTACAACGCGCGCGTGGAAAGGCGGGCAAAGCCGCGAACATTGGATTTCCGAAGGCAAGCCGCCGCATCCCGGCCGGCTCAACGACTTGCGGCACATCATTTACAAATCCGCCGACGAACCGTGGCGGCGCGCACGCAAGAATCTTGGCCTCATGATGCGGGAGGGATTGCTGAAGGAGAACATCGACGGTGAGGCACTGATGTGGGCGCACAATCGGCTGATGGGGCGCCCAGAGCAGCGCCAGATTCTCATGGTCATTTCAGACGGCGCGCCGGTGGACGATTCAACGCTCTCGGTGAACTCCGGCAACTATCTCGAGAAGCATCTGCGGCGTGTGATCGAGGACATCGAGGAGAAATCCTCGGTCGAACTTGTAGCGATCGGCATCGGCCATGATGTGACACGCTATTACCGACGAGCCGTCACCATTGTGGATGCGGAGCAACTGGGTGGCGCCATGACCGATCAGCTTATTTCGCTCTTCGCGGAAGAGAGCGCCCGCCTCGCGCATCCCGGCCAACATCGTATGGCGCCGCGCGCGCGTATTCGGGCCGCCGCCTAACCCATGTCCGGTTTATCAGGCCGCGGCTGTCTGTGACGCTGACTTCTTCGCAATAAGGCGCTTCAGGCGCAGCGCGCGTTCGGAAAGCAGCGCCTCCTTCGCCTTGAGCAGGAATGGATCAAGACCACCGGAGCGGTCCACCGAGCGCAGCGCATTCATGCTGATGCGTAGCTTCACCTTCTGGCCGAGCGCCTCGCTCGCCAGCGAAACCGTTTGAAGGTTCGGCCGAAAAATGCGCTTTTTCTTATTATTCGCATGGCTGACATGATGGCCAACCTGCGGCCCTTTGCCCGTCAATTCACAGCGGCGCGACATCGCCCAATCCTCGTTCGTTCCTGAAAAGAGCGGCTCTCATAAGGGGATCGGCCTGACCGGTCAAGAACCACGGAAATGCCGAATCAGGTCTCGCGCCGCCCTGTCCGGTAGCGCCCTGCCCGCGATGACCGCCGCCTCAATCTTGGCAGCTTCGGCCGCCACACCCGGATCGACCGCAATTTCTTCCGCCAAAACCGCCTCGACCTCGCTCCGGAACCAGCGGCGAAGCTGGTTTTCCCGAAGCTCCTTCAGCTGTCCCGAACTGGACAGCACCGAATGGAATGCACCGATCGCGGTCCATGCCTCTACGATCCCAATGCCCTCGACGGAGGAAACCTGCAGAACCTTCGGCAACGGCTCCAGATATTTCGGACGCATCAGATGCAGCGCGTGCGCGTACTCCGACGCTGCGCGTGCGGCTGCCGGCTTCAGTTCGCCATCCGATTTCGTAACCAGCACGATGTCGGCCAACTCCATTACGCCACGCTTGATGCCCTGTAGCTCGTCGCCGGTGCCCGGACTGATCAACAGCACGAACAGATCGACCATGTCGGCGACGGCGGTTTCCGATTGCCCGACGCCCACGGTTTCGATCAATACAATATCGAAGCCCGCTGCTTCGACCACCAGCATCGCTTCACGTGTGCGCCGCGCCACGCCGCCCAGAGTCGTTCCGGCAGGCGACGGGCGGATGAAGGCGTTTTCGTTGCGCGCGAGTGATTCCATCCGTGTCTTATCACCGAGGATCGAACCACCGGAACGGCGCGAGGACGGATCGACGGCGAGGACGGCGAGTTTGTGCCCTTCCTTCGTAATGTGTGCGCCGAACGCTTCGATGAAGGTAGATTTGCCAACACCCGGCGCGCCGGAGATTCCGATGCGCATCGCTTTGCCGGAGCGCGGCAGCGACGACGTCAGCAACCGTTCTGCGCCGTCGCGATCCGCGCTGCGTGTGGACTCGACCAGCGTGACGGCGCGCGCGAGCGCGCGGCGATCGCCTGCACGGATGGCATGCGCCAGATCGCCTGTCTCCGGCTTCACCCGGGATTTTCGTAATGATTCGACCAAAGTTTTCGGTCCCGTTATGATGCAAAGCTGCGCAGAGCGAGTGGGGGCGCATATTGTCTCGGAGTCGCTGATGCCGAAAGTCCCAATCGGAGTCCTGTTGTCCTTGACATTGGCCGCGTCCGCACCGCTGGCCGCCCAGCCGCAAGGCGCCGTTGCCAGTCTCGAACCGCTGAAAGGCGGTGGCATCGATGTCGACTACGCCATCACGTTCTGGACGATCCCTTTCGGGCACACGAGCGTTGACGCCCACTTCGGCCGCAATGCGTATCAGACGTCCTCGCACTTCGAGACCAGCGGCATTGTCAGTGCGTTCTGGGGCGCGATTATCGACGCGAATTCCAGCGGGCAATTGACGCCCCGCGGGCTCGCACCGGCGGTGTACGATTCCTATTACCGCCGCGGCGAGGAAAAAAAGCAGCGCGTGAGACTGACATATGGGGCCGATGGCCTCCCCGCGCTCTTGGCCGAGCCGCCATACAATACCGCGCGCTTTCCTGTCAGCGAAGAGCAGAAGAAACAGACTCTCGATCCCTTGAGCGCGGTGAGCTATGTGTTGGCGGCTGCGAAGGCGGACGCTTCAAATCCCTGCGGAAAGACGGCGCCGGTGTTCGATGGAAGGCGGCGCTACAATATCGAGTTCACGTATCTGCGCGATGAGCCGGTAAAGCTCGAGAACGGCCTCTATGATGGCAAGGCGCATCTCTGTCAGCTGCACTACAACCAGATTGCCGGTTTCAAACCGAAGATTCTGAAGGAAGGCCGCGCGTTTCCGCCCATCTACGGCCTGTTCGCGGACATTCCGAGCACGAGCGCACCGAATGGGCATTATATTGTGGCGCTGAAAGTCTGGACTTCCACGGGCCTCGGCACCATCGCCGCCACACTGAGCCAGATGAAGGTGAACGACAGCGCCTCCCGAACCTGACTCCTGCTACTCCGCTGCGTGGTCGAGGCGGCGGGCGCGGATGAGCATAAGAACTTTGCGGGCGGCTTCGGGAATGTTTGTGCCCGGGCCGAAGATCGCGGCGACGCCGGCGCGCTCCAGAAACGCGTAATCCTGCGCCGGGATCACGCCCCCGACGACCACCAGAATATCCCCGGCATTCTGCTTCTTCAATGCCTGCATCAGTTCCGGCACGAGTGTCTGGTGGCCGGCGGCCTGGCTCGAGACGCCGATGACGTGCACATCGGATTCCATGGCATTCTTCGCGACTTCTTCGGGCGTCTGAAACAGCGGCCCAATGTCAACGTCGAAGCCCAGATCGGCGAATGCGGTGGCGATCACCTTGGCGCCGCGATCGTGACCGTCCTGCCCCATTTTAGCGACGAAGATGCGCGGCCGCCTGCCCTCCTCCTTGGCAAACAGCTCGACATCGCCGCGGAGGGAGGCAAATGCGTTGTCGCCCTTATAGGCGCCGCCATACACGCCGGAGATGGCGCGCATTTCCGCACGATGGCGGCCGAACACTCTCTCCATTGCTTCCGAAATTTCTCCAACGGTTGCACGCGCCCGCGCCGCTTCTACCGCGAGCTCCAACAGATTGCTAGTTGCCGCGGCGCCCTTCGTGAGCGCATCGAGTGCCGCCTTCACTTTCGCCGGATCGCGCTTTGCCTTGACCTCTTTCAGCCGCGCGATCTGTTGCGTGCGCACAGCCGTATTGTCTATTTCGCGGACGGGAACATGATCCTCATGCTCCGGCTCGAAGCGGTTGACGCCGACAATCACGTCTTCGCCCCTGTCCACACGGGCCTGCTTGCGCGCGGCCGCTTCCTCGATGCGTAGCTTGGGGATTCCAGCTTCCACCGCCTTCGTCATACCGCCCATCGATTCGACTTCGTCGATGATCGCTTGGGCATGCGTGGCGAGCGCATGCGTCAACGCTTCCACGTAATACGAACCGCCGAGTGGATCGACCACGCGCGTGATCTGCGACTCGTGCTGCAGGATCAGTTGCGTGTTGCGCGCGATGCGGGCGGAGAAATCCGTCGGAAGCGCGATGGCTTCATCGAAAGAATTCGTGTGCAGAGATTGCGTGCCGCCAAGCACTGCCGCCAGCGCCTCATACGCCGTACGCACGATGTTGTTGTAGGGATCTTGCTCGGTGAGCGACACGCCGGAGGTCTGACAGTGCGTGCGTAGCATCAGGCTTTCGGGATTCTTCGCGCCGAAGCCGCCCATGATGCGCGACCACAGCAGGCGCGCGGCCCTTAGCTTGGCGATCTCGAAAAAAAAGTTCATGCCAACGCCGAAGAAGAAGGACAGGCGTGGCGCGAATTTGTCGATGTCAAGCCCGCGCTTCAGCGCCGCGCGCACATATTCGATGCCGTCGGCCAGCGTGTAGGCGAGTTCCTGCACCGCGGTCGCGCCGGCCTCATGCATGTGATAGCCGCTGATCGAGATCGAATTGAACATCGGCATCTTCTTCGCCGTGTATTCGATGATATCGGCGACGATGCGCATACTTGGCGCGGGCGGATAGATATAGGTGTTCCGCACCATGAACTCTTTCAGAATGTCATTCTGAATAGTGCCCGAGAGCCTTTCGGACACGACGCCCTGCTCTTCCGCCGCGACAATGAAGTCCGCCATTGTGGGAATGACGGCCCCGTTCATCGTCATCGACACGCTCATTTTGTCGAGCGGAATTCCGGCGAAGAGGAGTTTCATATCCTCGACGGAATCGATCGCGACACCGGCCTTGCCCACGTCACCGGCAACGCGGGGATGATCGCTATCATAGCCGCGGTGGGTCGCAAGATCGAACGCGACCGACAGGCCCATCTGTCCCGCCGCCAGATTCTTTCGGTAGAATGCGTTGGATTGTTCCGCGGTGGAAAAGCCGGCGTATTGGCGGATCGTCCATGGGCGGCCCGCATACATCGTGGCGCGCACGCCGCGCGTGAACGGCGGAAGCCCCGGCAACGCATCGGTTTCGAGCTGCTCTAGATCGGCGGCAGTGTAGAGCGACTTCACGTCGAAGCCCTCCGGCGTCGGCCAGGTCAGGCTGTCGATTGCCCGATCCTTCAATTCCTTCTGCGCAACTTTGGCCCACGCTTCTGGACTTTTCGTCATCGCGACCTCCGATCTTGCGCAGTATCGCACCCGCCGAAAACCGGTCAAATTGCGTCAGTTCTTTGTTTGCGCTCCTCCCACTCCCGAACGGCCCAGCAGAGAGGCGCAACAACCCATGGAACCCCAACAATTCGGTTTATTGTCTGTATTTTGCGGTCTCAACTGATTGACAATCATGCCTTTGTATGAGAACGGATCACGATATTGATTCGGTTAGTGATTCGGCCATGCTGTGTGCTTGAGCTGTTCAGGTTTTACCGTTCTTTGTCCACAGGCGATTTGAATTGGTCAGCGGGCGGCCTGCAGTCGAGAACCGGTGTTGACGCCTCACCCGGAACCAGTCATTTGAGACCGGGAGACCGATAATTCCGCCCGCAACTCAGAAATCTCGTATCCATGCCCAGTGACGGCGACAGTCAATCGCGCCAGCCGCTTACGGCCGGCTTGAGCTGAGCGGATAGAACTCACCCCGCCGGCCGCAGGCGGCGCGCACCAGGTGAGTCATGCAGTTTCTTCCACCCATCTCGATCCGAGAGAGCCGGTATTTGCCGAGTCGCTGGGATTTGCTCGCCGCATTGCTGGTCCTTGGGTTCGTTGTTGCGTTTGCAGACGCCAGTCAGCTGCTGACTCAGCCGTTTGCACTTCTTGCGCAGAAACGCATTTCGCTTTCGCCATCCCACCTGCCGGAATACGCGCTACGCACGGCACTGCGCATGTTGATTGCGCTTGGGTGCTCACTCCTTTTTACCTTTACCTACGCGACGCTCGCCGCAAAAAGCCGGCGCGCCGGTGCGCTCCTCATTCCATTGCTCGACATTCTTCAATCGGTTCCGATCCTCGGATTCATTTCGATCACCGTGGTGTTTTTTCTCTCACTTACGCCGGGACGAATTTTTGGCGCTGAGCTTGCCGCGGTCTTCGCGATCTTCACGAGCCAGGCGTGGAACATGGCGTTCAGCTTCTATCAGTCGCTGCGAACCATTCCGGACGAACTCGAAGAGGCGGGCAAACTGTTCGGCTTGAATGCCTGGGCGCGATTCTGGCGCATTGAAGTACCGTTCGCGATGCCTCAACTCACCTGGAACATGATGATGTCGATGTCCGGCGGCTGGTTCTTTGTCGTGGCATCGGAAGCAATCAGCGTGGGGCACACGACGATCGCGCTCCCCGGCATCGGCTCTTACATCGCCACTGCCATTGCCGCCCGCAGCTTGCCAGCCATTTTCTGGGCCATCGGCACCATGCTGATCGTGATCCTGATTTACGATCAGCTCCTGTTCCGACCCCTCGTGGCATGGTCAGAGCGCTTTCGCTTCGACCAACAACAGAGCGAGGTGGCGCCGCAATCCTGGGCACTCACCATGTTTCGGCGCGCGCGCGTCTTTCGTGCGATCTCGGACATTTTCCTTGCTTTCATCAAGCGAACTTACCGTCTCGCGCCGCCTGCCTTCCCACGAAGCGTTCAAGCTGGTGCAGTCTCCGCCGATATCGTCTGGAATAGCGCGTTGGCTCTGGTCACTGCGGCTGCCCTATGGCGCGTGGGCGTGTTCGTGGAACGTAACTTTCACCTTCCCGATCTCATCAACGCCCTTGGCCTAGGCCTGATCACCATGACCCGCGTGCTTGTCCTCATCGCGATCGCCAGCGCCATCTGGGTTCCTGTGGGCGTGCATGTCGGATTGCGACCGCGGCTTGCGCGGATCGTTCAGCCGGTTGCGCAGTTCCTCGCCGCGTTCCCGGCCAACCTCGTTTTTCCGCTGGTCGTCTCCGCCATCGCCGTCTGGAATCTCAATCCAGACATCTGGCTCTCGCCCCTCATGGTTCTCGGCACGCAATGGTACATACTTTTCAATGTTATCGTCGGCGCCTCCATGCTTCCGAATGAGCTACGGGATGCGAGCACCAATCTGAGTATCCGCGGCTGGTTATGGTGGCGAAAAGTGGCACTCCCTGGTGTCTTTCCCTTTTATCTGACGGGCGCGATCACTGCGGCCGGCGGGTCATGGAATGCGTCCATTGTGGCGGAGATTGCGACCTGGGGCGATCGCACACTGCGTGCGCATGGCCTTGGCGCTTACATCGCGCGAGCGACCGCCGCGGGCGATTTCCGGAAAATCGTGCTTGGGATTTTCGTGATGAGCTTTCTCGTGACGATGATTAATCGCCTGTTCTGGCGGCGTCTGTACGCCTTTGCCGAGCGGCGTTTCCGCTATACGTGAGAGTCGCAATGGATTCAGAAATTCTTCTCAACGTCAACCGTATCCGCCGGGCGTTCCCGAAGGCAGGCGGAGGCGAATTGCTCGTCCTCGAGGATGTGCAACTCACCTTGCGCGAAGGCGAAATCGTGGGACTGCTGGGCCGCTCCGGCTCCGGTAAATCTACTCTGTTGAGAATCATCTCGGGACTGTCCTGCCCGAGCGGCGGATCAGTCAGCTATCTCGGCCGACTTGTCGAAGGTCCGGCCAATGGTATCGCGATGGTGTTCCAGAGCTTTGCATTGTTTCCGTGGCTCACGGTGCTTGAGAACGTGCAGCTTGGGTTGGAAGCGCAAGGTCTGCCGCCGGAGGAAATCCGCAAGCGGGCGCTCGCAGCGATCGATCTGATCGGCCTGGATGGCTATGAATCCGCCTATCCGCGCGAACTTTCCGGCGGTATGCGCCAGCGGGTTGGATTTGCGCGTGCGCTCGTCGTGCATCCGAACATTCTGCTGATGGACGAGCCGTTCTCCGCGCTTGACGTGCTGACGGCCGAAAATCTGCGAACGGATTTTCTCGACCTCTGGCAGGAAGGCCAGCTTCCGATCAAAGGGGTGATTCTCGTTACGCACAACATCGAGGAAGCCGTGCTGATGTGCGATCGCGTTCTGCTCTTCTCGACCAATCCGGGGCGTGTCGTGTCAGAGATACCGATCAATCTGCGCCATCCGCGCGATCGTCAGGACCCGGCGTTCATCTCACTTGTCGACCGCATCTATGTGGAAATGACGGCAAAACGCGCTGAAGCCACCGCGCAGCGCCGCGAACGGTTTCCCGGCATCGGCCTCGGCACCATTCTGCCGACGATTTCCGCGAACGTGATCGCTGGTCTGATTGAAGCGGTCGGTGCCCATCCTTACGATGGTAAGGCGGATCTTCCCGATCTTACCGCTGATTTGCAAATGGAGGTGGACGAGCTCTTTCCGGTGGCTGAAACGCTTCAGATGCTGCGGCTCGCGGAACTCGAAGGCGGCGATATTCGCCTTACGCACATGGGCAGGCGCTTCGCGGAAGAGGACCCCAATGTCCGAAAAGAAATCTTCTCGCGCGCACTGCAGAGCTATGTGCCGCTGGCGACCCATATCCGCCGAGTCTTGGACGAGCGGGCTAGTCACATGGCGCCGAAGACCCGCTTTCTAGACGAACTGGAGGACTTTATGACGCCCGAAGCGGCCGAGGAGACGCTCCGTGCCGTCATCGGCTGGGGCCGCTTCGCCGAGCTCTTCGCCTATGATGATGAGACTACCACGTTCAGCCTCGAAAACCCCCAATAGCGCAGTACCCGTTTCAACGTATGCGGAGCTCTCGTCTACCTGCTGGCCCATGTGCTTGCCGGAACGGCGAAAACACCCAATATTCAGGAGATCATGAAAGTCGCGCGCGCGTCCGGCGGGGCGTTCCGACCTGACAGGTCCAGTCGGATTGCCGCTGTCCTGGGGCCCACCAATACAGGCAAGACCCATTTCGCTGTCGAGCGGATGCTGGCGCATCGCTCCGGCATGATCGGCCTGCCGCTCCGGTTGCTCGCGCGCGAGGTTTACGACCGGATCGCTCGCCTTAAGGGCGAAAAGGCGGCGGCCCTTATCACAGGTGAAGAAAAGGTCGTTCCGGCGGAGGCGAACTATTTTGTCTGCACGGTCGAAGCCATGCCGCTCGATCTCCGCACCGCCTTCCTCGCTGTTGACGAAATCCAGCTCTGCGCCGATCTGGAACGCGGGCACGTGTTCACGGACCGACTGCTCAACGCCCGCGGCGAAGAAGAGACGATGTTCCTAGGCGCGGAGACAATGCGCGGCGCCATCCAGCGCTTCGTTCCGGAAGCTCATTTCATTACGCGACCGCGCTTCTCTGATCTCGCCTACACCGGGTCGAAGAAGCTGACGCGTCTACCGCGGCGCTCAGCCGTGGTCGCGTTCTCCGCCGATGATGTTTACGGGTTAGCCGAACTGGTGCGGCGGCAGCGCGGCGGCGCGGCTGTGGTGCTTGGCGCATTGAGCCCACGAACGCGTAACGCGCAGGTGGCGCTCTATCAATCCGGCGACGTGGATTTTCTTGTTGCCACAGACGCGATCGGCATGGGCATCAACATGGCCGTCGATCACGTCGCGTTCTCCGCACTGGAGAAATTCGATGGAGTTGGCATTCGCCCGCTGAAACCACAAGAGATTGGACAAATTGCTGGACGTGCCGGCCGACATATGAACGATGGCACTTTTGGTGTCACCGCCGAAGCTGGGCTGCTCGAGGAGGAAGTTGTTTCGCGCGTGGAAGCGCATCGCTACGAACCTGTGCGCGTGCTCCAGTATCGAAACTCCGCTCTGTCGTTCCGCTCGCTCGAATCGTTGCTTGCCACACTGGATGAGCCGCCGCCCATGCGCGGACTTGCGAAGGGGCGGCCGGCGATGGATCACACATCACTGCGCATTCTCGCCGCGCACCATGAAATTCGAGGCATGGCGAGCGCGCCGGCCGCTGTGAAACGGTTGTGGGATGCGTGTCAGCTTCCGGATTTTCGCAAGCTGTCGCCCGATGAGCACGTGAAACTGGTGGAACAAGTCTACCGTCATCTTATGAGCCAGGATGGCGTGCTGCCGGAGGACTGGCTCGCACGCCACGTCGCGCGCCTCGACGAAATCGAAGGCGATGTGGCGGCACTATCAGGCAGGCTCGCGCAGATCCGCACCTGGACGTACGCCGCTCATCGCCCCGGCTGGGTGCGCGACGCGGCGCATTGGCAGGAGGAGACGCGCGCCATCGAGGATCGCCTATCCGATGCACTGCATGAGCGCTTGACCCAGCGTTTCGTCGACCGCCGAACCTCGGTGCTGATACGGCGGCTGCGCGACGATGATTTTCTCGATCTCCGGCTGGATGATTCTGGCGCAGTGGAAATCAGCGGCGAAGTGATTGGCAAGCTGGAAGGCTTCCGGTTCACCCCCGATCCGCGCGCTGAAGGCATTCACGGGCGTACGCTGCGCGCTGCTGCCCTGAAAGGCCTGGAAGGCGAATTCCAGGCGCGGGCCCGACGGCTTGCGAATGCGGCAAACATCGACATCACGCTGAGCGAGCACGGAAGGCTGTGGTGGGAAGGCGCAATCGTCGGACATCTGCGTGCGGGCCATAGCGTGTTGCACCCGTCGGTTGTCATCCTCGCGGATGATTATTTGCCGTCCGACCTGCGTGAATGCATTCAGGCGCGCCTCGGCGAATGGGTCGAGAAACGCATTGCGTTACGCTTGGAACCGCTCACCGCGTTGCGCAAGGCTGCCGACGTGAAGGCAGGATCACCTCTCGCACTGGAGCCAGAAGCCCGCGGGATAGCGCATCAGCTCTGCGAAAATCTTGGTTCGCTGAACGTCAAACGCGCTACCCTGCCGCCCGACGCGCGCGTGGCGATGCACGGTCTTCGCGGTTTCGGCGTACGGTTCGGGCGCCGCTCGATCTATTTGCCGAAGTTGATCCGCCCGGATGCTGCCACCCTGCTCGCGCTGCTCTGGGCGGTGAAGCATCGGCTTGACCATGTTCCTCCGCCGCCGCCTGCCGGTATCACATCATTCGAATTCGATGACGAGCGGCCGCGCGGTTTCGTCGAGGCGGCCGGTTTCCGAATTGTCGAACGCCGTGCCATCCGGCTCGATATTCTCGATCGCCTCGAAGAAGAACTCGATGCGGCCGCAAAGGAGGGCCGAACCGCCGATGCGACCGTCCCGACACTTATCTCCCTGCTGGGATGCGATCGGCATTCCATGGAGCGCGTTTTAATGTCCTTGGGATGGCGCCTTGTCGAGGTTCAAGGCGAGAAGATGCCAACGTCCGTGTGGCGCGCCCGCGCGTGGCCCCGGCACGGGCACCGCACCAGCCGACACTCACCACAAAAGGATTCGCCGTTTGCGCCCCTCGCCGCGCTGGCTGGTGCCGACTGAATGAATGCTAGCCTCAGGATCGACAAATGGCTCTGGCACGCGCGCTTCTACCGCACGCGCAGTTTGGCACAGGCGGCTTCTGTCTCAGGTGCGCTCCGGCTCAACAATGCGAGGGTAGAAAAGGCGAGCGTCACGGTCAAATCCGGTGATGTGCTCACGATCCCTCGGGGTCGGGATGTCGTTGTTGTTCGTGTCCAGGCGCTCGGCACTCGCCGTGGGCCAGCGAGAGAGGCACAGACATTATACGAACTAATCTCGGACGGTCTGCTTGATCATCCGGCCACAGCCGCTTAATGGAACCGCCTCAGCAGCACTGCGGAGCTTGGAATGACATTTGTCGTCACCGATGCATGTATCAAGTGCAAGTACATGGACTGTGTCGAAGTATGCCCGGTGGACTGCTTTTATGAAGGCGAAAACATGCTCGTCATTGACCCGGATGTCTGCATCGACTGCGGTGTCTGTGAACCCGAATGCCCCCCCGAGGCAATCAAGCCCGACACCGAGCCCGGGCTAGAGCGGTGGTTGACGTTGAATGCTGATTTTTCCAAGAAATGGCCGAATATTACGCGCAAAGGGACCCCT
Source organism: Rhizomicrobium sp. (assembly GCA_035494695.1). GTDB lineage: Bacteria > Pseudomonadota > Alphaproteobacteria > Micropepsales > Micropepsaceae > Rhizomicrobium. The sequence goes on along the minus strand of DATJGT010000030.1, from coordinate 14,763 downwards.
CCTCCGGACGCGAAGGAGTTTGAGTCGGCAGAGAACAAGTTTGACTTGTACTTTTCGGAAAATCCCGGAGACGGGTCCTGAAACGAAACTACACGGGGGTTTTGGCGGACCGATTGGCTTGCCGTGGGCTTATCCCGTTAAGCTGCTGATACCACTGACGATTTCTCGTTGCGATTAAAATAACCCTTTTGTTTTCAAAGGGTTGAGATAATCAGGCTTCACAAATCCATCACGTTGTGGTATGTGTTGCATCGTCGGCACAGGCAGGTTTCTGCCTAGCGAGTTCCGATATCGGTAATGGCCGAGAAGTGACCGGGAGCTTTAAGAGCGCCTGCGGACGGAATGCGACGTGCCGTCAGTAGAAATGGGCGGGGTTGGTATGGCGACGCGACGCGGACGCATGCGCGGAAGCGAGCCGGAGCGTAGTGCGCGGAGAACGGAAAGCAATGACGACGGCGGCAATTAAGAGGAAGGTTCCGGCAAATTCCAACCGGAAGCACGAATTCAAGGCAAACGACCACGTGGTCTATCCAACCCATGGCGTGGGCAAGATCGCGCGCGTGGAAGAGCAGGAGGTCGCGGGCATGAAGCTCGAGGTCTTCGTGATCACGTTCGAGAAAGACAAGATGACATTGCGCGTCCCAACAGCCAAGGCGAAGGCAGTCGGCATGCGCAAACTTTCTTCGCCCGATACGGTCGCAAGCGCTCTCAATACACTTAAAGGCCGTGCGCGAATCAAGCGCACCATGTGGTCCCGACGGGCACAGGAATACGAAGCCAAGATCAATTCTGGCGATCTCGTCTCGATCGCGGAGGTAATTCGCGACCTGCACCGCGCGAGCGGCCAGCCGGAACAGTCCTACTCGGAGCGCCAGCTTTACGAGGCTGCTCTTGCCCGCATGGCGCGGGAAGTTGCAGCCGTCGAGCGCATCGACGAGCAGACGGCCGTGAAGCGGGTTGAGGGCGCGCTCCTGAAGAAGGCGGCGTAGAAGTCCAATTTCTGCTACTGCGTCCGCCGATTGGCAGCCAAAGAAGACACCCGCACCCCAAACCGAGGGTGCGGGTGTTCTCTTGAGGCATTTTCCTGCCGCTGTCTCGCCGGCTTACTTCACAAGTGACAAATCCCTGGCATTCGAGCCCTTGATGACAGTGGCTCCCACGGCATCAGCACAACCGCCAAGTTTGCTCTTGTAATCGTCGAGCGAGATGTTGCCGTAGGTCCCCAAGCCGCCTCCCGTGCCGAAGGTGGTCCCGTAATCATATGTGTATTTCTGAGTGCCGGCAGCGCTTTTGATTTTCATCGTGGCTACCGTCCCGCAGAAGGAGAGCGTCAGTGTGGCGGGGCTTGGCACCGGCGAATTCAGCTGGAAGAAGTTCCCGCCACCGTTGTTGCCGACGTAGAATCCGCCATATTCGAATTCCCCGCTTCCGTTCTGCTCCTGAAGCTTGACGAAAGCGTTGTTGCCGCTGGCGATATTGCCTGAGGCGACCGCCCCATATTCCAAGTCCGTACCGTTCAGAAAGAGCGTAGCTTTCACGGTCGTGTCGCTCGCAGACTTCTTATCGTAGCCGAGGGCCAGGCTGTCGCCCTTCAACTGATTGTTGCTGATGTACAGATTGGGAGACACCACGACCCACTTGTTTCCCAGATCTGCGCGGTCGAAATTATCATGAGCAGCCATGGCAGACGTGCACAAGACGGCGCCGCCGGCCAGAACGCTTAACATAAGCATGGTTTTCATTTGTCACCCCCATTGCGTGAGAAGCACGCTGCGTGCTTCGCCCAAACTGTACGCGCACCGTATTGCGAGACAAGTCTCTAACGTCATCCGGAGGGCGGTTTCACCTTGCACCATCTTGTGCCGGTCCTGGCGAGGCGCTGGAGACAATCTCAATGGCTTCCGGAACGGGGGCTTCGATCTCGGGTCCGTTCATGCGCTCGATCGAACCGTGTACCCGGACGCGTTTTCCGGCATAACTGCGCGGGTCAATTCCGGCCGCAGTAAACGACTTCATATCCTGAGGGGATATCGTGACGGTGAAATCCGTGCGCCAGTTGCGGCCGAAATTCAGGTAGGCACGGCCGCCACGTACCGCGGCATTCAGTACTTCCCCCTCGACGATCTGGAACGTGCCCAGATCGGCCCCTGAAATGGAGGTGGGCGACCGAATTGCATAGGCGGGCGATCCCCAGATCCCCGCCCGCGCCATACGCGCCGACTGTTCGGCCGCGTAAAGAGCGCGTGCGCATTCACGGCGATCCGGTGCGATCGATACTCTGGCAAGCCCACGTTTTAGCAATTCTTCCTGAAGCCAGATTTGCTTCGGAGCTGACAACAGCACCTGGGCGCGAATGCGGCCGTAACGGTCCTCCCGCGGCGGACACGTGGCGATCGCCACGTTCGTCCTGGCGAGAGCGGAAAGAACGGTAAGTACCCTGTGCCTAAACGCTTCTGGGGCTCGCTCTCCCACGCCGGCCAGCCGCAAGCCCTCCAGCTTCACGACCCGGCCGTCGGCCAACACGAGCGCCCCTAAGCTGTCCACACGCACGACTTTTCCGCTGCCGGTGTCCCGATGTGGCACACAAAACGGGAGACCTGATCCCAAGGCTGCAGAAGTGCTCAGCACGCTTGCGCCGAGAAGGCAGAGAGCGCCGTGTGCTCTCATTGCGTTTCCTGCCGAATCGAGAAGCCCTCAATTCATTGTGATGCGTGCGGGCGAGGCATCCCGCCCTTCTGCATCATCTTTGTAGCGATCGCAATCGATGCTACTATCCGAAACCTCCTGCGGGGAGATGCGAAATGGATCGCCGCTACTATCTCGCAAAGCTCGGAATCATCGTCGTGGCAGTCGCGCTTGCTGTCGCAGGAACCGGAATTGGAACGACTCGCGCGGCGCACTCTTTCGGCGCCAACACCCGCTACGCCGCTGCCGCGCAGGTTGAGGCTGCCGCCTGGCACGTTACCGCTGCTATGGGACATTTGATCAAGCACCTGCTGTTTACGACCGGGCAGATTCCAGGCTGACGCCGGGTGGCGGCGGAATCCAATCAGGCACAAAGAAGTCCGGCATCAAGGACTTGGTCGGGTCAACCCGATACTTTTCAAAATCCGTGATCCCGTTCTCGGCCAGGAAATTGTCGTCGATCACGAACTGCCCGGTAAAGTCCCTGGCTCGTTTGTTCAGCAAGAGATACGCGGCATCCGCCAGGATATCGGGCGTGCGGCAATGGCAGATGCCTTCGTCGCCGGCCAGCGCGTTGCGAATTGCCGCTGTTGCAATACCTGTCCGTGGCCAGAGCGCATTGAACGCAATGCTATCGTTCGCAAATTCCGCAGCCATCCCAAGCACGCACATGCTCATGCCGAATTTTGCCATGGTGTACGCGGTGTGGTTTCGAAACCATTTCGAATTCATGTCGAGCGGCGGCGAGATCATGAGGACGTGCGGGTTGGCGGCACGTTTGAGGTGCGGAATGCACGCGCGGGAGACAAGATAGGTCCCACGCGCATTGATCCCATTCATCAGGTCGTAGCGCTTCATGTTCGTCTGCAGCGTACCGGTGAGTTGAATGGCACTGGCGTTGTTCACGCAGATGTCGATGCTGCCGAATTTCCCGACCGTCTGCTCCACAGCGGCGTTCACCTGATCCTCGAAACGGATATCGCAGACGAGGGGCAGCGCGATGCCGCCGGCTCTCTCGATTTCCTCAGCGGCCGTGTAGATCGTGCCGGGCAGTTTGGGATGCGGCTCGGCCGTTTTTGCGGCAATCGCCACATTGGCTCCGTCGCTAGCGGCCTTCAGAGCGATCGCCAAACCGACTCCGCGGCTCGCGCCGGTGATGAAGAGCGTTTTGCCCGCAAGACTCACCCCCATTCCTCCTACACCGTCTCGTACCAATCGACGCCGCTGCTGTCCCGATGCCGTGCGACGGCAGCGCGTGCGATTAGGCAGTTGAGATGCGCCAAGCTTTCGCCGGTCGCCATGCCGAAATTGCCGCTGGTGATCCGGCTCCGGAACAGCGCCGGAAAGACATCGATAGCGCGCTTCGGTTCACGGCACAGAACGAGAAGCTTCTCCATGTTGTTTTCATGCATATCGACGAGGTCCTCAAGGCGGCGATGCGAGCCGCGGAATGGCTCATTGTGCGACGGCAGGACAAGAACATCTTCCGGAAGTAAAGCCTTGAGATTCGCGCAGGAATCCAACCAGTCCTGCAATGGGTTCGCATCCGGCTCGGTAGGAAAGACGCTCACATTGGAGGAAATACGGGGAAGGATCTGATCACCCGAAATGAAGAGGCTTTCGTCGCGGCACCAGAGGCAGGCGTGCTCTGGTGCATGTCCACGGCCAATTACCACCTCCCAAACGCGATCACCTATCTCGATGCAGTCTCCTTCCTGCATGCGCCGGTAGGCGTTCGGTAATTTGTAAACGCCTCTGCCGAAAAACCCGAAGCGCGTCTTGTAATCTTCGATAGCGCCTTCGGAAAACCCAGCGGCGCGGTAGAAACGCACGCCTTCCGCGGGCGCTTCCTGGCCTGTATCGGCAACCAGATTGCGGCACAACAGATAGTCCGACCGCGTCATCCAAAGTTCGATATCGAATCGGCGGACGAGCCAACCTGCCAGCCCAACATGATCGGGATGAAGATGAGTGACGATGACACGCTTGATCGGGCGCCCTCCCATAGAGCCCGCGAACAGCACCTTCCATGCATCTGCGGTCGCTTGATCGTGAATTCCGGTGTCCACCACTGTCCAGCCGTCCTCGTCCTCCAGCAGCCACAAATTGATATGATTGAGCTGCATGGGCAGCCGCATTCGAACCCAGTGCACGCCCGGCGCGATGGCTACGGTTTCGCCGAGCTCCGGCCTGGTTTGGAATGGATAATCAAGATTGCCGCCCGGCCGGGCCGGTGCTTCATTGACGCTCACGGAATCGTCCTTGGGTTTCCGCCAGGCGGACTATGAGGAGCCACATCGGGTTACGCAAGCTGATGCGGTTGCCGCGGCGCGCGAATTATGGCGATATCGGATCGATGTCGGTGGAATCTGCCGTTCCGGTTGAACTGTTGCGATCATGGCTGATATGAGAGCGTCCAATACCCCGCCGCGGTACGGCACTGTGGCGATCACATTTCACTGGGTGATCGCGGCGCTCATTCTGGTGAATATCGCGCTTGGACTCTATTTTGCGGATCTGCCTCGCAGCAATCCGATCAAATTCGAGCTGGTGCAATTCCACAAATCCATCGGCCTGACTGTTTTGACGCTCAGTATCTTTCGGGTTCTATGGCGGATTGTGAATCCGGTGCCCGCCCTGCCGGCAGATATGAATCCGTTGTTGCGCGTTGTCGCCCGCGGAACCCACTATCTGCTCTACTTATTGATTATCGCGATCCCGCTAAGCGGGTGGATGTTGGTTTCGTCGTCGCCGCTTGGTCTGGCCACGAACTATTTTCATCTCTTCAGCTGGCCGAACCTCTGGTTCTTGTCGGAACTACCGCGGACGCAGAAGATCCCGTTGCGCGACGCTTTCGACACCACCCACGTATTCCTCGCCTGGTCAGCTATCGTCCTGATCCCTGTTCACCTTGGCGGCGCTCTCTATCACCACTTCATCCGAAGGGACGATATTCTGAAGCGCATGCTGCCGAGCACGACAGTCACAAGCCTGCAGGCTGCCGAATGACAATAAAGTCTCCGATTGCGCCTTTGGTTATCGTCCTTCTGCTGACAGTCCCCGCATCCGCAGCGCATTGGAAGGTGGACTATTCGAAAAGCAAAATCGGCTTCAGCGTCAACTGGAGTGGGCAGCCATTCTCCGGCACCTTCAAATCCTGGCGCGCCGATATCAACTTCGATCCTGCCGATCTCGCCCATTCGCGCGCGGAAGTCTCGATTGATACCGGTAGCGAAACGTCAGGCGATGCCGAGACAGATGAGGGCATTAAGGGTGCGCAGGGGTTTCAGGCGTCGGAGTTTCCGACGGCGCTCTTTCAAACTACTGGGTTCATCCACAAGGGCGGAAATGACTACCTTGCCAATGGTGCGCTTTCGGTTAAGGGAATTTCCAAAAGCATTGCCCTGCCCTTTGCGCTGACATTATCAGGCGCCACCGCCCACGTCGTTGGAAAGGCTCAGATACTTCGCACGGATTTCCGCGTTGGGACAGGCGACTGGGCGAAGCCGGACCCGGTTGCCCGTGAGGTCGCCGTCCATATCGACATCGTTGCCACCAGGAGCGGTCCCTGAAGTCGGCGGACGGCTGCGCTAGGTTTGCGGACATGCACCAGAGCGATACTATTGCTCCGGCCGATAACGAGGGAATCGAGCGCGCGGCTCGTCTCTTGCTCTCCGGAGGCTTGGTCGCCTTTCCGACCGAGACCGTCTATGGACTGGGCGCCGACGCGACGAATGACCGCGCCGTGGCTGCCGTTTTTGCCGCAAAAGAACGTCCACAATTCAATCCGCTGATCGTTCACGTTCAGGATTTTCAATCGGCGCACTGGTTGGCGGAGTTTTGCCCCGCGGCAATCGAGTTGGCGCAGGCCTTCTGGCCGGGACCGCTCACACTTGTCTTGCCGCGAAAGAGAAACTCCGGCGTTTCGCTGCTGGTGAGTGCGGGCCTCGACACGATGGCGATCAGAGTGCCGGCCAGTCAGGTTGCACGCAGGTTGCTTGCCGCCGCGAGCATTCCGATTGCTGCGCCGAGCGCCAATCGATCCGGTCATGTAAGCCCCACAACTGCTGAACACGTCGCGAACGATTTTGGCAGCGGCATCGACCTTCTCCTGGACGGGGGCCGGACGGCGGTTGGGATCGAATCCACGGTTATCGGATTTGAGAACGGGAGTGCCGTAATGCTGAGACCCGGAGCCATAACCCGAGAACAGATCGAACGATCGGCCGTGTCGCTTCATGCTTCGACCGTTTTACGCGTGTCTTCACCCGGGCAACTCGCGAGCCACTACGCGCCACATACCCCGTTGCGCCTGAATGCGCGAGAGGTTCGAGACGACGAGGTCCTGCTCGCCTTCGGGGGGAAGGAATTGCCTTCCGCTCTTGGGATTAGAAACCTGAGTCGGGCCGGCGATTTGAAAGAGGCTGCAGCCAATCTTTTTCGCATGCTGCGCGAACTGGATGAGGCGCGGGCAGGATGCATTGCAGTGATGCCCATTCCGGAACACGGTCTCGGCGAGGCCATCAACGATCGCCTCCGGCGGGCCGCCGCGCCGCGCGGCACGACATGAGCGGACACCCATCCGCCCTCGATCAACTGAAAGAGGCCGCGGGACCGAACGGCTTCACGGAAGATCCACAAGAGATTGCACCGCATCTCATAGAATGGCGCGGCAGATATCGCGGGCAATCCCCGCTCATGCTCAAGCCGGATGCGACGGCGGCGGTCAGCAGGATTCTCGCGATCTGCAACGAGACACGCACGCCCATTGTTCCGCAGGGCGGCAATACCGGACTCGTCGGCGGTCAGATTCCATTTGATGGTGAGATTCTCTTGAGTCTCGCCCGCCTGAATCAGATCCGGCGGATAGACGCAGAAGGTTTATCCGTCGCGGCGGAAGCAGGGGTAATCCTTGCCGCCTTGCAACGCGCGGCAGAAGAAGCAGATCGTTATTTCCCCCTAAGCCTGGCTGCGGAAGGAAGCTGCACCATCGGTGGCAATATCTCGACCAACGCGGGCGGGGTGAATGTATTGCGCTACGGCAGTATGCGCGACCTCGTACTTGGCCTGGAAGTCGTGCTGGCGGACGGCAGCGTCCTCGATATCACGCGTTCGCTGAGGAAGGACAACACCGGCTATGACCTGAAGCAGCTGTTCATCGGCGCGGAAGGTACACTTGGGGTCGTTACTGCTGCGGTGCTCAAACTGTTCCCAAGGCCCGTGGAACGCGTCACATGCTTTGCCGCCGTGGCGGGTCCCGCGGAGGCTGTGAAGGTCCTCAATCTGGTGCAGAGGGCAACCGGCGGTCTGCTCTCGGCATTCGAACTCATACCGCGTATCGGCGTCGAATTCGCGCTTGCGCATATCCCGCAGGCGAGCGAGCCCATTACTACGACTTCACCGTGGTACGCGCTGATCGAAGCAAGTGGCGGGGCGAATGGTAATCTGCAGGATGCAGTGGCGGACGCGCTGGCCTCTGCGATGGCCGACGGTGTCGCGACGGATGCGGTGCTCGCCTCGAGCGACGCGCAGCGCCAGTCGCTTTGGCGTCTGCGCGAGAGTCTGTCTGAGGCGCAAAAGATCGAAGGCGCTTCCATCAAGCATGACGTCTCAGTGCCGATCGCTTCAATTCCCGAATTCCTGCGGCGGGGAACGACAGCCGTCGAACAGCTTATCCCCGGCGTTCGCTCGGTTCCGTTCGGTCATCTCGGGGACGGCAACATTCACTTCAATTTCAGCGTGCCAAAGGGCGGGAATAACGATGAGTTTCTTGAACGCCGAAGTGAGGTGAACCGCCTTGTGCACGATATTGTGCGCGAGTTCGGCGGCTCGATCAGCGCGGAACACGGCATCGGGGTTGCGAAGCGCGATGAAATCCTCCGCTACAAAGGTCAGAAAGAACTGGAACTGATGCGTGCACTCAAGCGGACGCTGGACCCGCACAATATTCTTAATCCTGGCAAGCTGATCGCCCTGTAATCAGGCTGCCTTCGTCAAGGCTGGTTCGGGTTCCGGCGCGGGCTTGGTATGCAGCGGCAGGACCACCGCGGCCGATCGTTTACGCAGATTGGCCAAAGCGCTCATGATCGCCGTGATCACCGTCGCGAGATACGGCAATGTCTGGATAGCCAGCATGCACGTCCACAGGAGCGCGGCAGGATCATCAAAGCCGCGGTCGAGCAACACGGCGGCCACCGCAAACGCCCCGAGCATAAGCAGAGTTGTCTCCTGCCACGCCATGCGTAGCACCTGCGTCAAGGATGCGGGATCCTCGCACTTCGGCGTACGCAGGAACGGTTTGCGGGATGTAAACAGGCCGCTCCAGACTGCTTTAGCCACAGTATGCGTGAGCGCAAGCCCAGCGGTCGAAGCAAAGATGGCACCTTTGACACCGGAGCGCACCTTCTGTGGATAAAGGAGCAGCGTCTTGGCCGTTTTGGCGGCAAACAACGCCACGGCTGCCGCGGAAAGCGCCGCCATCGGCACGTCAAAATAATGAGGTGCCAGACCCATGAGCAGGGTCCAGACAAGCGCACAAATTGTCACGATCAGGCCGAGCCCATCGGAAATCCAGGGGAGCCATCCGCTGAGAAAGTGATAGCGCTGCGCCCAACGGAGCTTCTTTCGCCCAAAGAAAATCGCGCCCGCGTGCCGTTTCATGATTTGCATGGCGCCATACACCCAACGATAGCGCTGCGTCATGAACGCGCCGAGCGTGTCGGGAGTCAGGCCTTTGCCCAGGCTCTCCGGCATGTAGGCGGCGCTGTAACCGGCTTCGAACAGTTTCAGGCCGAGCTCGGTATCTTCGGTGATGCACCACTGGCTCCAGCCGCCAACTTTCTTCAGCGCATCGCGCCGCACGATCGTCATCGTACCATGCTGGATGATGGCGTCGTGCTCATTGCGCTCGACCATCCCGATATGGAAGAAGCCGCGATATTCCTCGTAGCACATCGATTTGAACGTGCTCTCGTGGCCGTCGCGGTAATCTTGCGGTCCTTGCACCAAGGCGACCTCAGGCGACGCGAAGAGTGGCATTGCGCGGGTGAGCCATAATGGCTCGACTTGATAATCGCTGTCGATTACCGCGATGTATTGCGCGTTCGGATCGGTCGCGTGCAGCGCCGCGTTGAGCGCGCCTGCTTTGAAGCCGTCCAGCTTCTCGTAATGAAAGAAGCGGAAGTGCGGCCCGAGAGTTCCGCAATGCACTTCCACCGGCCGCCAGATCGCGGCATCCACAGTATTGTTGTCCAGCACGATGACTTCGAAATTGTCGTAGTCGAGGAGGGAAAGCGCATTCAGCGTTTCGACCACCATATGCGGTGGCTCGTTGTAGATTGGCACGTGGATCGACACGCGCGGCGGCGTAGGCGGCGCCAGTGCGAGCACGGCGCGGCGATCAACTCTCCAGAGGCTTGCCGCGAGTTCGATCCCCTCAGTCAAAATCACTGTCGCAGCCAAAAGAATGAGCGGGACCATCGCCAGAATGATTGCGACGTCGCCTGGCTGGATGTATTCGAGGGTAACGGCGTCGACCAGAACCATAAGACCGGTCGTTACCAGCGCAACCAGCGCACCCATGACGAGATAGCCTGGCTGCCGCACACGCGGCATACGGCCAAGAATTAATAGGCCCAGAATGAGCGTCAGAACGGCGGCGCCAAGCGCGTAGGTACGCCACTCGGGAAAATTGCGAAGCATCCCCGCGAACGCAAATTTTGGCTGGCCATTCGCGTCGTAGAGTCCCCAGTACGCGCCGACCGCCCCCTCCGTGCCGCCCTTCCACGGCTGGTCGTAGGCTTCGATCAAGTAGTAATCCCAACCCTTCTCCATGGCGTACCGAATGAAGCTGCGGATATAGTAGGCCTGGTTGGCGAGCGAAGCCTCGGCAAAGCGCTTTGTTCGCCCTTCGGACGGCCACCCGGACTCGCCGATAATGACCGGCTTTCCGGGAAACTCCGCGCGAATTTTGTTGAACTGCCGCTCATCGAAAGCGACTGCGTCCCGAATGGAAATGCCTTCCCAATAGGGCAGCAGATGAATGGAAACGATGTCGACGTACTGGCCCACTTCCGGATACATCAGCCAAGTCGACCAGGTCTCCGCGGTCGTCACCTTGATGCGGTTGGGAAGCGCGGCGCGAACCCGTTTGATGTAATCGTTGAGCTGATCGGCGCTGACATAGCCGAACATCATCACTTCATTGCCGATAAAGACGCGATCGATGACACGGCGGTTCGCCAGCGCCACGCGAATGCAGGTTTCGATCTCTTTTTCGTTCAGGTCGAGATCAGTGCCAATCCAGCAGCCGAGGGAAACGGTCAGACCGTAGCGTCGTGCGATCTCCGGCACCCGGTCGAGGCCATTTGAAACCGTATAGGTGCGGATATGACTCGTGATCTGCGCGAGTTGCGCCATGTCGTGGTCAATCTGCTCCGGCGAGACCCACTCGTGCTCTTTCTCGGTGAACAGATGGCTCGGATTGTAAGAGATGCCACGCACCTGCCCGTCCCAGTCCGGCGCGATCACGGCGAAGTCCCGACTAGCCCAGAAGAGCACGCTGGCGGCGATCATCAGCAGTAGTGCGACGGCAATGCGCACTGTCCCGCCAGAGAGTCTGCCGGCCAGAATGCGGAACATGTTTCGTTGGCTCCCGCTCAGCGGCCGCTGAGCATTAACGGATGGCTCGTTTCAGCAGCAATCATAACAGAGACGTAGAAGGCTCGGGCAAGACCCCTTTCCCGGCTGGAGCCCCTTCACTGTGATTGGCCTTCGTCCTTGTCCGGCTGTTTCGGCGGCTCGCTGACCGAAATGAGTTGAAGGTCGAAAATCAGGGTCTGATTGGGGGGGATCACACCGCCCGCGCCTCGGCTGCCGTAAGCCAGACTGGCCGGGATCACCAGCTCCCATTCGTCTCCCTCGCGCATAAGCTGCAGAGCTTCCGTCCAGCCGGGAATGAGCTTGTTCGCCTGGAATTGCGCCGGCAGGCCGGGTTCTGTCGCATCAAACACCTTCCCATTGATCAGCATGCCCTTGTAGTTGACCGTCACCATGTCGCTCGCTTTGGGGCGCTTGCCGAACCCGGCGTGGATTATGCGATACTGAAGCCCATCCGGCTCAACCGTGACGCCGGCCTTTTTGGCATTCGCGGCCAGAAAAGCGACATTGGCCTGATCGCTCAGGGCCGGATCAGCCGCCTGGGCGCCGACAATACTCGCAAGAACAAGAGCGCCGACGGTCGCAGTCAGCCGCATAGAGGACCTCCTTGCTGAAATTGACCGAGCCTAGCAATACGCGGCGGCCGTTTGGATTCAAGGGCATGGGGCTCTAATCACCAGATATGGCGAAAGCTTGGCCCATCGTGGGGGTAGGGGCGGTGATCTGGCGCGGGCCGGATACCTTACTTCTCGTCCGCCGCGGACAGCCGCCGCGAAACGGCGAATGGAGCATTCCGGGTGGCCGTGTTGAGCCGGGCGAGACGTTACGCGAGGCGCTCGTCCGGGAAATCGCCGAGGAGACTGGGCTCACCGTGGCAGTCGGCGAACTGATCGATGTGGTGGAGTTGATCGAGCGTAATTCCGAAGGCGCTTTGTCACATTACGTCCTGATCGACTTCTCCTGCCAGGCTGGGGCAGCCGAAGCCCACCCAGCCTCCGATGTCACGGAATGCCGCTGGGTCAGCCCGGCTGAGGCCGTCTCATGCGTTCCCTGGGAAGAGACGCGGCGGATCATCCGGCGCAGCGCCTTTCTGACCTGGGGCTCGGATATCTGATCTGCGCTTCCGTTGCGGTAGATCGGTTTCGCGTCTTACCCTCCCACAAACGCCATTCAGAGGATGACCATGTACAAACCCTTCGATCTTTCGGGAAAAGCCACGGTGGTGACGGGCGGCAATCGCGGCATTGGGTTTGGCATGGCGGAATCGCTTGCGCAGGCCGGGGCCGACCTCATCATCTGGGGGACGAATGAAGCGAAGAATGCGTCCGCTGAAAAGGCGCTCAAAGAGTATGGCCGGCGTGTGATTTCGCGCCGCGTGAATGTGGCGAACGAATCCGAAGTCATCGAAGGCATGCAGGCGGCGGTTGCGAGCATGGGCCGCGTGGATTGCGTCATCGCCAACGCGGGTATTGGCGGAGGCGCGCAGTCCTTCTCGGAAATGTCAATCGAGACCTGGCGGCGCGTGCATGCCGTGAATGAAGAGGGGGCGTTCTTCACCTTGCGCGAAGGGTGCAAGCACATGGTGGAGCGGGCGAACAAGGGCGATCCCGGCGGATCGCTGATTGGCGTGGCGAGTCTTGCGGGACTCGAAGGCGCCGGCCGCAATGAGGCCTACAGCGCGGCGAAGGGCGCGGTGCTTGCGATGATGCGCTCGATCGCCGTGGAGCACGCGCGCTATGGAATCCGCGCGAACGCGATCGCACCGGGCTGGATTGCCACCGACATGACGCAAAGCATGCAGGACAACGCCGCCTTCAAGGAGAAAGTGCTGCCGCGCGTGCCCATGCGGCGCTGGGGGGAGCCGGCGGATTTCGGCGGCATCGCCGTCTATCTCGCAAGCGACGCCTCGAAGTATCACACTGGCGATACCTTCGTGATCGACGGCGGTTACCTGATCTTTTGAGGCGGGAAAAGCCTAAACTGGTTGAAGAATAATGGGTAACCGATCACAATACGCGGGAGGGCTCTTGTCACAAGGCGTTTTGGTCCGAGATTCCAGAGGTAGAGAACGGAGGACTCGAGATGCGTATGGTCTTCGCTTCAGTTACCAGTCTTGGACTTTGCCTCGGCGCCGGCGCGGCGCTGGCACAGGCGCAGCCGCAGGAACTTTCTCAGCCAACCATGCAGCCCACGGGAACCGTCAACAGCAGCGCCAGTAGCGGCGCGGCGGGAAATCAGCTCATCTGCCGGTCAGTGGTGCATGAGGGATCGCACATCCCGACCCGCGACTGCCGCACCCGGCAACAATGGGAAACCGTCCGCTATCAGAACCAGCAGGTGGTGAACCAGGCCCAGATGCGCGGCCTCACGACCGGCGTCCCCGGTCATTGAGCGGCGCCAAACCGCTTGAACCAAGACAATCCCTAGGCCGCTGGCCAGCGTTCTGATTGCGAAATCCGGCGCGGAGCAGCGCCGTGGCCGCCACATCCTCCCATTCGTTTTTCATTTGCGCCACGCAATTGGCTCCGCACGGTAAAGAACGGAGGGAGCCGCCGCGGATTTGTTTTTGGTTCTCGCGGATTTTTCCGGTCGCTTTTTTGCGGAATTTTCCTGCGCGAATTCTGCAGCAGTATTCGTTTTTCATTTTCGCGGATTTTTGACACGCACACATCGAGTGTAATCTTTGATTGAAGGGGCGCCTGCAGACGAACCGACATTGTGCCGTTTTCTTGTGGGAAAATTTTCTCCGCGGCGGCATCCTGGATCTTGTGGCTCAAGTGCCGTCGGAGCAGTTGTTTTTCAGATTCGCAGACACCCTCCCTCCCCTCTTTCTCGCATTGTCGTCTTTCGGCCGACGCGCGCGACGAAGTTGTTTTCGGTTTTTTGTCTTCGCGCGCGATCGCTTCCGGCGCTTCCTCGCGGCCCGGAATCAAAACACCAACGTCAAGAGCGGCATAGATCGTAGCACGACGACCAAGCACCTGAGGCCAGGAAGCGCGCCCACATCACGTCATGCTGACAGGCGCCGTCAGCAGCCTCTCCGGTCGTCAGCACGCCGACAAAAAAAGGACGCCCGTTTCCGGACATCCCACGAACTCGCGGGAGTGTAAAGAGAAAGAAACAGACTGGCAAGATCAGAAAAAGCGCAATAGGTGAGAACCCCTCTTTGACAGGGGTCTGCCATGGCAGCTTGCGGGCTCGATTTCGGGACGTGCAATTCAGCGATTGGGATAATTCGCAACGGCGCGCCAATTCTCGCACCGGTCGAAGGCGTGGATACGCTGATCCCGAGTGCCATCTTCTTCGATTTCGAAGCTCAGGGCCGCGTCCTGTTTGGCCGCGAGGCAATCGACAGCTACATCGCCGGCCACGAGGGCCGGCTCATGCGCTCGCTCAAGTCCATTCTCGGCTCGGCGCTGA
>DATJGT010000029.1:0-3155 GCA_035494695.1 Rhizomicrobium sp. | reverse complement strand
TTTCCGGATGTAGCCAAGAAACTTCCAGTGCTCTTTGGTGAGCCGGGCAAAGTTCAGGTCGGCAAAGATGTCGCCCAGGAGAATTAACCGCTCGAAGCGGCTCTGCTTCAGGACGCGAGTAGCCTCGCGCGCGCGGCTAGTCTCTGCCCCAAGGTGCAGATCGGAAAGGATCAGCGTGTTGCAGTTGTGCAGATCCATGCTCCCGTTGTAGCAGCCGATTGTTACGGCAACATGAACACTGCATCAATATTGGTGCATAAGGTAACTGCTGGGGTAACCAGCGCCTGACCGCAGCGTTGACCAAAGTTGGGATTAGAGGAGCACCGTCGGCTTTCGCGGAGCCACTTCAGCTCCACATGAACGCGGATTTAGCGGATTGTTACTTTCAATCCGAGTAGATCGGCGTAAATCCGCGGCGCTGAACTTCCGGAGAGCGCTATGCCAAAGGGCAATCTCGTTTGTGCCAGGCAGTCGCCTGCTCATAGGCAAATGCAAGTCGAAGAACCAAGTCTTCTCGCCAGGGCGGGCCTGCGATCTGCAACGCTATGGGCAAACCGCTCTGCGTAAATCCACACGGAACCGAAATCGCGGGTAGCCCCCAGACATTGAATGGTCGCGTGTTTCGCAGCAGCTTGAGTTCTGCCGGACGCAGTGCTTCTGGACTGGCTTTGAGTTCTGCAATTGTGGGAGCCGGCATCGGAGTTGTCGGAGTTACGAGCACATCCACGTCCGCAAATATTGAGCGGACGCTCCGCCGTACCCCGTCCAGTTCGCGACGCTGCTCGATGTACTCCGCGGCCGAGACCTGTTCCCCGCTACGAATCCGCCGCACCGTCTCCGGATCGTACAACTCCGGATTCTGCGTCACCCATTTCGCATGAGTTGCGTAGGACTCCGCTTTCTGCAACGCGCGGTCCGTAGGCACATCCAGTCGCACGTCTTTGATTTGGGCGACGATCGTCCGGATTCCGTCGAGAGCGTGACTCATAGCCGACGCAACTTCCGGGTCAAGCTCATCAAAGAAATACTCGCGAGGAACACCGACGCGCAAGCGCGCCGGACTCTCTTTTAAGCCTGCAACATAATCCGCGACCGGAATCTCCCTTGTAGTGAGGTCTGCCGCATCGAATCCGGCGATCGCCTGGAGCACAATTGCCACATCGGCAACGCTTCTTGCCAGCGGTCCAACATGATCCAGCGATGGCGAAAGCGGAAGTACACCGCGACTTGGCACTCGCCCATAAGTCGCCTTCAACCCCACGCACCCGCACAGCGCAGCCGGCTCGCGAATGGAACCCGCGGTATCCGTCCCGATGGATGCGTAGCCCATACCCGCCACCACCGCTGCCGCCGATCCCCCGGAAGACCCACCGGTAATTCGCCCGCGATCCCACGGATTGCGAACCTCCCCAAAGTGACTGATCAGAGAACTTCCCCCGTACGCGAACTCGTGCAGATTATTCTTGCCAACGATCACTGCCCCGGCAAGGCGCAGTCGCCGGACAACCTCAGCATCCTCTCCGGGAACTCGGGTCTCGTGCAGCTTGCTCCCCGACGTCGTGCGCACTCCAGCCGTGTCAATCAGATCCTTCACCGAAACAGGGATTCCGTGCAGGGGACCGCGCCATTCGCCGCGTGCGATCTCTGATTCCGCCGCCCGGGCCTCCGTAAAAGCGGATTCCGCTGTGACCGTGATAAACGCATTCAGCGCGGGATTCAGCTTCTTTATCCGCTCCAGGCACCCGCGAGTGAGTTCCACGTGAGAGATTTCCCGGCTCCGCAACCGCGGTGCCAGTTCGGAAATTGTCGAGATCGCCGTCATGGCAACGCGAGACATTGTAAGCCAGGAGACTTTCTCGCCTGGGCTGGTGTGCACTTTGTCCAAAAATCTTTCTGCAGACCCCGCGCCCGATCGCCAGCATCCAAATAGTCCTATAATCGTGCAAGTCGTTTTCCTGGGGGCTCGGAAAGATCATGGCAGAAATGACGATCGCGCCGGTTGCGACGCATGGCTTTTTTGTGGATGGCCGTTGGCAACAGGAGGGCGATATCGTCGAGATCCGTTCGCCCTACGATGGGACCCTCGTCGCCCGCGTCGCGCAAGGCCGCAAAGAGCATGCCGAAGCCGCCATTGCTGCCGCGGTGAAAGCCTTTGGCACCACGCGCCGCTTACCGGCATTCGAGCGCCAGCGCATCCTCCGTCAGATTGTCGCGTTCATGACCGAGCGCAAAGAAGAGTTTGCCCGCACCCTCGCACAAGAGGCCGGTAAGCCCATCAAAGCCGCGCGCACGGAAATCGAGCGCTCCATCTTCACCTTCACCGTCGCAGCCGAAGAGAGTACTCGCATTCATGGCGAGTATCTGCCTTTGGACTGGCAGGAATTCACCGCCGGACGCTGGGGCATCGTGCGCCGCTTCCCCATCGGTCCGATCGCCGGCATCACTCCATTCAATTTTCCCCTGAATCTCGTCGCGCACAAAGTCGCTCCGGCGATTGCGGCCGGATGTCCGATCCTGCTCAAGCCCGCACCGCAGACACCGCTCTGCTCGCTTCTCCTCGCCGAATGCGTGCAGCAGGCGGGATGGCCCGATGGCGGGCTTAGCGTGCTGCCGCTCTCCAATGAAGACGCCGGCCTGCTAGTCACCGACGAGCGCATCAAGCTCATCAGCTTCACCGGCAGCGTCCCCGTTGGCTGGGATATCAAGCGCCGCGCCGGGAAAAAGAAAGTGGTACTCGAACTCGGAGGCAATGCCGCCGTCCTAGTTCACAGCGACGCCGACGTCGCCTATGCAGCCGAACGGTGCGTCGTCGGCGGCTTCGCCTATGCCGGCCAAACCTGCATATCCGTGCAGCGCATATTGGTCGAGCAATCGGTATATGGAAAGTTTACCGACCTGTTGATCGAAGCCGTCAAGCAGTTGAAGACCGGCGATCCCATGGATGAATCCACCGACGTCGGCCCACTCATCCGAGAAAGTGACGCCATCCGTACCACCGCCTGGATTGACGAAGCGGTGCGCGCCGGAGCCCGCCTCCTGTGCGGAGGCCGTCGCACTCACAACATCGTCGAGCCGACGATCCTCACCGGAACGAAACCAGACATGAAAGTAAACTGTCAGGAAATTTTCGGCCCGGTCGTCACCGTGGAGCCTTA
>DATJGT010000028.1:0-18876 GCA_035494695.1 Rhizomicrobium sp. | reverse complement strand
GTGATAGAAGTAGCGCCGCATATCCGGCATCTGCGCCATCTGCGGAAATTCGCGCAGCTCGGCTGCCGTCTTCCGTGTGACCGGAAACCCCTTCATCGCCAGCCGTATTGCCGGCTGAAACAGCGTCGCCCAGCGCAGCTTTCCATATTTCCTGTGCGCAAGTTCGAGCATCGCCACGACGCCGGGCACGCCGACGGAAAGCCCGCCGGGAACCGCTTCCATGTGCGGCCGCGGCCGGCCGGACGCATCGAGAAACATGCCGGGCGTGGCGGACGCGGGCGCCGTTTCGCGTCCGTCGAAGCTCGTGACCTTGTTGTGCTTCGGATCGTAGAGCACCAGAAACGCGCCGCCGCCGATACCGGAGGATTCCGGCTCCACCAATGTGAGCACCATTTGCGCGGCGATGGCGGCATCCACCGCCGAGCCGCCCTTGCGCAGCATCTCAAGACCGGCGCGCGCGGCATACGGATTGGCGGCGGCGATGATGTGATGGCGCGCGATCGTCTCTCGCGATTGTGCCGGCCCCACAGCAATGCAGGCCGCGAACATCAGGGCAGCAAGTCGAAATCTCATCCCGTTCTCTTTCCGCCGGGGTAGCCGTTCGCTAGCCTCTTAGCATGGTGAAGCCCGGCCCGCGCAATCTCATCACCGATGTGGACGGCCTTCTCGTTGGCAATGCGGAAGACGTGCGCATGCGCACCGGCGTGACCGTACTTTTGTGCGAGTGCGCGATGCCCGCCGTTGCAGACATCCGCGGTGGCGCCCCGGGCACGCGCGATGTCGAAGGCCTCGATCCCGTTTCGCTCGTGGACGGCGTGGATGCGATCACTCTTTCTGGCGGATCGACGTTCGGCAATGACGCACCGTCCGGCGTGCAGGCGTGGCTGAAAAAGCAGGGACGCGGATTCGAAATCCGGCCCGGCGCCCCGCGCGTGCCGATCGTTTCTGGCGCAATCCTGTTCGATCTCGCCAATGGCGGGGACAAGAACTGGGGTGAGGTGCCGCCGTATCGCGAACTTGGATGGCTGGCAGTGCAGAAGGCTTCGCGCGAGTTTGCGCTTGGCAATGCGGGCGCCGGCATGGGCGCGACAGCGGGAGTCTACAATGGCGGCCTCGGCAGCGCGTCGACCGCGACGGATGATGGATTCACGGTCGGCGCGCTGGCGGCGGTGAACAGCCTGGGCTCGCCAATTGTTCCCGGCACCGACGTCTTCTGGGCCTATCCGTTCGAACAGAACGGCGAATTCGGCGGCCGGCGATTGAGAGGGCCGCTCCCGCAACTGGATCTCGATCTGCCGCGCGACATGAAAGGCGCACGACCACTTGAGAACACAACAATCGCGATTGTCGCCACCGATGCGGAGCTGACGCGCGTGGAGCTCAAGCGTTTTGCGATCATGGCGCAGGATGGGTTCGCCCGCGCGTTGCGCCCAGTGCACACGCCGTTCGACGGCGACCTCGTCTTTGCCGTGTCGAGCGCCAAACGCGCGATCGGCGCACTGCGTCAGCAGGAAGTGATGCGGCTCGGCGCGATTGCCGCTGATTGCCTTGCCCGTGCCATTGCGCGTGCCGTCTATGAAGCGGAGACGCTGGGCGAGTTGCGCGGGTATCGCGATTTGTTTGGGGCAGCAGGCAGTTGGCAGTAGGCAATATCGAATTCCGTCCGACTGCCTACTGCCTATTGTCTACCGCCCACTGCCTGGGAGAGAAGATTCATGGACAGACATAGCCAAGACTGGACCGTCGCGTTCCAGCGCAGCACGCAATTCTCACGCCGCGGGTTCGCGGCGACGTCGCTCGTCGCCGGGTTCACCTTGGCAACCGGCCCGCTGAATGCGGCCACGATTGTTACCGATGCGAAAGGACTCGATGCCGGTGAAGTGAAGGTGCCGGTTTCGGATGGCGAGATTCCAGCCTATCGCGCGAAGCCGCAGGGCAAGACGAATCGCCCGGTCGTGCTGGTGGTGCAGGAAATCTTCGGCGTGCACGAGCACATCCGTGATATTTGCCGTCGATTTGCGAAGCTCGGCTACTACGCCATCGCGCCATCGCTTTATGCGCGCGAGGGCGATCCCGGCAAATACGACATGAACACCGTGCAGCAGCTGATGACGGATATCGTCGCCAAGGTGCCCGACGCGCAGGTCATGTCGGACCTCGATGCGACGGTGAAATTCGCAAGCAGCGATGGGGCGGATGCGAAGCGGCTCGGCATCACGGGATTTTGCTGGGGCGGGCGAATCGTCTGGCTCTACGCGGCCCACAATCCGAATCTGAAAGCGGCGGTTGCGTGGTATGGACCGTTGCGTGGACCAACACCCCCCAATCCGCTGCGGCCGAAGTACCCGCTCAATCTCGTGAATGAATTGCGCGCACCGGTGCTCGGGCTGTACGGCGGGCAGGACCAGGGAATCAAACTCTCGGATATCGAAGAGATGCGGGCCGAGCTCGCGAGAGCCGCCAAGCGTAACTCAAAGATCCAAGTGTTCATGGACAGCGGGCATGGATTCTTCGCCGACTATCGACCCAGCTACAACGAGAAGGACGCAAAGCAGGGCTGGCGCGATCTGCTCGCGTGGTTCAAGCAGCACGGCGTCACGTGATCTACCGCGCGAACACCCGGACTTCGCTCGTGCTGATGGACGGATCGGTGGCCGACGAAATCTCCATCCGCGCCGCCGGCACCCCCATCGAGGACATCGACCGCATCACATCCTGCGCGTGGCGTCGTGCATTGCTCTGCGCCGCCTGCAGCGCAGCAGCCGATCCGCGCGTCGGCGATACGCCGATCACGTCGAAATTGGCGGCCGGACGAGTCTGCAGCGCCTGCGAGAGCGCCGCATAAAGCGTTTGCTGGTAATCGCCACGGCCCTTGTTGAAATGGATCGTGACGAGCGCGCCGGTTGCAGCCGGGCTTGAATATGCCGGTTTCAGCGACGCTGTCCGGGTGACAGCTTCGGTGCCATCGAGACTGCCGGTCTTGATCGCCGTCGCAAGCGACGTGAGCCTGCCCCGCTCGTCGCCGACGTAGCCGGTTTGCCGCTGCAATGTTGCCGTGAGCTCGCGCATCAGCCGATCCGTCACCAGCATCGATTGGTTGGTTTCGTCCTCGAGCACCGAAAGTTGGCGATGGTCTTCATCGATGGCGCCAGACATTTCCACCGTCGCATGAATCTGATCGAGCAGCGCGCGCGCTCGCGCGGATTCATCGCTCAGCTGCGCGCCGATGCCGTTCAGTGCGTTGATGTTCGCACTCAGCTGGTCGAGATCGTTCTGCGCGGTGTTCCATTGCGCCACCAGCTGCGGATTGCCGCGCGTGGTGCCGATCTGGAGTTGTGCCGTGATCTGCGCGGCCGCCATGTGATAGGCAGTTGTCGCCTGCGCGCTCTGGCTGCGAAGCTGCGCCAATTGCTGGGCGCTGGCACCGATCCGGCTCTGCAGATCCTGAAGGGTGGCGCGAATGCCGGCGGCCGCATGGCCGATGGCCGTTCCCGTATCGGTGCCCGGTTCGATCGCAGCGAGCCGGACGCCCGGCGCCGCGACGATTGCAGGCGCCACGGGCGGCGGTGTGCTGGCCACCGGGGCCGCCGCGGGAGCTTCGTTCGTCTCTTCTGGCGCAGCGACCGCGTTGTCGTCCGCCCCTTCGGCAGGCTGCGCGGCTTCCGCTGTATCCGCTTCTGCGGGAGCGGTTTCCGCAGGCGGTGCCGCTTGCACCACCTTGGCCGGCGCGGCGGATTCGTCTGCTGCGCCGCCGTCTGGTTCCGGAACGGTCGAGGGCTCGACGCTTGCGGGCCCGTTGCCGAAGACCGCGTCGTCGATACTCGCGCAACCGGAGAGCGCGGGTCCAATCACGGCAAGCGCCAGCCAAACTCCAGCGCGCACGGCGCCCACACGCCCCAATCTCATCATCTAGCGGCTCTCCGGTCGCAGGATCGCCGTTCCACAGGGCGCCCCGAGACATTTGATTTTGCGCGGAATCTTGGCCAAGCCATTACAGCCCGCAGCAGCGCAGTCTTAGCCAGCGACCCGGATGGGAACAAGAGAGACGGCCCCGAGCCACGGGCAAATTGGGCCCTAAGGCTTTATGGCGCATGCGATCCGACCAGTCCGGACCGCGCAATCAGATGCCTTGCCAACCGGTACCCCGATGCATAGGTTCTGCGGCCCCGCGCACCCGTAGCTCAGCTGGATAGAGCACCAGACTACGAATCTGGGGGTCAGGAGTTCGAATCTCTTCGGGTGCGCCAGCGTCCTTCCGGTTAGGCAGTCCGATCTGTGGGGTTCAGGCAATTTGCCGTTGATGCGCAACGCTGCGTCGTCAGGCAATCCTCAGCCGCGCGCATGCATTGCCTCCGCGTTGTTAGCGCTGCCGACTTTGAAAAATGGACGGAACGAGTTAGAATTGCCCCAAACGGACTTGCAGCATCGGCAAGTTTGTCAGCACTGAGTGGTCGCGTCGGCGCCGGCAACTCGGGAGGAAGACGTGAACATGCGCCGGCTGCTCCTCATCGCATTCGCCACGCTTTGTCTGGGGACTCCTGCCTGGGCTGGCACCGCCTTCCAGCACATCATACTCGTCGTTCAGGAAAACCGCACGCCGGACAACCTGTTCTACGGGCTTTGCGCCGATCCAAACGCCTGCGCCGTGCCACCCGCGGCGGGGCAATACGATATTCAGACTTCCGCATGGTTTGACAACACATCCGCCGGTGGCACCACGGATCCCCACCCTGTCTCGCTCGGTATCGGCTACGGTCTTGGACACTCACACCAATCCTTCCTTGCGATGTGCGATTTCAACGGCAGCGGTGCCTGCGCGATGGATGGCGCTGCACACGTCAAGTGCGTTTCGAAGACACAGCCTTGTCCGCCGGAAGCCGCATTCGGATATGTCGATAATTCCGACGGCAGCGTGCAGCCCTATCTGGATCTGGTTCACGCCTATGGCTGGGGAAACTACATGTTCCAGACGAACCAGGGTCCCAGCCTTCCGGCGCATCAATACCTGTTTGGAGCTACTTCGGCTCCCTCGGCGGACGACGATCACGCGGGCACGTTCGCGGCAGAGAACGGGGGCAAATCCGACACCTCTGGCACCGGATGTGCGGCCAAGCAAGGAACCTCCGTGCCGCTGATCAACGCGGAAGGCCAGGAATTCACGAAGGTGTTTCCCTGTTTCGAGCACCAGACGCTTTCCGACCTGCTCGAGGCGCAGAGCGTCTCGTGGCGCTATTACGGCGCGAACCCCAACGGTCTCTGGATGGCACCGAATGCGATTGCGCATATTTGTGTCGTGCGGGGCAAGAAATGCTCGGGCAGCGAGTGGAACTCGAATGTCGACCTCACCCCATCGGATGTTTTGTCGGACATTTCTTCCAAATGCGCACTACGCGGAGTCTCCTGGGTGACGCCGGATGGCGCAAACTCGGACCACGCGGACAACGTGAAAACCACGGGCGGCCCGTCCTGGGTGGCAAGCATCGTCGATGCAGTCGGCAGCAGTACGTGCAAAAACCCCGATGGCACCTCGTACTGGGACAGCACCGCTATCATCATCACATGGGACGATTGGGGCGGCTGGTACGATCACGAAGCCCCGACCATCGAAGCCTTTCCCCAAGGCGGGTACCAAATGGGTTTCCGTGTGCCGCTCATCGTCGTTTCAGCCCTGACCCCGGCAGGCTTCATCAGCAATTCGCCCGAAGATTTCGGCAGCATCGGCCGGTTCATTGAACAAAACTTCGCGATAGCAGAAGGCGCGCTGACCTTTGCCGATGCACGCGCGACCGGCGATCTCTCGGAATTTTTCCCATCCGGCGCGCCCGTGCGCAAATTCCAGCCGATCCGCGCAGCCTTGTCGGCCGCAGACTTCCTGAACGCAAAGCCATCCAGCATACCGGTCGATGACGATTGAAGAGAGAACCGGAACGCGAGGATAGGATACTGGCCGCGCAAAAAAAATGAGTACTGCATCCAAACCGATGCACGACCCTCAAAAATGAGACAGGCTCCATCACAGGTGACTCGCCCCTAGGCAGACATGACCTAGCCTACAAGTTTTTTGTCGCGACCATGGGCCGGCGAGGTTTTGATCTGGCGAGCAGGCGCGCGCAAATTGGTTTGGCGGCAGGATCCGTCAAGCTTGCCGCATCTAGGCGCTTTGAAGCCGGAAGCTCAAAGAATCTTGGCAACGCCGCCGTGACCGGAGCAACGGCCAGACGCGACCTTGCTCATGTTGTACGTGCCGTCCTTGCAGCGCGCGGTCGCGCCAGCGGGAGGAGTTCCACTGCTCATGCCAGACGCGGGAACCTTGTAGCTGCTTTTCAGGCACATGCTGGAATAAGCCCGGTAGCTGGTCTTTGCCTTGTCCGCCGCCGACATGGACTGCCACGCGGCCGTGCAGTGGGGCATCGTGTCGGCGAGCGCCGGCGCAACGAGGAAGCTGGCGAATGCACTAGCGAGCAAGAGTCGCATGTTGTTCTCCCGGTAAATTGCCACCCAAGTCTAACACCAGCGGAGGGCTCGCGAAAACACGGGGATTCATGCACTTCAAACACTCATGCCAAACGGCATGGGTGAATTCTTATCCTGCCAGCATCGTGTTAAGCCCGATCGGCCGCGTGCCATCGTCATCGCAGTGAAGGCTCAGATTGCTGCCGCCGCCCCCGAAGTTCACGGTATCGCCGATCACCTGGGTGCAGCCGACCGAAGTCGCCTGCCCACCGGTCCACGTGACGGCGCCCTTCGAGGCATAGACGGCGCCGATATAGTTCTGCGCAGAACCGCCGTTGAATTTGTAGGCGGTGCCGACAGGGGCATTGCGGCTGCCGAAGAAGACGATGCCCTTTGTCGTCATGGTCGAGTTCTTGCCCGGCGCCTGCAGGGCAATTGTGCCGCCGCCATTGACGGTTGCCGTCGCGTAGCCTCTCGAAGAATCGCCGGTCAGAACAATGGTGACGCCATCGCCGCCGCGGGTGCAGTTGCAGAGGAGGTTCGCGCCGCCATCCACCTGGAAGGCGCCGCCATACACGTAATAAAGACCAGGGTTGAAGGTAACGGTGTCGCCGGAATTGAAGTGCATCGTTTTCCAGCAGCCGCTACTGATTGTGTCGGTGTGGTGCGAATTGTACGTCCCACTGCACGATGCCGTTGTCGGCTCGGTCACATCGGCATACGGGTCGGGCACGTTCGGGAAGCCCGTGGCGAGGCCGTACTGCGTCTGGAACGTGCCGGTGTTGTTGACACCGCCCACGACGCCTACGAAGCGCGCGTACACCATGGAGGAGCCGCCGCCGTTAAGGGCATCGCCGGCGTCCGTGGAGTCGTCGTAAAGGTCGCAATTGTCGATGTGAATGTTGCCGCCGCCGGAACTGTCCGCCGCTTTGGGGACGACCTTGTTCAGCGCCAGCACGCAGCCCTTCGCGGAATTGCCGACTGCCACCGCGCGCGCCTTGATGGTGACGCTGTTCTTGTTCCACAGCTTTGAGAACAATCGAGGCTGCACCTGCGTGATCGTCACCTCGACCGCATTCTGATACGAGACGTATTTGGGAAAATCCGCGGCTAGCGGCGGCCTGTTCAGTGTCACTGTGGTGCTGTTCTGGCCGTTGACGAATCCGTAGCCCGCAGCAATTGCCTTCGCCTCTGTGATCAGATTGGCATTTGTGCCGGAGGCTCCGGCGCCGTTCATGCTGTAGTTCTGCGCGGCACTGAACGCTGCTGCATCGGCGGCGCTCTGCGCGCTTTGGTGCGTATAGAGCCAAATTCCATCCTCGGTGCCGAGACCGATCAACCCCACGAGCACAGGCGCGGAGAGCGCCGTGATCATCAGGTAATTGCCGGAACGATCGCGCCAATATCCCAACAAGAACGTCAGCAATTCTTGCCGGCGAGTTTCATGTTGCATCTTTCTCGGTCCTTGCTGCGATCGCCGCATGTTCCGAGATTGCGTGAAAACAATTGCGGCGCCGTTAAACCCGCCACGACCTTCTTACGTTTATGCTGTCACCTAGGCGACAGCAGGAAGCATGCGGACGCCGGGCAACTTCCATGCATTCGGTTCGGAGATGCGACGGTATTTAAAGCCGCTGACGAATCGTCTAGATTGTCGTCTACACGACATCAAACCTCGAACTGGATTTCGCATCTGAGACATCGATCAGCGTAGCGATTTCGGGACCGTGCGAATGGAGAAGTGGTCGAAAGCTCGCGCCGAGGAATTTCTCGCTCAGGGCTATTGGTTCGGTTCGCTGCCGTCTGCGATGAAACGTTCGATTATCGAGCATTCCGAATTGCGGCAATTCCAGCAGGACTCTCTCGTCTACCGGATTGGCGATCCCGTCGATGGTATGTACGCCATCCTCGAGGGTGATTTTCGCGCGTATGCTTACGGTGACGGAAGAGAACGAATCCTGCTGAGATTCCTCGGTCCTCAATCCTGGTTCGGCGATCTGCACCTTCTCGACAATTATCCTACCCGGACGTTCGAATTCGTTTCGGCGTCCGCGGGCGCCGGTCTCTTCCTTTCCAAGAAAGCCTACGATTCGATCGGTGAGGAGAATCCCGGAAACTATCGGCAGTTCGTCAGACTGCACTGCATCCACACCCGGTTTCTCGTTCGCATTGCCCTCGAAGCGCGCTCGGCGGCGCCACTCAGGACAGCTCGTGCCTTGCTGCGCATCGCGAAGATGCATGGACGAAACACAGAGACCGGCGTAGCGCTTGCGATCAACGTCACCCAATCGGACATCGCTTCCCTCGTTGGTGTTTCGCGCCAATACATGAATGAGTTGATCCAGAGCTGGAACGAAGAGAAGGTGCTGCTCTGGAAGGGCAGCAGCACGCCCATTCTCTTTATATCGCAACTGACGAAGCTGCTGACCCCTCTGGACAATTGGATGCTGGAATCTGAAGGCTGGGCCTAGCGGGCCACCGCGAACGTTCTTCTCGTGGCCGAGTAAACGGCACGCATATGTTTCTGGCAGCCGGGACGGCGAGAACTGTAATCGTGCCCGAATTCCCCAATCCGCCGATTCACAAGCATCCGCCAAATTTGGTGAACCGGCGTCGAGTTGTGCGACGAAAACTGCAAAGGGAACGGAAAACGGATTTCGGTTTCCCTATCCTGTAGGGAGGCGGCTTCTAGGCAGAGACGGAATCGGTCACATGGTGGCGGATGACAGGAAGCTCCTGGGTGCGGTCGCCGTAAGAAAAGAACATCTTCTGGCCGAGGCCCTGACGTTCACAGTCGATGCTGTGTGCAGCTTGCCGAAAGAACGGTGCCCGCAGATCAATGTCGATCAAATGAAATCGCTCCTCGCGAGTCTGTCGCCGGAGGCACGACACGCGGCCCGGGACGAGGTCCGGGGCTGGCTGCAATATTTCCGCCGATCATAGGTGGCTGTGTGAGAACCGCCGTTCGATCGCGCCGGTCTCCTACTGCCAGTACTGGCGATTGTACCAGTCGTCGACCTGTTTCTTCGCGTCGTCCTTGGCGCAGCCGTATCTTTCCTGGATTTTCCCCTCGAGTTCATTGCGGCTGCCGGCGATCCTGTCGAGATCGTCGTCGGTCAGCTTTCCCCACTGGGTCTTTACCTTGCCTTTTAGTTGCTTCCAGTCTCCTTCAACGCGGATTCCAGTCCATGGCTGTTCTCCCGGAGAGATTCCTCAACCTGAACGCGCCCAAACAGACTGCTGTTCCCCCAACCGTCAGGCAGCCAGCGTCTCCCGTGCTGAAGACCCGGGGAATACAGCCAGGAATTCCGGTCAGAAATCCGGCTTGCACTCATCGCCGCGAGGCGTAAGCGAGCGCGATGGCCGGCAGCACCATCAGAGCCGCGACATAGAAGGGCGCGTTCACTCCAACAATCGAGAACGCAAGGCCCGCACAGAAGGGGCCGACCACGCGCGCGAGCGCACCCATGGCATTGTTGAGCCCGAGATATTGCCCTTGATGATGCCAATCGACATTGCGCGAGATCAGTGCCGATACGTTCGGCCAGGAGACGGACTGTCCGAACGCGGTCAAGGCGAGATAGGGCACGATGGTCGCCGCGCCGAGCGACATGGGTTGCAGCGCGAGGAACACCGTCGTCACCGCCATTCCCAATGCCAGCATGCGCGCTTCGCCGAAACGGCGCGACAGCCGGCCGGTGAGAAACAGCTGGCAGAATGCCGCGACAATGCCCACTACAGCGAAGGCCGTCCCAACCTGCCGCGGCCCCCAGTGGAAGCGGGCCTCCGTCCACAACCCGAAAACGGACTCAATGCCGGTGAAGGCGCAGCCGGCGAGAAAGGTTACCAGCATCAGCCTGCCGATCACGGGATGACGCAGCGCGCTGCCGAACACCGCCCAACGGCTTGCCTGTTCCGCGAACGCATGCGTTCGCGCGCGGCTCTCCTTCACGAACAGAACGATACCCGTCACGCAGAGAGCAGACAGGCACGAGCAGACGATCAGCGGGATGCGGAACCCGATATGGCCAGCGGCGGGATGCGCAAGCAATCCCCCGAGCGCGGGGCCCACGATAAATCCAATGTTGAACGCGGCGCCCAGAAGCGACATGCGGTGGGAGCGTTCATCGGGAGGTGTGACATCGGCGATATAGCCCTGAATGACGGAGCCGTTGCCGCTGGCAAGCCCGCCGAGCAGTCTCACGAAGAAGGCGATATACACGTTCGATGCATAGGCGAGTGCGAGATAGCAAAGGCAGTTGCCCGTCACCGTGCTGATCAGGATGGGCTTGCGCCCGAGACGGTCCGACAGTCGGCCCCAGAACGGTTCTCCGAAGAACGCCCCGATCGCATAGGCGGAGAACACGAGCGCGATCTGCCAGGCCGGCGCCGCAAAGGATTTGGCATAGAAGGGCAGAATCGGAATCACGATCCCGAAGCCCAGCAGATTGATGAACATGACTGAAAGCAGCGTCGGCAGCGCCGCTCCACCCCGCGCCGGAGTCGCCGTCTTGCCCTCTGTGGTAACATCCATACTTGCGTTATTCTCGATTGAGCAGAGGGGGGCAATCCGTGAGAGCGCAATTCGCATTTTGTGTTGCGGCGATGCTCGTGGCCACCGTCGCGCCATCGGCCGCGCCGTCCGAGATGCCGCCGCAGGACTGGCGGGACGTGAACCCGAACAATCTCGTGTTGATCGACACGCGTTACGGACAGGTGGCCGTGGAGGTCGCGCCCGAATTCGCGCCCAAGCACGTCGAGCGCTTGCGTGCGCTGATTCGTGCGCATTTCTACGACGGGCTTTCCTTCTATCGCGTGATCGACGGCTTCGTGGCGCAGGGTGGCATCGGCGAGGGCACTGCAGCGACGAAGGATCATCCCAAGCAGGCCGCGTCGCTCAAGCGATGGCCACCGCTGAAGGCGGAGTTCGATCGCCCGATCGGAAGGGATCTGGTGTTCACGCCGCTCGGCAATGCAGACCTCTTCGCGCCGGCGGTGGGCCACGTGAACGGATTTCCGGTGGGACGCGACGGGAAGGACGGCCGGGAATGGATCATCCATTGTCCCGGCACGTTTGCGTTTGCGCGCGACAATGCAGCGGATACGGCAAGCACGGAATTCTACATCGTCATCGGCGAGATGCCGCGGCGGCTCGACCGCAATCTCACGGCGTTCGGCCGGGTGATCGATGGCATGCAATATCTGCAGAAGCTCGAGCGCGGCGATCCGAAAGTGGAGAACGGCGTGATTCAGGATACGCGCAAGCGCGATCCGATTATCCGCATGCGTCTCGCTGCGGACATTCCGGGAAAGGATCGTCCGAAATATCAGGTGATGCGAACGGACTCTGAATCCTTTGCGAAGGAGAAGACGCTACGGAAGAATCCCGCACCGGAATTCTATGTGCGTACCCCGCCGCCGGTACTCGACATCTGCAACATGCCGGTGCCGGTGCGCCCGGCGGAGCGGTAGCGCTACTCGGCTGCGGCCTGTTCCGGCTCGGCGGATGAGGGCGGATTGTCCGCCGCGCGGCGGGCGAGATGCAGGATGCGCTCCAGCGCCTGACAGAGGCTCGAGACCACATCGTTCATCTCCATCGCTTCCACCGAATCGAGATAGTGCGAATCGCTTTGGGCAAAGCCCCAGAAGCCGGCGATGGCATGGGCGTCCGGCATGCGCTTCTTCAAACGTCGTAGCAAATAGCGCGCGTTCTTGTAGTTTCCGGGATCGAGATATGAAACACAGATCACCTGCACGCCCGCAGGATCGAGATGCGCAAGACTGGCCGGCGAGACCCCGTCCGCGGGAATCACACGCGCCCCCACGCCATGCTTCTCCAGCAGATGCGCAAGCAGCGTGGCGGCGGCTTCATCCAGCGCAGTGCGGCCGGCGATGCACAGGATCGGGTTGTCTCGCCAATGCGGCGCGACCTCGTCCTCGGACAGCGGCGTTGCGCGGCAGGGCTTCTCCTCCCCTGCGGGACCTTCATCGCGTGCCGTTAGGTTCTCGATCAATGTGTGTACCGTCTCTCGGATCTGAGCGAGCCGCTCGCGATCCAGCACACCGCGGTCGAAGTCCCGCTGCGCCAGCGCCAGCGCCTTCGTTGCGACTTCGTCAAAGTACTCGACGATCGAGTTCTCTTTGAGGAACGCCTCCGCTTCGAGCGCCGCAGTGTCGGGATCGCCGGCGAGCATTCGCAGATAGAGGCTTTCTTCCAGTGCGAGCGGCGGCTGGTCCCCAAGGAGCACATCGAGGAACTGGAGCGGCTTCACGTGCCGCCCCATCACCACCAGGCACATCGTCAACGGCGTCGAGAGCAGAAGCCCGATCGGTCCCCACAGCCACGTCCAGAACACCGCCGCGACAACCACAGCAACGGCGGACATCCCCATCTTCCGTCCGTACACGAACGGCTCGATCAGCTGTCCCGTCACCGGTTCGCAGGTGAAGAACAGGCCAGCCGTCCACAGAACCTTGCTCCATCCGGGATCGATGGCAAAGGCAAGCGCAAGCGGAAACGTTGCGGCGATCGGCACGCCGACATACGGAACGTAGCGGAGCATTCCGGCGACCAGTCCCCACAAGCCGGGATTGGGAATTCCGATCAGCCAAAGACCGCCGGCGATCACCAGCCCGAAGGATGCATTGATGGCCGTTTGCGAAAACAGATATTGGCTCAGGCGGTCGGCCGCGTCGTCGAGCGCAAGCGTTGTGCGCTGCAGATCCTCGTATCCGGCGAGACGAACGAACCGGTCCCGCAGATCCTCCTTCTGAAGCAGGATGAATCCGACAAACACGATGACGATGGCGATTCCGGCCAGCGGCTCCAGCAGCGGACTGATGACATTCTCGATGACTTCGATCGGAGTCGTCCGCGGCTGGCGAATCTCCACCGGAATGGGTTGCCGATTCGCCCGCCCCGAAGAAATGCCGGTGGGCAGGGCCGCTTGCGGCGTGGCGGCAATCTGATTGCCGATGTTGTTGAGGACGGCGGTTGCGCCGCGCACAACGCTGCTGCTCGCGGCGGTGCCCTGGATCGACTGGATCTTCTTGCTCAGATTTGTCTGGTACCGCGGCAAGTCCGCGGCCAATCCCGCGACCTGCGATGCAATGAATGTGCCGAGGCCGATCATGATAACGACGGCAAAGAGGACGCTGACCAGCACGGAGGGAACGCGCCCGAAATGCAGCCGTCTGAGCAGGCTGACGAGTGGCGAGAGCGCGAATGCAATGAGGATGGCGACAGCCAAGGGCTCGAATATCGTGCGGCCGAAATAGATCGCAGCGACCACAACGGCCGCAATCACGGCAGACATGAATGCCGATTGCAGTCTGCCGGTTGACTTCTCGCCTGAGGTTGGCGCCGAAGATGGAGGCGCGATCATTTCGGTACCTTGGAACGCCTGTACAGAACGCAGAGAGAACCTGTTTGGCGCACGCGTCAAGATGCTCAAACGCCGGTCTGTGTCCGCCGCTTGTTCCCCCTCCTGCTTGCCGCTATGTGTGCCCCGCCACTCTTGCGCACCTGTCGATGCCACTCCTGAGATTTCTCCCCGAAGACACGAAGATCGACTTCGTGGGAATCCGCTATTACGCCTTCGCGATCGATGGCTTGCTGCTGCTCGCCTCGATTCTGTCCATCGCCATTCACGGCTTCAATCTCGGCATCGATTTCAAGGGCGGGGTGCTGATGGAGGTGAAGGCGGCGCATCGAATCGAAATCTCTCAGATCCGCGACGATGTCGACAGCTTGGGATTTCCGGAGTCGCAGCTTCAGTATTTCGGCGGCGGCGCGTGCGATACGCCGCCTGAATCTTGCGTTCTGATCCGGGTACAGCCGAAGGCGAATCAGTCGGGCACGGACATCGCGAATGCGATCAAGACGAAGCTCGGCAAGGACTTCACCATGCGAAACCAGCAGGTGATCGGTCCAAAGGTCAGTCAGGAACTGTTCAGCGATGGCGTGAAAGCGACGCTGATTGCGATTGTGCTCATCGCGATCTATGTCGCCGTCAGGTTCGAGTGGCAGTACGGGATTGCGGCCGCCGTGGCTACCGGTCACGACGTTTTCGTCACCGCGGGACTGTTCTCCATCCTTCATTGGGATTTCACGCTGACATCGGTCGCCGCGCTGCTGACGCTGGCCGGCTATTCCATCAACGATACCGTGGTCGTATTCGATCGAATCCGCGAGAACCGGCGCAAATATAAGCGCATGGCGCTTGGCGATCTCATCAACCTGTCCACCAATCAGATGCTGGCGCGGACGATTCTGACAAGCGGGGCAACCGCCATTTCGATCATCCCGCTCCTCATCTGGGGCGGCCCGGCGCTATTCGATTTCACGGCCGCGATTCTTTTCGGCATCGTGGTCGGAACTTTCTCGTCGACCTATGTGGCGGCCGCCTTGCTGCTCTACTTGCCGGCGGTGCATGGACCGCGGGCCGAGGAAGCGGCGCCCGCCCAATAGCGAATTCCGACGGACCGCGATCAAAACGGATTAATGCTCGCATTGCGGGTAAACGTCAGATAGCCGGCGTTTACGCCTGCGCGCAGTCCGACGCCGGTGCGCATCGGCGCAAGCGTGATTCCGCCCGCGCGAAGATAATTCACACCGATTCCGGCGATCAGGTAATAGCTACCTTCCACGCCGGGAAATCTCTGGAAGAGACGTTCCGACGGGCCGAGGTTGTAAACGAGCACGAAAACCTTCGAGGCGTTGCCCCCCAAATCGAAGCCGACCGAAGGGCCCTGCCAGTAGACCTTCGTGACCTCCTGGTTCTTGCGCACAAGCCAACCTTCCCCGTACCGGAGACCGACGACGACAGCCCCAGAGCCCTCGTCGCCCTTGATGTAAGCATCCGGCAGGCCCTGGTCGGCGAACACGCGCTGCACCGCCTTGGCCACCGCCTCCGTCGTCGTGCCGAAGAAATCCGAAGCGGCTTTCACCACCTCGTTCTGCGTGAACTTGTCCGTGACATCGTCGGCCGCGGTTGGGCTTATCGCCGCAACCAAGACTCCGAATGCCACAGCACAACCCGCAACCAGACGCGACACCATTGTACGCCTCCTTTAGATTCACCCGGATAGGAGCGATCCATGACCCCTGAACTAAAGAAGCGTATTGCGTCGGGGGGCTTGCCGCAACATTGCAATTTGGTGGAATCGTCAAACACAAACGGATCGCGTCCCGCATCTCACCGCCGCGGCAAAGGTTGAGCTTTTTGCCCAAGCCAAGTAAACGAACGCAGAATCGATCGGCGCGTTTATTCGTGATGAACGAACACCCGTCGTCAGCATCCGGACAGCGACCCCTCGGCCCATGGGGCTGGCTCGCCGTTGTCGTGTTGCTCCTGTTTTTGGCAGTCGCTATCGCGTACGCGGTATACGGCTGGACAAAGCTGCCCGCCGTCGGAATTCCGCTGACAGGATGGCTCTTTCTGATCGCTGGAATCGTCGTGACGGTCCTGGTCGGCGGCGGGCTTATGGCGCTGCTGTTTTATTCGAGCCGCAAAGGCCGGGACATCTGACGCGCGCGTCGTTCGAGCTCGAGAACAAGCCAGCTGACCAGAGCGCCTTTATCCTCCGCGCGCGACAAAAAACGGGTTGGCGAATTTCTCTTCGACTTTCCCGTAGACAAGCGGCCGGCCGTCGATGGTCTTCACGCTGCCGCCTGCTGCAGCGAGCACGGCATGTCCGGCCGCTGTATCCCACTCCATCGTGCGCCCGTGGCGGGGATAGATGTCGGCCTCGCCCGTCGCGACAAGGCAGAATTTGAGCGAGGATCCTGCGGACAGGAAGTCCTTCACCGGATAGGCGGCGAGATATTCGTCCGTTTTTGAGTCGCGATGGCTGCGGCTCGCAACCGCCACCAGGCCATCGGCAGGGGCTGGCCGCGCTGAAATGGGCCGCGCTCGCGTGAAATCCGGCAGGACACCGCGGGGCGTATCGATCTCGAATGCGCCGCCCTGCCTTTCCCCCATGAACAAACGGTTTTTGGCTGGTGCGTACACGACTCCACGAATGGGATTACCGTTCTCGATTTCGGCGATATTCACCGTGAACTCGCCGTTCCCGCTCAAAAATTCCTTGGTGCCGTCCAGCGGATCGACGAGAAAGAACCTCGCACCAATCTCGCGAACATGGCCGGCGGAGATTTCCTCTTCCGCGATGACCGGTACGCCAGGGGCGACTTTGTGAAGGCGCGCGAGGATAAACTCCTCCGCTTCCTCATCGGCCGCCGTCACCGGCGAATGATCGTCCTTATGCCGTGCTTCCACGCCGGCTGCGTAATGCGACAGAATGATTTCGCCCGCATGCCAGGCGATTTCGGCAAGCGAACAAAGAAAGGGCGAAGGGAGCGTGTCGGTGCGTGTCATGGAATCCTCTTGCCAGTTTCGACTGGCGCGCGCAACGCGAGGGATTTCAGACCGGCGGCGGGAGTGTACCGAGCAGGCTCGCGGCAAGAACGACGAGAGCGCCCAGCGCGGTTTCGATCGCGACATTGCGGCGCAACTCCGGAAAAGCACGCGAGCTGCTTCCGAGACGCGGCGTATGGAGCACGCGGTTGGCAAGGGCGAAAACAACCATCGCCGCCACAAGCAGGACTTTTGCGAGCAGCGTTCGCCCGTAGCTGGAACCGAGAAAATGCGGCCACGCCGGCACGATGAATAGCGCGTTCGCGAGTCCCGTAGCGGCGATCAGCACGACGGCGGCGATGCCCAGGCTCGAAAAGCGCAGCATCAACCGCTGCACCGAGCTCGCATTCGGGGGAATTCGCATGAGCAAAATCAGTGCGGCGAGCGCGCCAAACCAGAAGCCGGCGGCCAGGAGGTGGATCGCATCCGCCAGCTGGTGAACAGAACCCGCCATTCCCGTTCCCATCGCAGCGTGTCCGGTGAGTGCCAGCGTGGCCAGCAGCAGCAGGGAAAGAATGAGTGTGGCCCATCGCGTTTCCGGCGATTTCGAAAAAGCAGCGATCAGCAACGCGATCGCAATAATGCTCCGCCATTGCCAGACGTGACCGAACTGGGTTTGCAGGAGCACTGTTTTCAGCAACCGGAGATCGGCGATCCCGCGCCAGTCTCCGTTCATGCTCGCAGTGACGCAAAGAAACCAGATCACGAGAGACAAGAGTACCAACAACGCCGACCACCGCAGCAGCCGGGAAACCGATTGCGATGTGGGAAGCAACCCGCGCGCATCCGGGACGGCAAAGCAAAGTGCAGTTGTGCCGAACAGAATCATGCAGGAGGCAAAATGCAGGAATCGCGCAATGACGAGTGCTGTGTCCGTCGCCATCTCAGGGGCCCACGGTGAAGGAATAGCGTCCTTCCGTGCGATGTGTATCGACGGACACTGCGTGCCATTGCACCCGGTAGCTGCCGGATGGAATTGTCTTAAGCGAGATAGTCATGGTGGTACCGGAGATCACCGGTGCGCCATTCGCGACGGAGTGGCCGCCGGAGTCGGTTATGCTTAGTCCGCTGAACGCGGGTTCGAGAGGTTCACTGAAATCAAGATGAAGCTGCTTCGGCGAAACATTCAGTTGTGCGCCTGCCGACGGCTCGGCGTGTTCGAGCATTGCGTGCGCCGCAGCAGTCGCTGGCAATAAGAGAACAATAATCGCAAGAAGGCGTCTATTCATCTAAAGATCGGCGTGCCCAGCGTGTGCGGGAAAATGTCGTCGATGTAGAAATGCAGCTGCGCGATAATACCCACGTTCCTGCCGGTGGCGCGATTGACGGGAATCATCGCTTCGGCTCCCAACTGAATATACTGGCCGGACCAGATGACGCCAGGATTGATAGTCCCGGTTGTCCCGCCGCCATTGTGATCGACCGGCGATTCAAGGCTGAACTCGACCACAGGCGTCAGATGGGACAGAACGGGCCCGAAGCCGACATCGCGCACATTTGTCTGGAGGTAGGCGAAGCTATATTCGATCGCTCCGCCCCATTCGATTACGTGCGGGTCATCCGCGTGTCCTGGAATGCCGTAGCCCGCAGTCCCGGTGAATGCGAATGGACGAAGGAGAGCCACGGTGTCCGGTAGGTCGCCGAGACCCTTGCCGAAGAGGACTTTTGGCGTGTAACTGGACGCGGATTCGGCGCCGATGCTGCGCGACCCGGTCCCGCCCACTTCCCAGCTGAAGGCCACAGACGCGATGAACTCCTGCTCTTCGCTGCGCGCGATTTCCAGCGTCGGCGTCAGTTCGACATTTTCGAATCCTGAACTCGACGGCTCGCCTTTGGGGTCTGCGTGCACATAGCCCGCTTCGAAGGAAATGGCGAAGCCGCGAAAAATCGATTTGGAATATTCCATGTCGTAGCCGGTCTCGAGGACCGGGGTGCCATCATCGAAATGCCGGAAGATGGAAATCGTTGGCAGTGCGAGCTCATCCGCGGCGAAAGGGTCGTCCGT
>DATJGT010000027.1:0-62489 GCA_035494695.1 Rhizomicrobium sp. | reverse complement strand
ACATACGCGACGCCGAGCGCCGGCGTGATTTCCCGGCGCAGTGCGAAGAACAGCGTCACCGCCGGATTGAAATGCGCACCCGACAGCGGCCCGAATATCGAAATCAGCACCGCCAACGCCGCGCCCGTTGCCATGGTGTTGGCGAGCAGCGCGATGGCCGCGTTGCCGCCGGCCAGCCGCTCGCCCATGATGCCCGAGCCCACCACGGCCATCAGAAGAAATGTGGTCCCTAGTCCTTCCGCCGCAATCCGTCGCGGCGGCGCGATTTCCGGCGCGCTCGGATGCACGGACGCTGCGGCTTCCAGCGGCGCGGTTTCAGCTGCGGCCGATGTCATCGACATGCTTCTTGAGGGACATGCGGTCGAGGCTCTGCACCGGCAGGTTGGCGAACAGCTCGATGCGCCGCTGCAGCTGCAGGAAGGCATTGCGGAACGCGGTGGCGATGTCCTTCTCCTCGCCCTGAACGGCCGCGGGATCGGGAACACCCCAATGCGCCGTCATGGGTTGGCCGGGCCAGACGGGACAGACTTCGTTCGCCGCGTTGTCACAGACGGTGAACACGAAATCCATTTCCGGCGCGCCTGATTGCGCAAATTCCTCCCAGCTCTTGGAGCGCAGGTCGCCGGTGGCAAAGTCCAGCCGCTTCAGTAAGGCCAGCGCCTGCGGATGCACGGCCCCCTTGGGTTGCGAGCCCGCCGAATAGGCGATGAACTTGCCTTTGCCGGCCCTGCTCAGGATGGCTTCCGCGAGAATGGAGCGCGCCGAATTGCCGGTGCAGAGGAACAGCACGTTGTAGGGCCGGTCGGGTGTTTGCGTGCGCATAGCGTCACCCGCAGGCGCTCGCGCCGCGGCACGGCTCCGCGGCCTTGGCGGGCGCGGGGCAGCAGGACGATTCTGCTTCTAGCCGGGCGGCGGGCTCATCTTCGCCATAGCTGGTGGCTTCGCCGAAGGTGAAGAAGGTTTCCCAGCGCACGCCGGAAGGATCGTTCACCCACGCCTTATTGGATTGGGCATAGCAGCAGGCGGCTGCTTCTTCATCGCGGGTCTGCTCGCCAGCGGCCTTAAGCCGCGACGCCAGCTCGCGCAGCTCGCCGTCGGAATCCACCTGAATTCCGAGATGATCGATTCCGGCAATCCGGTCCCGCTGCGAGATGGCGAGATTGACCTTCGGATCCTCCAGCATCCACTTGGCGCAATCGGTTTTCAGAACGCTCGGTTGCGTGCCGAACAAGGTCGAGTAGAAGCCGATGGATTTGCTGAGATCGTCAACGGCGATGTGAACGTGCAGGCGCTTCATGGCGCACTCCTTTCGATGGTTTGCAACAACGGCTCGCGACCGCCACCAGCGGCGCGCAGATTTCGGAGCGGCCGCCGCAGCAATCCTCGGTGAGGAAGACCAGCAGTTCGCTCATGGCATCGAAATCGACGGAATAGATGATTGAGCGGCCTTCACGGCGGGCGCGAATCAATCCGGCATTGGACAGAACCAAAAGCTGCGCTGACGTTGTGTTCGGCGCGGTTTCGAGTGAGCGCGCGATCTCACCAGCGGCCAATCCGTCCGGCCCAGCTTTCACAAGAAGGCGAAAGAGTTCAAGCCGCGCATCTTGGGCCAGCGCGGAGAGCCGCTTCACGGCGCTTGTCGTTTCCATATTTCATATATTCCTGAACTGTCGATGCGAGTCAAGGGTGAATCGGAAGCTCAGCAGACGGTTCGGGCTTAGTCTCGACCGGTCACCAACGGTCCGGCTGGAGGCGGGGCAAACTGCAACGGCGGGACCTTCGCACCTGGGGAGTCTGCGGTGATCGTGCGATAAACGGCGTCCCCAAAGCTGCTGTAGGTGACCGCCTCGATCGCAAGGAAGCTGCATATCATCGTCAGGATGCCCCAGCGCCATGCGGGGTGAACGTGGCCGGTGCGCCTGAGGTCGGCCACGATACCTGCGACCGGAAAGATCAATCCAACTGCGAACGTGATTTCCCATGCCCACGGCTGGAGCAATGGCAGCGGCAGCAACCGGCCAAACCCCGGGCCCATCAGCATGGCCATGCCGCACAGGTGCAGGCGACGGTGCCACTCGGTGCTGTTGCGCAGTAGAATGGCAGCGCCGGTCAGTGCGGCGAAGGTGATGAGCGAGAGCGGATCGAAGACAAGAAAATGAAGCGGTCGGAAGAAGAACGGCACCTGGCCCCGCCGCACCATCGCGATCGTCACACCGAAGCCAAGCACGATCATCGGAACAATCCACCCCGCCGCGACCCAGCCCAGGCGGCGATGGAGCGCCATGCGGCCGGTGGCGACGAAGATGTTCTGCAAGAGGTAGATCGTCACCCAGCCCATGAACACGATGGCATGCGCATGAACGAGCGGAGGCGAGTAGAACGTGGATCGCCCCATTGCCAGCTGCGTCGAAAAGCCCGCGACGATGACCAGCGTCATGGCGAACGCTGCGCCTAAAAAGAAACGCTCGTCTCCAGCCGGCACAGCCAGAGGCTTATCGATGCGCGCGTCCATGGAAATTGCCATCGAACTCTCCCCCAGTGGCTATGCGCAAGCATAGCGCATCAGTTCAGTCGCGGCCAGAATAGCCAGGCTCACCTGCGGCGAGCACGCTGCGAAGGTGGCATTGAGTGAACAACATACCCATTTCGGAGCCTTACGGTGTCTCCGCCCGCTTCGAATGCTCTCCCTCTGCCTTGAATAGTGTAGCATGAGCGCATGAGTCTCACCGGCAAATCCTGCATCGTTACCGGCGGGCTGGGGGCGCTGGGGGCCGCAGTGGCGGAGCGGTTGCGCGCGGCCGGCGCGAAGGTTGCGATCGTCGAGCGGGCTTCGCCGGCGCAAGCGGATGAGATGGTCTTCGGCAATGTCGATCTCGCCGATCCGGCTTCCGCGAAGAGGGCCATCGACGCCTCGGCCGCGAAACTCGGCAGCCTTTACGCGCTGATCAACATCGCCGGCGCGTTCCGGTGGGAGACGCTGGCGGACGGCGACGTGGCCACGTGGGACTTTCTCTATTCCGTCAACCTGAAAACGGCGGTGTGCGCGTCGAAAGCGGCGATCCCGCATCTCCTGGCGTCCGGCAAGGGGCGGATCGTCAACATCGGGGCAGGGGCTGCCGCGAAAGCCTCGGCGGGAATGGGCGCCTATGCAGCGTCGAAAGCGGGCGTCGCAAGATTGACGGAAGCGCTGTCCGAAGAGCTGAAGGCGAAGGGGATTACCGTCAACGCGGTGTTGCCGTCCATCATCGACACGCCGGCCAACCGCAAGGACATGCCGAAGGCGGATTTCTCCAAATGGGTGAAGCCGGAGGCGATTGCCGACCTGATCGCCTTTCTGCTTTCCGATGAAGCGAGCGCCATTACCGGCGCGCTGATTCCGATTTCCGGTCTCGTCTGATGGACACGATCGATTTTGGCGATGTCTCGCTCCGCCTGCTCGCCGCCGTTGCTATCGGGATGGCGCTGGGGCTCAACCGCGACTTGCAGGGCAAGCCCACCGGCATGCGCACCTTGGGGCTGGTGAGTCTCGGCGCGGCGGTGGTGACGCTCGGCCTCACCCACGAAGCGCACATCGCGTTCGACAACAACGCCTATAGCCGCGTGCTGCAGGGCGTGGTGCAGGGCGTGCTCACCGGAATCGGGTTTCTGGGCGGCGGCGTGATCCTGCGCAGCGAGAGCCAGGACCGAGTCCGCAACATCACGACTGCAGCGACCGTGTGGGTGACCGCCGCGCTCGGCACCACCTGCGCCGTGTCTGACTGGCGCATTCTCGGGATCGGCTTTGTTCTCGCGCTGCTGCTGCTTCTGTTCGGCCGCAGAGGCGAGAAGTGGGTGGAGCGCCGCATCGGCGTCGTCTTACCGTCCGACGACGAGGGCTGATCCTACTCCGCCGCTTCGCGCCACTGGTGGCGGCCCTCGCGCACTTCCTCGATGATCTTCGCGGTGAAGGCATCGAGATCGCCGGGATTGCGGCTGGTGATGATACCGCGATCGGTCACCACTTGATTGTCGATCCAGTTCGCGGCGGCGTTCTCCACGTGTTTGCGGATCGATTTGTACGAGGTCATCTTGCGCCCGCGGCAGGCATCGGCCTGAACCAGCAGCCACGGGCCGTGGCACACCGCGGCGACAATCTTGCCGCTCGCCAGGAATTCACGCACCACCCGCATTGCATCGTCATCGATGCGCAGCTTGTCGGGATTGATCACGCCGCCGGGAATGACGAGGCAGTCGTAGCTGTCGCATTTGGCATCGGCGATCTTCAGATCGGCGTCCGCCATGCGGCCCCAGTCCTTTTTGTCCCAGCCGCGAATGGCTTTGCCGTCCGGCGTCGCGACATCCACCTTGGCGCCGGCGGCGCGCACCTTGTCGCGTGGGACCTCCAACTCCGCCTGCTCGAAGCCGTGCGTCGCAATGATCAGAATTCTTGCGTTGTTGATTTCAGGCATCGTTCGCCTCCAAGGCACACGCATTGGCGCGCATCAGCGCCAACATCTTTGCCCCTCGGTGCTCAACGCATGCGGCTTACCAGTACGGCGTCACGCCGTAATACGAATACAGCGCGCTTTCGCGGCCGCGATCTTCGTATTCCCACGATTCATCCTTGCGGAATTTCGGCGCGCCTTTCAGCTGCTCGTCCGAGAGGTTGACCTCGTAGCCGCCGAGCCGCTCGTTGTAGGTCAGCAGCGACCACGGAATCGGATAGTAGTCGTCGCCGATGCCGAGAAAACCGCCAAAGCTCATCACCGCGTAAGCGACATTGCCGGCGCGCTTGTCGATCATCACGCGCTCGATGGTGCCGATGCGGTCGCCGTTGGAGCGATAGACTTCCGTTCCTTCGACTTTGTCGCTGCCGATGAGGCCGAAGGTCTCGCGCGCCGAGAGATCGCGGGTTTGCGTTCGCAGGTCCATGGATATTCGTCCTTTCCGAAGAGAATGAATTTGCAACGGCGCGATGCGAGGCGCGGTTCCGGAGGACGCGCGAAATTCCCTGCAATTTCAAAGACCCCGGCGCGACCTGTGGTCATGCGCGCAAATTCAAGAGGCGGATCGCATGGCGGGGTTGCCCTTGACCGGGTGGAGCAGGGGGAACTTTTCTATCAAAACGCAAGTTTCACTCCTGAGCCTTGGCGCAGATGGTCCGGGCGGAGCTGGCGCAAGGTCTTTCGATGAATCTGCACAAGCCGCTTAATTGGGATCGCACCGCGCCTGAATCGGCCGGTTCGTCTACTTTGCTGGAACGTTACCTGAGCATTCGCGCGGCGACCGAGCGCCTGGCGCAGCCGCTGTCCGCCGAAGACCAGACCATGCAATCGATGCCGGATGCGAGTCCCACCAAATGGCATCGCGCGCATACGACGTGGTTTTTCGAAACCTTCGTTTTGCAGCCGCAGGCGGATTATCGGGAGTTTGATCCCGCCTATTCCTATCTGTTCAATTCTTACTATGAATCGGTTGGCGCGCGGCATGCGCGGCCGCAGCGGGGATTGCTGTCGCGGCCGTTCGTTGAGGAGATCGGGCGCTACCGCAAGCACGTGGACGAGGCGATTTGCGAGCTTCTGTCGGGGAATATATCTCCGGAAATGGCCAGCTTGATCGAACTCGGACTGAATCACGAGCAGCAGCATCAGGAACTGATGCTGACCGACATTCTGCACGCGTTTGCCCAAAACCCTCTAAGGCCTGCGTATGGCCCATTGCCGCAAGCGCCTGATCCAACACCTGCGGTCGCTGCGTTCGAGCCATTCGATGGTGGCATTGTCGAAATCGGGCATACCGGAGAAGACTTCGCGTTCGACAATGAGGGCCCACGGCATCAAGTGGTGCTCGCGCCATTCCGTCTCGCCAACCGGCTTGTCACGAATGGCGAATGGCTCGAGTTCATCGAGGCCGGCGGTTATCGCGAGCCGAAATCCTGGCTGTCGGACGGCCGCCAACGCGTGGTCTCGGAAGCGTGGCATGCGCCGCTCTATTGGGAGCAGCGCGACGGCGAATGGTTGTCGATGACACTGGCCGGACTGCAGCCACTCGATCTGAATGCGCCTGTCTCACACATCAGCTTTTATGAAGCCGATGCGTTCGCGCGCTGGCGCGGCAAACGCCTGCCGACGGAATTCGAATGGGAGCACGCCGCGGCGCAACTCGATCCGAACAGCGGCAATTTTGCCGATGCCGGCTGTCTCCGGCCCGTTCCGGCAAGCAGTGCAGCCGCGCGCCAGATGTTCGGCGATGTGTGGGAGTGGACGGGGAGCGCGTACGCGCCGTACCCCGGCTATCGTGCGCCGGAAGGTGCGGTCGCCGAATACAACGGCAAGTTCATGATCAATCAGATGGTGCTGCGCGGCGGCTCGTGCGCGACACCGCGCGGGCATGTGCGCGCGACCTATCGCAACTTCTTCTATCCGCACCAGCGCTGGCAGTTCAGCGGATTGCGGCTTGCCGAAGGCGCACCTGCTCGCGCTCGCAAGCACATTACGGACGACAAGGAGAAGTCGCCCTTTCTGAAGGATGTGCTTGCCGGCCTTTCGCACCCACAGAAATATCTGAACAGCAAATATTTCTATGACTCACGCGGCGCCGAGCTGTTCGATGAAATCTGCCGATTGCCCGAATATTACCTCACCCGCACCGAATGCGGGCTGCTAC
Source organism: Rhizomicrobium sp. (assembly GCA_035494695.1). Lineage (GTDB taxonomy): Bacteria > Pseudomonadota > Alphaproteobacteria > Micropepsales > Micropepsaceae > Rhizomicrobium. The sequence continues at coordinate 55,844 of DATJGT010000027.1, read as the reverse complement.
GGGATCTCGCGCCGGAGCTGGATGCGCTGCTGGACTCCGGAACAGCACTCGTGGAATTCGGCTGCGGGTCTTGCCAGAAAACGCGCATTCTCCTGAGCCGCATTCGAAAGATCGGGGCTTATGCCCCCATCGACATCTGCGGTTATTCGCTGGGCCGCACGGCGGCCGACATTGCACGCGATTTTCCGGAACTGCCGATCCGCTCCATCGTCGCCGATTTCATGGAACTGGTTGCGTTGCCGGAGGACATCCGTGCGCGCCCCATCCTCGGCTTCTTTCCCGGCTCGACCATCGGCAATTTCACCGATGACGAGGCGAGCGCATTCCTGCGCCGCGCGCGCCAGACCCTTGGCCCGAAGGGCCGCCTTTTCGTTGGCATCGACGTCGTGAAGGAGATTGAAACGTTGCTCGCGGCGTACAACGATTCCGCTGGCGTGACCGCGTCGTTTAACAGGAACATTCTCGTGCGGATGAACCGCGAACTCGGTGCGGATTTCGATTTGGAGGCGTTCGGCCACCGCTCGGTGTGGAACGAGGCAGCGCACCGGATCGAGATGCACCTGGAATCATTGTGCGATCAGGCCGTTCAGATCGCTGGCCGCACCTTCGCTTTCCGCACAGGCGAGACGATTCACACGGAGAACTGTCACAAATACGACGTAGACTCCTTCGCGGCGCAGGCACGCCGTGCCGGGTGGACGCTCGAGAGGGTCTGGAAGAGCGCGCGTCCGGAATTCGCGGAGCTCTTGTTCTCGTAAGTTACTACGACGCGACGATCGTGCCACCGTTCGGGTGCAGCACCTGCCCGCTCATGTACGCGCCGTCGTCGCTCGCAAGCAGCACGTAATAGGGCGAGACCTCGTTCGGCTGTCCGGCGCGCTGCATCGGCGCGGAAGAGCCGTGCTTCGCGGTATCTTCGGCGCTGTAGCTGGCAGGAATCAGCGGCGTCCAGATCGGCCCGGGCGCGACCGCATTCACGCGAATCTTTTTCTCGACCAGTGCCTGCGACAGCGATCGCGTGAACGCGACAATGGCGCCTTTGGTGGACGCGTAATCGATCAGTTCCTTGTTTCCCTTGTAGGCGGTGACCGAGGTCGTGTTGATGATGGAGGAGCCTTCCTTCAGATGCCGCAGCGCCGCTTTCGTCAGATAGAACATCCCGAACACGTTCGTCTGAAAGGTGTGCTGCAGTTGCGCGGCGGAGATGTCGAGCGGGTCAGCGGCTTCATGCTGTTCGGCGGCGTTGTTGACGAGAATGTCCAGCCGCCCGAACCGCTCGATGACCTGGTCCACCGACTCGAAACAGAATTCCTCTTTCGCGATATCGCCGCGGAGCTTGATGCCTTCGCTGCCTTCTTTTTTGATTGCAGCAAGCGTCTCATCGGCATCGCGATCCTCGTCGAGATAGATGATCGCGATCTTCGCGCCCTCGCGCGCCATCGCGACGGCGACCGCGCGCCCGATCCCGCTGTCGCCGCCGGTGATCAACGCGACCTTGCCCTTCAATTTTCCGACGCCCGGAAATTTCGGCTCGTATTGGGGCCGCGGCTGCATCTGATATTCGCGGCCGGGCTGGTGACTTTGCCTCTGGGCGGGTTGTTGTTGCGCGCTCAATTTTCGGCTCCTGTTCTCTGCATCGGGAACGGGGGGCGGACGAGCCGGTTCCGGAGCGCCGTGTGAAGGGTACGTGGCTAGATAAGCCTGCTTTCCCCAGCGACGTGCGTTGAGGGGACGCGGCCTTCCACCTCCTGGCGCGCCTGCACAACGTCCTGCAGCCGGCCGGGAGGCTCGCTCGCGCCATCGCTGGGTGAATTCTCTGCCGAGCGCACGTCCCGTTCCCATGCGGTCAGGATTTCCAGCCGGTCAATGTCATTAAGGCGACGATCCCGGAGAACATCCTGAGGACGCGAATAGATGCGGGTGGGGTGCAATTTGGCTTCTTCGACAAGCTTGGTATTCTTCATCGCGATAAGCACCTTTGAAGGGCTTGGAGAGAACGCTTCGTCCAAGAGGCGCGTTCCTTTGAGGGGGGATTCTGGAAGGAGCGGACATGGCACGGACGAGCCGCAAGGCGACCAAAACGAAACACAAGGCGCCCGCGCCGTCGAACGAGAATGCGCCCGCGCCGAGGAAGCGCTCATCCCGGCCGATCTGGCAGGGAAGCCTGCGCTTCTCTCTCGTGAGTTGCCCGGTGTCGCTCTACAATGCGACGAGCCGGTCGCATGACATTTCCTTCAATCTGCTCAATCCAGAAACGAACAACCGCATCCGCATGGTGCCGACGGATCCTGAGACCGGCCCGGTCGAGCGCTCGAGCCTGGTGAAGGGCTATGAGATATCGAAGAATAATTATGTGATCGTCACCAGCGAAGAGCTCGACGAGGTGAAGCTCGAGACGACGCACACGCTTGAGATCGAGCGATTCGTCGATGCCGATTCGATCGACCGGCTCTATTGGAACGATCCGTATTTCATCGTTCCGGACGGCAAGGAAGGCGTCGATGCCTATGTGGTCATTCGCGAGGCCATGGAAGAGGCAGGCCGTATTGCGCTCGGCCGTGTCGTCATGCACACGCGCGAACGGCTGATGGCAATCGAGCCGCGCGACAAGGGCCTGCTCGCATATTCTCTGCGCATGCACAATGAAGTGGTGCAGCCGGCGGTCGCATTCGAAGATATTCCGGATGTGCATCCGGACAAGCGCATGGTCGAGATCGCGCAAAGGATCATCGAGCAGCAGGAAGGTCCATTCGAGCCGCAGGAGTTCAAGGACCGCTACGAGGAAGCGCTGCGCGAGCTGATCCGGCGCAAGGAGCGCGGCGAGAAGCCCACGGTGGCGCCGGAGCCGCCTCCGGCGACCAACGTCATCAACCTGATGGACGCGTTACAAAAAAGCCTGAAGAAGAAAGGGGCCACGCCCGCTCCACAACGCGCTGCACCTCCAAAGAAAAAACGCGCGCGCTAGAGTGTATCGAGTTCCTTTCGTGCGGACTCCAATGCTACAGCTGTTTTGTCCAGCTCCTTCCACGGATCGGCTGCGCGGAGGATCGACTTTGCATCGGCGAGATTGAACTTTGCCGGATCGAGATCCGCGCGCAGTTTGCTCCATGCGAGTGGCACGGAAATGGGAGCGCCGGGCCGCGCGCGCGGCGACCATGGCGCGACCGCGGTTGCCATGCGGTCGTTGCGCAGGAAATCCAGGAAGATTTTTCCGCCGCGCACTTTCTTGGACATGTTGGTGGTGTATTTGCCGGGATCGTTTCGCTCCATGTGCAGGCACACATCGCGCGCGAATTCCTTGGCCTCTTTCCAGTCTAGCTTCCGCTTCGCGGCGCCTTTGATTGCGACCACCACATGGATTCCCTTTCCCCCGGTTGTCTTTACGAAGGTGGTGAAGCCGCACTCTTCGAGCAACGCGCGCATACTCTTGGCTGCCGCCATCACGGTGTCGAAATTCACGTCCGGCGCGGGATCGAGATCGAAGATGAGCCGCGCCGGCACATCCGGCTCGCCCGGTTTCGATCCCCAGGGATGCAGCTCCAGCACGGCGGCTTGCGCCATCGCGATAAGCCCTTCAACAGTGTCAATTGAAACGTAAGTCTCCTTCCGCTCCGAGACATGTACCGGGGTCACGTACTTCTCGGCGCCTGCTAACACATGGCGCTGAAAGAAGTGCTCGCCTTCGATTCCATCTGGCGCGCGCACCATCGAGAGAGGCCGCCCGGCGATATGCGGCAGAATTCGCGGCGCGGCGGCTTCGTAATAGCGCGCGAGATCGGCTTTGGTGAGTGCAGGCGTGGCCTTCGTTTCGGGCCAGAGCACCTTGTCCGGACTGCTGATCGCAAGTCCGCCCACCGTGGTGCCCCGGTTGGCAAGCACCACCGGCTTCGACACGACGGTGTTCGTCGGCACGGCTTGGATCTTCTGCGCTGCTACCGGCTCGTCTTCGACCTCTGCGGCGGGCTGCGGTTCGATGACGACGCTTTTCGCCGGCTTGTCTTCGCGCACACCCTTATAGCTCGCCTGGCGCAGGATTCCCGCGGACGTGATTGTGCCGAACTCGACTTCCGCGACCACTTTCGGCTCAACCCAGTGGATGCCGCGGGCGCGGGGAATGTCCTTCGCGTTCGCAAAGGGCGGCCGTGGCCGCTCCAGCGGCTTCAGCTTCTTCAGCAGATCGGCCGAGGACTTCGCATTGAACCCGGTGCCTACGCGGCCCATGTACACGAACTCGCCGTCGCGATAGGCGCCCGCCAGAAGCGAACGCAGATTCTGCGAATCGCCCCACCAGCCGCCGATCACGATCTCCTGGCCGCCGCGGCACTTCGCTTTCGTCCAATCCTCGCTGCGGCCGGAGCGATAGGGCGCATCGCCGCGTTTGGAGATCACGCCTTCAAGGCCCATCTTGCACGCGGCTTCCAGCATTTCCTTTCCCGACGAGACGAAATGCTGCACGTACTGGATGCGCATGAGCTTGCGCGCATGCCGCTGCAACATTGCTTCCAGTTGTTCTTTGCGCGCTGTCAGCGGTTCGCCGCGCAGATCGCGCCCGGCGAAATAAAGCAGGTCGAAGGCGAAATAGACCAACTCGCCGGTGCGGCCTTCCGATAGCGCCGACTGAAGGCTCTGGAAATTGGAAATCCCGCCCGCGTCGAGCGCCACGACTTCGCCGTCGATCACGCAATCGGGCAATGCGCGCGCTTCTGCAGCAATTTCAGGATAGCGATGCGTCCAGTCGAGGCCCTTGCGCGTGAGCATGACGGCACGTCCATGGTGCACGCGCAACTGCATGCGGTAGCCGTCGAACTTTATCTCGTGCACCCACAGATTGCCGCCTGCCGGCGTATCGACTACGCGGCACAACTCCGGCGCAACGAAGCCGGGGATCGCAGCGGGCTTGCCTATCTGCGCGAGAGTTTTTTTTTTGCGCGCGCCGGAGCGGTTTTCGCCGGGCGCGACTTCGCAGGTGTCTTGCGCGTAGCCTTTCGCGCGGGCTTAGCCGCTGCGCCATCGCTCCGATTTGAATGCCACACGCGGCGCGAGCGGCTGGCAATCTCGTCCAGCGTGCGGCCGCTCTTCACCGATGTCACTTCGGATGCGAGCGCCTCCGGTTCGCCCGGCCGCGCTTCGTCGTCGCGCTCCTTGATGAGCAGCCAATTGTGCCGCGGCGTGCGACGGTACCCTTTCTGCTCATCGCGCAAGCGGACCAGCACCCATTTGCCCTTCATCCGCTTGCCGTTGAGGATGACCTTGAGTTGCCCTTTCGCCAGGTCGCGTTCCGGCGTGTTGGTTTGCGGCCGCCATGTACCGCGGTCCCACAGCTGCACTGTGCCGCCACCATACTCGCCTTCAGGAATGGTGCCTTCAAACGTTCCGTAGTCGAGCGGATGATCCTCCACTTCGACAGCAAGCCGCTTGGTTGCCGGATCGAGAGACGGCACCTTCGTCACCGCCCAGGATTTATACACGCCATTGAGCTCGAGCCGCAGATCGAAATGCAGCCGGGTCGCGGCGTGACGTTGCACCACAAAGCGCAGCGCCTTGCCCGCCTGTTTCTCAACGCGGCCGCGCGGTTCTGGCGTGACGTCGAAATTGCGCTTCTGTCGATAGACGGTGAGGCCGGCCACCGTTCACCTGCGAACTAGAAGCGTCCCATTAGCACCAGAACGATGATGACAATCAAGACAATGCCCAGGATGCCGCTGGGGTAATAGCCCCAGCCACTGCTGTAGGGCCACGAGGGCAGGGCGCCCAAAAGCAGCAAAATCAGGATGATAATGAGAATCGTGCCAAGCATTGAAATTCCCCGTGTGGAATTGTGGAAAGAAAACCATCACCGGGCGCGTAAGGTTCCGGGAACCTCGGGTGACGAGCCAGCGGCGGAGGTCCGGCCCCGCGTTTTGCGATACCTCAGATGCTATCCGAGGTTTTGGGAGTTGCTATTGCGACTGCTCCAAGCGGATGAAAAATGGAGTGCACCCAGAGCTCGGCACGGCGGCGGTGCTACCTCAGCCTGTCGCGTCCCTTCAGCGTGAACATCAGGTCGTCAGGCAGGCCGAAGCACTCTTCCAGAGTGCCCTCGTTGTTGCACAGGCCCCATCCCCCATTGGGATTCGCCCAGACTGCTTCGTTGTTCACGATCGGCGCGCGGGCTTCCCAAAGCCACTGGCCGCTCGGCTGGTTCGCGACAACCGCCAGCCAATATGTCCCTTTGTGGAGCTTGATCGGGCAGACCTTCGGCATCCTGATCGCGAAGGAGCCGCCGTTGTCGGTGCCGTGAAGCCCGTCACAATCGGCAATAATGCTTCCCGGCACGCCGTTATCGTCCGCATAGACGGTGATGTGCTGGGACTCCGCCGTGCCTTCGGTGTAACCGCCGATGACATCCACTTCCTTGACCTTCCAGACGTGGCCGGCCGGAACCATGAAATCGTCCGCAGCCTGATCATCATAAGCATCGAGATCGCTGCCGAAATTTTGCGACGAGATCGCCGCGCCGCTATCGCCGGTGCTCTGGTCGTACAGCACCACGCTGTCCGGCGAGCCGGACACCACGCGATGCGCGAAGTGGCCCGAGAGGGATGCGACCGGATGCGTGCCGGCCGGAGCGGCTTGCACAACAGAAGCAGCAAGCGCGGTGGTGCATGCAAGAATGCGGATGATTCTCATTGATCCCTCTTGGCCCGAGAAGTTGCAGCATGCGCAAGAAAATCGGACCATGCAAACGGCAAGCGTCTACTACTGCGCTCCAGAAATCCCGCCGCGATGTGCAAACGCATGCAGTCGACCGCAGTGATAAAGATCTAACGACGGCAGGCCGGGCCGAAAAACGGGACGCGGGACAGTTTACGGATTTTTTTTCGAGGGAGATTTTTGGGGACAATCTCTGCGACGGGCTGTTGGGCACTTGCGCTGGAGAACCTCGGAAAGCCTTATGCAGGCCGGATTTGTTGCAGCAACAAGGCCATGCGCTCGTAGCTGAGAGCGAGGCTCAGGAGCATCAGCCGCGTTTCCTTGCCCTTCACCTCGTCGGCAGTGGTCCGCAGTTCCTCGGCGCGCTCGAAATAGTGGCGCGCCCGCTCCAAGCGGTTCTCGATCTTCGTCAGCGCGTGTGGTGTGAGCCCGTCTGGGTGCTCCGGATCGCGGCCCAAGCGGTCCGAATGGCCGCCGGCGCGGGCGGTCTGCAGGTCCGTACTCTTTCCCAACTGGCATCCTGCTCCGTACCGGCGGGCGGTTAACGTTCAACCCGGCATTCCGGTTCCGGGAGTGAGGGCGAATCGCTCAGCAAATCATGGGCTTGAAGCACCCTCCTCAGCCAGCGCCCGCGTTACAGGAAAATGCGCAATTCGGCAGGCGCGGTTTGGAGAACGCGTCGGTCTGGCCTACATGTCCCCGCGGCAGCACGCCGGAATGCGGAACCAGAGAGTTGAACACGCAGCAGAAAATCGTCGCGGTGGCGCCGATGATGGAGTGGACAGACCGGCATTGCCGCTATCTGCACCGGCTCCTGTCACGACACATCGGTCTCTACACGGAGATGGTGACCGCGGATGCCGTGCTGCGCGGCGACCGCGAGCGCCTGATCGGCTTCGATCCTGCTGAGCATCCCGTCGCGCTGCAGCTCGGCGGTTCGGAACCGGCGAAATTGGCGGAGGCGGCCCGAATTGGTGCCGATTTCGGCTATGACGAAATCAACCTGAATGTTGGCTGCCCGTCCGACCGCGTGCAGTCTGGGCGCTTTGGCGCATGCCTCATGCGGGAGCCGGGGTTGGTGGCAGACTGCGTTTCTGCGATGCGTGCAGCCGTTGGGATTCCCGTAACGGTGAAATGCCGGATTGGCGTGGACGATCAGGACCCGGAGATCGCGCTGCGGCAGCTGATTGGTCGCTGTAAGCAAGCGGGCGCCGGCACATTTGTGATTCACGCGCGCAAGGCGTGGCTGGAAGGATTGTCGCCGAAGGAGAATCGCGAAATCCCACCGGTCAATTATGACCTGGTGTATGCGGTCAAACGCGAACACCCGGATCTGACGATTGTGCTGAATGGCGGCATCGCCAATCTGAACGAAGCGGAACGGCATCTCGCACATGCCGACGGCGTGATGATCGGCCGCGCGGCATATCATTCGCCGGCGATTCTCGCGGATATCGACGTGCGACTTTTCGGCGGGGAGTCCAGCGAGATTGACGATGTGACGGAACGCTATTTCGCCTACGTCGAACGGCAGCTGCGCAACGGCACGCCGCTGAACGCAATGACGAAGCATCTGCTCGGCCTGTTCAATGGGCGGCCCGGCGCGCGCTCCTTCAGGCGCCATCTCAGCGAGAACGCGACGCGGCGCGGCGCAGGAATCGGGGTGCTGCGCGAGGCCTTGGGCCACCTTCAGCGCGAGCAAGAGCGCGTGGCCGCCTGATGGAAATGTTCGGGGGGATTTCACACGGCGAGCTCGGCACGCTTGCCGCCGGACTCCTGATCGCGGGCGTGGTCGGGGGTCTCGTTGCCGGTATGCTCGGTGTCGGTGGCGGTATTGTGGTGGTGCCGATCCTCTATCATGTGCTCGCTGCGCTGGGTGTCGATGAATCGGTGCGCATGCATATTGCGGTCGGCACCTCGCTTGCGACCATCATCCCCACATCCTTCTCGTCGGTTACTGCGCACAACAAGAACCGAGCGGTCGATTGGGATTTGCTGCAGCGGTGGTGGATTCCGATGCTGCTCGGCGTGCTGGCGGGCAGCGCGCTGGCCGGATTCGCCAGTGGCCGTACGCTCTCGCTGATCTTCGCGGGCGTCGCGATCCCTGTCGCACTTCACTTTGCCGTTTGGGGCGAAACGAAGCGTTTCGCCGACCATCTGCCGACAGGAATCGGTGGGCTCGCGCTGCCCTTCGGCATCGGCGGCGTCTCGACCATGATGGGAATCGGCGGCGGCACGGTGGGTGTTCCGGCGATGACCTTGTGCGGCATCCCCATTCATCGCGCGGTCGGAACCGCGAGTGCGTTCGGTGCAATCATCTCGGTCCCCGGCACGATTGGGGCAATGGCTGCCGGCCTGTACGCGACCGGGCTGCCGCCGTACTCGCTCGGTTATGTGAACCTGCTCGGCTTTCTGCTGATCGCGCCGGTCTCCTTCTTCACGGCGCCCGCAGGCGCGCATCTCGCGCACATGACGGACAAGAACCGGCTCCGGATCGTGTTTGCGCTGTTCATCGGAATTACCGCCGCCCGCATGCTGTGGGACGCGCTGAGTTAAGGTTCACTCGATAGCTTCTGCAGAGTCTCGGATGGACTACCCTTTGTCTCCCGCCAAGCAGCGCAAACGGTGCTGGCGTCTGGAAGAATGAACTTCATGTTTGCGGCGCAGGTCTTATTCCATCTGGACAAGAAGTCACAGCCACTCTCTATGCTCATCCAGCGCTCCTTCCAACTTGCGTCGTCGGCTGACATTGAGTTTAGCAGGTCGACGTCTTGTCGGCTTGGTGGTTCAGCCAACGTTTGAGCGCCGTTCGCCTCGTCATACATATATGGAGAACGGCCTGCATAGCCGCCCATTTTGTTCCTTGCGTTCACAAAGCCACAGACAGCCTGCTTGTCGAAGCGAGTATCGCCAATGTAGTAGTGGTCAGAAACGTATTCCCCATCGAACTTCGCTGAATCTGGATCCACCAGCACAGCGCGAACTGCTCTCCGTGCCGTAGCTACGGGTCCAACAAAGTCGTCGCAGCCCGCTGAGGAGCAAACAAGGCACGTAACAACTAGACTGCGGATTATTCGGATGCTCGCCCCCGTCACTGCAACCCCAAAAACACCTTGGTCCCTGCAGTCGACAGTTAAATCGGCTTCTTCAAATCGTCAAATCTTCTGATCGTACTCGCCAACTTCGGGATGCTTGGAGAGGCGCGTGTCCAGGTCGCGGAACATGGCGCGCATGTTCTCCTCAGAGGCCGGGCTTTCCACGACGACGACCAGCGACGGCTTGTTGGATGACGCACGCACCAGACCCCAGGTGCCGTCCTCCAGTACCACGCGCACGCCATTCACCGTGATCAGGTGCACGATTTTCTGGCCGAGGATTTTCTCACCGCGCTTCTGCAGGTCCGTATACTCTTTCGTCAGCGCGTCGACGACCGCGTATTTCTTGTCATCCGGGCAGTACGGCGCCATGGTCGGCGAGCCCCAGGTTTTCGGCAGCTCGGCAACCAGCTGCGACATTTTCTTCCCGCCGGCTCGATCGAGCATCTCCAGAACCGCGATCGCCGCCACGATCCCATCGTCATACCCGCGGCCGATCGGCGGGTTGAAGAAGTAGTGCCCGCTCTTCTCGAACCCGGCGACCGCACCCAGTTCTGCCGTGCGCCGCTTGATATAGGAATGGCCGGTCTTCCAATAATCCACGGCAACCCCGTTCTTCTTCAGCACCGGATCGGTTTCGAACAGCCCCGTTGATTTCACATCCACGACGAAGTTCGTGTTCCCTTGCCGCGACGACAGATCGCGCGCGAGCAGCACGCCGATTTTGTCCGCAAAGATTTCTGAGCCAGTGTCGTCCACCACGCCGCAGCGGTCGCCGTCCCCATCGAAGCCAAGACAAATGTCGGCGTTGTGCGCGCGCACCGCATCCGCCATCGTATGGAGCATCGTCATGTCTTCGGGATTGGGATTGTACTTGGGAAAGGTGTAGTCGAGTTCCGCATCCATCGGGATTACGTCGGCACCAATTCGTTTCAGCGCGTCGGGCGCAAAAGCGCCGGCCGTTCCATTGCCGCACGCCGCCACCACTTTGATATGCCGCGAAAGCCTGTGTCCGCTGCTCACCGCTTCCAGATACTCTTCGCGAAGGTTCTCGATGCGGGTGTAACTGCCGCCGGCTCGCGGCTTGCCTTCGCCGCTCAGCACGATCGTCTTGAGCCGGGTCATCTCATCGGGGCCGAAGGTGAGCGGCCTGGCTGCGCCCATTTTGACGCCCGTCCAGCCATTCTCGTTGTGGCTGGCGGTGACCATTGCCACCGCCGGGCAGTCGAGCGCGAATTGCGCGAAGTAGGCGACCGGCGTCATCGCGAGGCCGACGTCGACCACTTCGCACCCGGCCTGCATCAAACCAAGAACGAGCGCCTGCTTTACCGATTGCGAATACGAGCGGTAATCGTGTCCGGTCGCGACGCGCGGGCGAATGCCGAGTTCATAGAAATAGGTGCCGAGTCCCAGCCCCAGTGCCTGGACGCCGAGAAGGTTGATTTCCTTCGGGAACAACCAGCGGGCGTCGTATTCGCGAAAGCCGTTGGGCGAGACGAGCGGCTCGGTCTCGAATTCATAGGTGTTGGGCTTGAGGTCGCTGCGCGGCTTCAACATGCGGCATCACCGGAAGGGATCGTAGGTCCGCGGCCTTACGGGAGCAGCGTCAGCGCGTCAATGCCGCATTGCCTGCTGTCATTCTCCGGACATGGCTGCTTTTCCTCGCCGGTGGACGAAATCCGCCGCTTTGCGTTCCGTGAGGGACGGCGGCTATGGAAGGTTTCATGCGAGTCTGCGCGGCACTCCTCCTGCTTTTCTGCGGCACAGTATTGGCGCCGGATGCGAGGGCGCAAAGCCCGTGGTCCATTTCGCTCTATGGCGGCCCCACCACCGACACCATCACCACGCAGATCGCCACCGGCCATCTTCACATTATCGGCGGAATGGTCGGGCTGGCGGCGAACCATCGGCTGGCGAAGCTCGGCAGCGGCTTTTCACTCGCGGCCGAGGCCCAGGTGACACAGTACTTCACGCATGATCCCTATCAGACAGTGTCGCTAGGGGTTGGCGCAAGCTACGACCGCTTCCCCTGGGATACACCCACCACGCTCGCCGTCTATATCGGGCCTTCTTATGCGTTCGATCCACCGCCAATATTGGGCCAGCTGCATCCGTTGCTCAACTATGTGAGCGCGGAATTCGCCGTTCAGATTCCGCAGGCACCACAATGGGACGCGACGTTGCGGCTGTTCCATCGTTCGGGGGCCTGGGGTCTGTACGCGCGCAGTTTCGATCAAGGCACGATGCTAGGTGCCGGCCTGCGCTACCGGTTCTGAAGCCGTCCATCGTAATCAATGCCGCGGCGGTTCGCGTGCGCGCTCTGGCGGCCCTTCGGGTTGCGGATTGGGCGCGCCTTCACCTTGCTCGAAACGGCGGTTGCGAAGGTCATAGGTATCGAACCCGCAGGTGGGGCAGGGCGGAATCAGATCTCCCGCCCGCAGGCGGATGATATTGTGGCACTGCTCGCAGCGATACTCTGCGTTTTCCCGCGCCGTTTCTCCGGCTTTCTCACTCATGCATGCACCTGATCCCTGCACTGCGCTTTGCGGTGAACGTGAGCCCCCCTCTTGTGTTCCGTGCCGGCATGCACCAATTTTTCCGCTATCAGGATGTGAAATCCTATAAATAACACTCGCAAAGGCGTTAAATGTCCAAGTCACCCGTTCCGCTAAGATCTTCTGAGCGCGCCGGCCTTGCACGCGTGGCAGGGGCGCTAGCGTTGCCGGAATTTCAGCCAGGCTCGGTGTGGCTGGCTGGCGCGGGTCCAGGCGCCCCCGGTCTTGTCACCGTGCTGGGGCTGCACGCGATCGCGAGCGCCGATGTCATTCTTTACGACGCGCTGGTCAACGAAACGCTGCTTGCGTTCGCGCGGCCTGGCGCGGAGATGATCTATGCTGGCAAGCGGCGCGGCAAAGCTTCGGCCGCGCAGGCGGATATCTCGCGCTCGCTCATCGCGCTCGCGCGGAAACGCAAACGCGTGCTGCGACTGAAGGGCGGCGATCCGTTCGTATTCGGGCGCGGCGGCGAGGAGGCACTGGCGCTGTCGCGTGCCTCGATTCCGTTCCGCATTGTCCCCGGCGTAACAGCGGGCATCGGTGGGCTCGCATACGCCGGAATTCCGGTGACGCACCGCGACACCAATCACGTGGTGACATTCGTCACCGGTCACGGCACCGACGGCAATCTCCCCGAACTCGACTGGGTTGCTCTTGCGAGCGGCTCACCGACGCTCGTGCTTTATATGGCGGTGGCGCATGCTGATGAGATCGCTTCAAACCTGATCGCTGCGGGGCGTGCGGCGGACGATCCGGCCGCGATCGTCAGCGATGCGACGTTGGACAGGCAGAACGTGCGGGTCACTACACTGGGTGCGCTCGGCGATGCCGCGCGCGAAAGCACGGCACCGGCCATCCTCGTCATTGGCGAGAACGTGAAGCTGCGCGCCGGACTCGACTGGATCGGCGCGATGGCCGGCCATCTTCTCAATCCCGATCCCCTGAAGCGAGAATCGGTGAAAGTGGCGAGCTGATCAGATTCTCCACTCGGTTTGCTTGAGCAACTCCTGATAGAATTCCGGCGTGTAGGCGGCTTCCGGATTCGCGCGCACCCTCCCGTCAAGATATTCGGCATCCTTGCCAACGAGGATGCGCCATTTCTCCGCCTTTACACCGTCGAGAATAATCTTCGCGGCCTGTGCTGCTGTTGTCGGCGCGTTGTCGCGGAACGCATCGGCTTGCGCCTGCGTGAATTGCTGAACCTGCTCGTCGGTCAGCGAGGACGTGTCCACGCCCCAGGTCGCCATCATCTTTCGCGCGCCGGCGATGTCTGCCACGGTTTCGCTGCCGGACAAGATTTTGCGCGAATTGTGCACGATGTCCGTCCCGATGTGTCCCGGCATCACGACAGAGACTTTGATGTGCGGCGCGTTGGCGACGAGATCCGTGATCAGCGCTTCGCTGAACCCGCGGACGGCGAATTTCGCCGCGCAATAAGCGGTGTGCGGACGGCCAGGACCGATTGACGCCCAGAATCCGTTGACGCTGCTGGTATTCACTATGTGCGCTTCACTTGCCTTCATCATCAGCGGCAGGAACGCGCGCACGCCGTTCAGCATGCCGCCCCAGCAGACCGCGAACGTCTTGTCCCATTGCGCGCGATCGCCGCTGACGACGCTTCCTCCGCCGCCAATGCCGGCATTATTGAACAGCAAATGAATGTGATCGGTGTCGAATTCGCGCCGGACAGAAACGGCCCAGGCGAGCATCTGGTCTTCGATGGAGACATCCGCCACATAGGTCGCAACGCGCGTGCCTTGCGTTCCCTGTTCCATGCACAGCCGTTTGGTGACCGCCATGTTTGCTCCAGAAACGTCACACATCGCGACATTGCAGCCTTCGGCCGCAAGCTGAATCGCAAGCTCGCGTCCCATGCCGGTGCCACCACCCGTAATCACCGCGAATTTTCCGCTGAAGTCTTTCATGGCTTTTGTCCATCAATAGCTGCACTTTGCAGTTGAGCAGCCTTTTTTCGCTCCGGCAACAGCCGCATGATCGCGCGGCGGTCGGTGTCGCTCATCGACCCCCAGCGAGCAATCTCATCGAGTGTGCGGCCGCACCCGGTGCAGAGTCCGGCGACTGCATCCATGATGCAGACCTTGATACAGGGACTGTCGATCATTCAGCCCATGGAAAAGACGCAGAGCTTGTTGCCGTCCGGATCGCGGAAATAGGCACCGTAGAATCCGGTACCGCCGCGCTCCCCCGGCGCGCCTTCGTCGGTGGCGCCGGCCGCAAGCGCGTCGGCATGGACCTTTCCCACGACATCGCGCGATGGCGCGAAGAACGAGACCATCGTGCCGTTACCCGCTGTGGCCGGTTCGCCGTTATAAGGCTTGCACACGGCCAGCATGACCGGACTGCCTTTCGTCCCATAGCCCTGCATGCGATCCATCGTCATGGTGCGCCCGGCGCCCAAGCCCGCAAGCACCGCGTCATAGAATTTCCTCGACCGCTCGAAATCGTTTGTACCGAGCGTGACGTAACCGATCATTTCCAGCCTCCTGTTTTGCTTCTATTGCGCAACACGAAAGTTCATTTCGACCATGATGCCGGTCGGATCGCGCACGAACACCTGATGCAATCCGAAATCGCGCACCTCGTTTTCACGGAACACGAATCCACGTTGTTTCAGTTTTGAGATTGTTGATTGCGGATCAGTTCCCCGGAATGCGATGTGATCGAGCGCGCCGGTTCGGTCGCCGATGTCGGTGCGGCGATTTTCCGGGAGGGCCCCATCAGCGCCGAGCAGATGGACGACCGGAACATCGCCGCAATAGAGCCAGTATCCCGCAAAACCAAAATTCGGTCGCGGACCTACCGTCAGCCCGAGCACATCGCGGTAAAAGTCACGCGTTGCCTCGAGATCCGTGCATTGGATCGTATAGTGATCAAGCGCTTCGAGCGGCACCTCTTTAACGCCCCGACGGCAGCTGATTGAATGGCACATCCTTGTCGAGGCGGACATCCTGCGGCAGACCAAGCACGCGCTCGGCGATGATGTTGCGCAGGATTTCATCCGTGCCGCCGGCGATGCGCAGGCCCGGCGCGCTCATCCAGCCCATTTGGAAGGCGCCGTGCATCGGCGCGTCCTCGCCTTTCAGCGCGCCCGCTTCACCTTCCAGTTCCATCGCGAAAGCGGAGAGGTCCTGCAGCTTGGCCGCGACCACGATCTTCGCGATCGAGGCTTCCGGCCCCGGCTGTTGTCCCTTGGACAGCGCCGTCATCGTTCTGTACGTGGTGTATTTCAGACCGGCCGAGCGCACGTACCAGTCGGCAATCCGCTCGCGCACGCTCGCGTTCCTGATTGCGGGACCGTCCTCGAGTTCCAGCTCACGCGCCAACGCCAGCAGCTGCGGCACGTCGAGTCCGCCGCCCTGTCCGCCACCGACCGCGAGCCGCTCGTGCATCAACGTGGTCAGCGCCACCTGCCAGCCTTGCCCGACTTCGCCGACACGCTGCGCATCGGGGATGCGGACATCCGTGAAGAAGACCTCGTTAAATCCGGAGGCACCGCTTGCCTGTTTGATCGGCCGCACGTCCACTCCCGGCGATTTCATCGAGAGGTAGAACATCGTCAGCCCCTTGTGCTTCGGGGCATTCGCATCGGTCCGCGTGAGCAGCAGCCCGTAATCGGAGAATTGCGCGCCGGTGGTCCAGATCTTCTGACCGTTCACGATCCAGTCATCGCCCTGCCGCTCCGCGCGCGTGCGCAAACCGGCGACATCCGAACCGCCCGCAGGCTCAGAGAAGAGCTGACACCATATCTCCTCCCCATAGAGCGCGGGTTTGACATACCGCGAGAGCACCTCTTTCGCGCAGTAGGCCATCAACGTCGGAATGCACATGCCGAGCCCGATCGCGAACGGGCTGTTGCCGCCAAGACCGAGCTTCGACTCCTCCTGATTGAAGATGACCTGCTGAATGGCATTGCCGCCAAGGCCTCCCAATTCCTTCGGCCAGGTGATGCGCGCGTAACCCGCTTCGGCCTTCTTCGCCTGCCAGTCGCGCTGCGCCTTCATCCAGTCACGACCGCCGCGCTCACCCAGAACATCGGCAGCGTCGTCCACCTCTTTCGACGCATTGGCTTCCAGCCATCTGCGGACGCTTGCGCGAAACTCTGCTTCTTCCTTCGTGTCTTCGAAATCCATCTCGCTCTCCTACTGCGAATCGAAGCTGAGTGTCAGGACGCCACCCGCAGGCGTTTGCCTCCAGAGCCGATCGAGCCGCGCCATTTCCGCCCGAAGGGCGAGAATATCCGCTTCCTTGACCGGGTAAGGCTCCACGCCGCGGGCATCGCAGGTCACACGATACATTTCGATGAGATCGGCGGGCGGAGGAAAGCCGCTGTTGGCGTCCGCCTGCATCACTTCGACGAGCCGCTCCATCTGGTCGGATTCGATATCCGGCGCCATGCGGAAGGCGAGGTCCTCTCCCTCAGCGACCCTTCGCATGAAGCCGCGCTTTGCCATCACGTTTTCGACTGCGAAATGCACCATGTCGTGCGGAATGCCGCCAATCTTGGGACAGGCAATTTCCTGCGTCCCGTCCTTGCGCTGTATGCGCAACCGGTCGTATTTCCCTTCGCGCAGCTTCTCGAAGACAAACAGAAGAGTGCTCATGCGTTGCTCGCTTCCAGCTGGCTCACCAAGCGGTCTTTCCAGCTGCGTTGCGGCCCAAGTGCAAGCGCGAGTTCGCGCGCGCGCTTGTAGAACAGGTGGCAATCGACTTCCCAGGTGAAGCCGATGCCGCCATGCACCTGTGTGTTCTCCTTGGCCGCGTAGTCGAACGCCTGCGTTGCCGCAATGCGCGCGGCGGCAGCGGCGAGGGGAAGTTCACGTGCATTGGTTGAAAGGGCCCATGCGCCGTAATAGGCGTTCGAGCGCGCAAGCTCGTTGTTCACATACATATCCGCAAGCTTGTGCTTGATCGCCTGATACGAACCGATCGGCCGCGCGAACGCATAGCGCGTCTTGGCGTACTCCGTTGACGCAGCAAGGCAGACGTCCGCACCGCCGATTTGCTCGAAGGCCATCAGCACTGCTGCGCGATCGAGAACGGATCTTGCGATGCTCCAGCCTTCGCCAGGCTTGCCGAGCGGTTCGGCGACTGTGCCGTCGAAGATGATCTCCGCGCGCTTGCGGGAGGGATCAATCGAGTCCTCCGCCCGGCGCGAAATGCCCGCGCTCTTCGGGTCTACGATCGCGAGGGAAAGCCCCCGTTCGCCGGGCTCGTCGCTCGATCGCGCCAGCACGACCGCGTAATCGGCATCCATTCCGTCGCCGAC
Source organism: Rhizomicrobium sp. (assembly GCA_035494695.1). Classification (GTDB taxonomy): domain Bacteria; phylum Pseudomonadota; class Alphaproteobacteria; order Micropepsales; family Micropepsaceae; genus Rhizomicrobium. Next base: position 38,214 of record DATJGT010000027.1, on the reverse strand, counting down.
GGCGATTTTCTTTCCGGAAAGCTGGCCACCTCTGAAGGTCGTCCGCATTGATTTCGGTGTTATCGCGCCCGGTCCTTCTGCGCGCGCCAGAGTGCCGATCAATTTCCCGGTCGCGATCTTCGGAAGATATTTCTGCTTCTGCTCTTCGCTGCCGGCCGCGAGCACGGCCTCCGCGAACAGATAAACTGTCGAGGAAAATGGCACCGGAGCAAGCACCCGGCCCATTTCCTCCGCGATCACGCACAACTCGAGGTAACCCAGCCCCAAGCCGCCGTAGCTCTCGGGAATCGCCGTCCCGAGCCAACCCATTTCCGCGATCTGCTTCCACAATTCGCGCTCGTAGCCCTGACTGCCTTCAAAGACTCTGCGCACGATCTTCGTCGTGCATTGCTCAGAGAGAAACCTGCGCGCCTGATCGCGCAGCATCTTCTGGTCGTCGGAAAAATCGAAATTCATCACGGCCCTGCCTGATGTTGGAAATAGCGGTCAGGCAGACGATAGACCGGTGATTGCCGGTACGCCAACTCCCAAGCGCTTCGGCGCTATCCGCGTGGGATTTGCGCAGCGGCCTTTTGATCGGAGGGAGCTGGCTTGAGGAACGTGCTGAAGACCCAGCCCTGACGCGGGGATTTGCCCTGCTTGCCGTCAATTCTGACGAGCACCCAATCGCCCCGCCTCTCAATTTGCGTTACTTCGCTGTCCCGGGAGAGCGTCATAACCACGCCCGCGCCGGCCGAAGGACTCGATCGGAGATTCACCGAACTTGCGTCGATGAGTGCGGGCAGGTCCGGCAGTCGGGTCTCGGTTGAATCCGAGGGGGCCCCAACCATCTGGAAGAACGACTGCATGGCGGTTGTCAGTTGCACGTTCTTCGACGACCAGTTCCTCGGCGACCAATCCTGGGGAACCGGCGGAAGCCGCGGGTAGAGCGCAATACCAGCCGCTGCGACGGCGGCAACCACGACCATGTCGCGGATAAGGCGATAGCGGAAAGGATCGTGGCGCTCCGGTAGATGCTCCGGCGGCACCGGCCGTTCATACACAAGCTTCGGCGCTGCGATCCAGTCGGTTGGCTCGGGCCGCGAGGCCGCGCGTGCGACCGCCGCTCCCGATTCCAGCTCGGCATATCGTGCCTGCGCGGAGACGAACTCGTTCCGCAACATCTCCATCTCGGAACGCATCCTGGCCGATTCCGCCTCTGCCCGTTCGTATCGGGCGATAGCCTCCGCGAGCGAATTCGCAGACTGCTCGTGCCAGGAATTTTTTGCTGCCGCAAAACGGGCAGCCTCTCCCGCTTTCCATTGTGCTTCGGCATTCGAAAGTGCGGCCTGCGCCTGCTCCCGTTCCTGTTCCATGGCTGCACGCAATTCCGCAATATCTCCGTCGCGTTTCGCCAGTGCCGCGCGTGCGTTCGATGCGTCCGCGCGCAGCCGCAGAGTTTCGGAGTCTTCGCGGTCTCTGAGTGAGTCGGCCTCTTTGCGCAGATCGGACAGGGCCGTTTCGGTGAGCTCAAGGCGCGTTGTCGTTTGGACAAGGGCCGCCTCGGCGCGTTCGGCGCGCGTTTTCCATTGTCCGAGTGCGCCGCTCTCGGCGCGAATTTCCGCGATGGAAGATTCGGCCTTGTGGAGTTGGGCCATCGTTTTGGCCAGCGCGGCTTCGGTATTCTCTGCCTTCTTTCGCCATTCGGCGACGGCTTGCGTCTCGGTTCGCGCGGCGGCAACGGAAGATTCGGCTTGATCGATCCTCGCCAAGGCCTCGGCCAGCGCCGATTCCGCTTTCTGTGCGCGCGCCTTGAGCTGCGCTGCGTCGCTGTCCATGCCTTCCCGCCACGCAGCTTCGGCGACGGCCAGTCGTGCCGCCTCGCTCGCTCTCCAGGTGCTTTCTGCCGCAAGAAGAGCCGACGCGGCTTCCTGCCGTAGGCGCTCCCGTTCTTGTTTGATCTCGGATCGCAATTGCGCCAGCTCCGCGTCCCGCGCGGTGAGCTGCGCTTGTGCGGTGCTCAACTCTTCTTGCAGACGGCGGCGTTCCCCACTTTCACTGCGGGCACGCGCGCCCTGCGCCTCGGCCTGCGCCAATGCCGCCTCGGCCTGCTCCGCCCGTGCGCGAGCTTCGTTGAGCGCCCCTTCGGCTTGCCGGGCTTGCGACTGCGCTTTTGCAGCGCTCGCCTCCGCGAGCTCGCAACGGGCTACGGCCTCCTGGAGAGATGCGGATTGTTTCTGTTTCTCCGATTGGCCCGATGCCAATCTCGCGGCCTGCTCGTCACTCCACGCCTTCTTCGCTTTTGCGAGTGCTTCGTCCGCTTCCGCACGCCACTTTTCGCGAGCGGCGGCAACACGCTCGTCGAGCTGCTTCTTCATCTCGACGAGATCGCCCTGATGCTCAGCTTGCCATGCTTTGCGGCTCTTCTCCAGAACGGCCGCCGCGTTGGTTGCGGCGGCGTCGAGGCGTTCGCGCAATTCCGATTCCCAGGCGAGGCGCGCTGCACTCAACTCCGCCTTGAGGTGTTCTCTGAGATTGGCCGCCTGCTCGTCGCGGTTCTTTCGCAGATCCGCCAGCTCGTCATCGCGCGTGCCAAGCGCAGTTTTCAGTCTGGTGATCTCGCCATTCAAGCGCTGCAGTTCGCCGCCGTCTGCATTCGCCACCTTTATGCTCGGCGCCGGCTTTTCTGCGCGAATGCCGCCGAAGATCGGATACTCCACGACCGCGAGCGTGGCGCCGTCCGCTTCGTCGATCCCGAAAATTCTGATCGCCAGATTGTGCGGTGAAGTCATGCCTTTTGGTGGCAGGTAACTAAGTCCGTCGAGTTCGTCGGACATCAGCGACCAGGAGCGGTCGCCGTTGTTGCGGCCCTTCGAAAGGCGCGCGCGAGGCGGCAAGCCTTCAACTCGAAGGGACAATCGGCCGCGTTTTTTGTGCGGGGCCAGCAAGGGCGCGAGGTGGAGAGGAATCTCGGCCGTGATCTCGTAGGCGTCCGCGCCCGCCCTGTCTCCGGCTGTGGCAGACACTTTTCCCGTTGCACGCTGCGCCATGGCGCAAGCCCTCTCCTGTTCGCCTGTCGGCGCGACACGACACTGGCCGGCATTTTTTGCGCAATCCGGTAAAGCAATCGTTCGCTAAAACTTTCATTTTCCCGTTAATGATGCGCGATAGTGATTTTTCCTGTATGGTGGGCTGGAGGCTGGGGAACAGATGCGTATCGTCTTCGCGGCCGCGTTTTGCGCGGGTGTCCTTGCGTTCGGAAGTGCTGCCTCGGCGGAAAATCCCGTCGCCCGTGAAGTGCAAAAGCTCCAGGCGTCCGCCCAGCAACTGTTATCGCTGCGGGATTTCCTGGGCCCGCTGAACCGCGGCGTAGAGATGGAATCGTCCGGGAGCGGCGTGTTTGTCGTACGCGATGCGGCCTCAATGGCGTATAGTGGCGAGTTCAGAATCCGCACTGGCTCGCAGGGCAGCATCGAGGTAGAGCGGGTCACGGGGCCAGCAATTTTCGACGATAGCCGTTCGGTCAGGGTGCCGAGCCTTCGGCTGGATGCCAAAGCACGCGCGCAGGTCGCCGCCATCCTGGTGGGGTCTCAGCTGCAAGCGGCGTTATCGTCCCCCGGTCCGGCAACGAATTTGATCGCGTCAGCATCCGTTTCTTCTCCACTGCAGAACCCGGTATCAGGGCTGCGCCTGACGACAGCCAATATCGCCGGACCGATCTCGCAGTACCGCGCCGTGTTCTTTCGTGACGGCTCTGGCTACGTGCAGGGTTTTCGGACCGAGGTACCGCAGGCTGGTTCCCTCGCGCCCGCATTGCGCGTGGCCAATACGTATTACACGGCGGTCAGGACTGACGGCGCGCAGGTTTGGCGCGAAGCCATCGTGGAAGCGGAAGGCGACGCCCAATTGTCGCTCACCGATCTCGAGTCGCACTGCAGCTGCCCAGCGGGCGAGGATTGCAGGACTGCGGAGCGATGGCTACTTTCGACGGGCCTGCACATTGTAAAGCGAAGCCATCAACTCGTTTCCTCCGTCCCGCCGCAACTGCTCGCGCAAATGAGCGCGTCCGGTCTGCTTCCCGCGCCAGGTACTGCCCCGGCCGCGGCCGCAGATCCGTCTTCCGTCCGTGGAGGCGGGTCTGGTGGTGAAAGATCCGAGGCGCTTCCTCCCAAGATCGTGCCCAAGGCTCCTGCTGTGGATGGCAGTGTCAGATCATTGTGAGCCCGAAAGCGGAGGTGCGCTTAACGTTGGTTTAACGGCAGGGGCATACCTTGGTGGTGAACCGAGGATTGGCGCGCAATGGCGAAAGCGCAGTTCCACAAGAATCAAAGAGTCTATGTGAAGCCCGTCGGAACCTGGGCTCTGATCGAGCGCGTGATTCCGCACTGGGCCAAGGGACTCGATGAACCCATTCGCGTCTTCTACGATGTCGGATTGGGGCGCGAATTTTCTGCTGACGAACTGCAAGCAGAGCAGGTTTTCGACGACGGGCGCAAGGACGAGCGCAACCACTGGCGCGTCATCCGCGCACGGAACAAGTGGCAGCCGACGGCCGACTGCGCGCGACATCCTGTGCCGGGGACGTACCCGATCGTCATCACTGGCGAAACGGACTGGGGCGGCTGGCGTGTGCCGGGCGCCGAATACGACCTCGATCCGGAAAAGGTGGAAAAGCAGGCGCGACTGATTGCCAACGCGCCCCGGCTGGCAAGCCTCGCCAACGAACTGATCGAGTGGGCCCGCCGGTCGGGCGAGGAAATGCCATCGGATCTGGCCCAGCTTGCGCATGATGCGCAGGACGTGCTCGCAAATCTGGACGGAGAGAGCTAACGCCGCAGCACGGCGGCGCGAATACCTATTCGATCGATACTACCGCGGCCAGCCTTTTGTCTCTGTTTCCATTCACTGGCGCCTTCTGGAAAACAGGAGATAATGCCTTTCCCAGAGAACGGATGCGCCGATGACTGCTCCGGATATGCTGTCGCGTCACGGCCATCGACTGATTCAGATTGGAGTAGCGCTTTTTCTCTTCACCTCCTTTGAAGGGTTTGCCGTTCCCTATTTCCCAATCCCGAACCTCGGCCGATCGGTACACACGCTGAGCGCGTTCACCGGCGTGTTGCTTGTGTCGCTTGGCCTCGTCTGGCCGAGGCTTAGGCTGGGTGTTGCGGTGGCACGGCTCGCGTTCTGGCTTCTGCTTTTCTCGGCGCTAGCGACCGTCGCCGCATTCCTGCTCGCGGCCCTCTGGGGCGCTGGCGGTTCTGTCATTCCGATTGCGTCGGGCGGAGAACGGGGGAGCGATCTTCAGGAGTCCATAATCCGCGCGGTGATCTATCCGGCCGCACCCACCGGGATCGTCGCGTTCGCGCTAATCCTCTGGGGACTGAGGAACTCCCCGCGCTCGTCTAAAAAAATCTGAAGAATAGGGCCGAAGTGCGTTATATCGGCGGCCCCGCACTGCCCGAGGAAACACAATAATGCGCACCGAGGAACCCCACGCCATTCATCTGAAGGATTACTGCGCCCCCGATTTTAGAATTTCCGCAGTCGATCTCGATTTTGTGCTGGATCCCGCGGCGACCCGGGTTGCCGCCAGGATGAAGGTGCAGCGGACCGGAAGGCCGGGCGCACGGCTGGTTCTCAACGGGGAACATCTGAAGTTGCTGGGCCTGCGGATCGACAACGAAGATTTGCCGTCAGGTCGATACCGGGTCGAGCCGGACTCGCTCACGATCGACGGCGTGCCGGACGCTTTCACGCTGCACGTGTTCACGGAAATCGCGCCGGCCGAGAACACGTCGCTCGAGGGTCTCTATGTGTCGAAGGGAATCTTCTGCACGCAATGCGAAGCGGAGGGCTTTCGCCGCATCACCTATTTTCTCGATCGGCCGGACAATCTCGCCGTGTACACGACACGCATCGAAGCGGACAAGATCAAGTATCCGGTTCTCTTGTCGAACGGCAATCTCATCAAATCCGGCGACCTGCCGGAGGGCCGGCACTTCGCGCTGTGGCAAGATCCGTTCCCCAAACCGTCTTATCTGTTCGCGCTGGTTGCGGGAGATCTCGGCCACATCCGCGACGAATTTGTCACGATGACTGGCCGCAAGGTGGATCTCCGCATCTATGTCGAGCATGGCAATGAGAAGCGCGCGACATATGCGATGGACTCGCTCAAGCGGGCCATGCGCTGGGACGAGGAGAAGTACGGCCGCGAATACGATCTCGACATCTTCATGATCGTCGCCGTGAGCGCCTTCAATTTCGGCGCAATGGAGAACAAGGGCCTAAACATTTTCAACGACAAGGTGCTGCTCGCCTCGCCCGAAACGGCGACTGACGACGATTACGCACGCATCGAAGGTGTGGTGGCCCACGAATACTTCCACAACTGGACAGGCGACCGCATCACCTGCCGCGACTGGTTCCAGCTGTCGCTCAAGGAAGGGCTTACGGTATTCCGCGACCAGAGTTTCTCCGCCGATATGCGTTCCGCCGGCGTGAAGCGGATCGAAGACGTGAAGATGCTGCGCATGCGCCAATTCCAGGAAGATGCCGGCCCGCTGGCCCATCCCGTGCAGCCGCAGAGCTACATCACCATCGACAATTTCTACACGGCGACGGTTTACGAGAAGGGCGCCGAGGTCATCGGCATGCTGAAGACGCTGGTGGGCGAGGACGGCTACCGCAAAGCGACCGATCTCTACTTCGCGCAGCACGACGGGCAGGCGGTCACCATCGAAGAATGGGTGAAATGCTTCGAGGATGCCTGCGGGCGCGATCTCTCGCAATTCCGCCTTTGGTACCGCCAATCGGGAACGCCAAAGATCGAGGCCAGGAGCGAATATGATTCCGCCAACCGCAAATATGCGCTGACGCTGAAGCAGAGCTTGCCGCAAACGCCAGGCCAACCGGACAAGAAACCGATGCACATTCCGGTCCGCGTCGGCTTTGTGGCCCGGAGCGGACGCGGACTGCCGCTCACGCTCGACGGCGAGAACGCCATCGGACCGGAGGAGCGCGTGCTGGAGCTGACCGACACCGAACAGCACTTCGTGTTCGTGGATGTTCCCGAAGAGCCGCTGCTCTCGATTGGCCGCCGTTTCTCGGCACCCGCGCACTTCAGCGTGCCGATGGACCGCAAGGGCCGTGCGGCCCTGATGAGTCGCGACGCCGATCAGTTCAACCGCTGGGAAGCCGGCCAGACACTCGCGACCGAAATCCTGCTCGAGATGGCAGCGGCCGCGAAGTCCGGCGGCACGCCGCATGCCGATGCCACCTACGTCGATGCGTTCACAGAGGTGCTCGCGCGCGCGCACGACGACCGCGCCTTTGCGGCCGAAATGCTGGTGCCACCATCCGAGGCCGAGCTTGCGCTCAAGATGCATCCCGCGGATCCGGAGGCGATTCACCTCGCGCGAAACGGGCTCATTCAGGCACTCGCGGACGCACACCGCGCGGAATTTGCAAGCCTCTATCGCTCTTTGGACTCCGGTGGCGAATTCAAGCCGGATGCGGAATCCGCCGGGCGACGCAGTCTGCGCAATGTGTGCCTCCGGTTTTTGACCGCAACGGAAGGTGACCAAACGGCGCAGCTGGCCGACCGCCACTATCGTGCCGCAACGAATATGACGGATATGATTGCGGGGCTTGCGTCGCTCGCGCGGATGGCCTCACCTTTGCGGGATGCCGCTTTCGCGCACTTCCATGATCGCTTCGCAAATGATCCGCTCGTGCTCGACAAGTGGATGGGCCTGCAGGCGGGCTCACCGTTGCCCGATACGATCGAACGCGTGCGTCTCCTTATGAAACATCCCGCGTTCGACATGAAAAACCCAAACCGGGTGCGCGCGCTGGTAGGCGCATTTGCCGCCAATCACCTCCGGTTTCATCAGCGCGATGGTATGGGCTACGCATTGGTCGCCGAGATGATTCGCGAGCTCGATGCGATCAATCCACAGGTGGCGGCCCGCATGGCGTCTGCCGCCTTCGAGAACTGGCGGCGCTACGACGACGACCGTCAGGCACGAATGCGCGGCGAACTCGAAGCGATTCTGAAAAAGCCGGGCCTGTCATCGAATCTGTTCGAAGTCACAACAAAGATGCTTGGCTAGCATCGACACGTTGGCGATCGCTCCTATCATAAGGGCGAAACGAATCAGTTGAGGCGCGCTACGCCTCCGATGGCCTCTTTCGCCTTCTCGCCGTCCTCTGCGGTCACGCGCCCGTTCTCCGGAGCGATAAAGACGGCGACACGAAGCGTTCGCTGGACTGTCATTATTTCGCTGCTGCTGATTTTCGGCAGCTTCGTCTCCGCGGCAATCATCCAGATGCGGCTCGACCGCATCCACGCGCTCGATCAGGCACGCGCGATCGAGACGCGGCGCGCTGTGGAGATAGCATCGGATTCTGCCCAGACGTTCGACCGGTACGCATCGCTGGGCATTGCCTTTGCAAACGCGGAAGTGAACGCGGAAACGTCGGCCGCATTATCGGAGGCGGGCGGCGCAGCACTCACCAACATCGCTGTACTGGACCAATCCGGGCGCCTGTTTTCCGAGATGAATCGGCAGCCGACCGATCTCCTTCCTCTTGATCCAGGCACGCTGTCCAGCGCTGCCGCGGGACGCGCCGTCGTTTCGATCGGTTCATCGATCGTGCTCGCCTTTTCGGTCAATCGGCACATCGTGCTGGTGCAGCTCAATCGCGCGGTACTGCTTCCCTTTGCGAGCATGGAAGATGCCGTGCTCGCGGGCCCGCAAGGAAGTCTGCTCGCCATTGGACGCAACTGGCGCGATCTTCCGTCCGCGACCGCCCTATCCCTTCCTGACCGGAAGACCGAGACGCGCGTCCTGGAATTGGCCTCCGGCCGCCGGCTCATTGCGCTCGCGCCGGTGCCGGGATGGCCGGTGACCGCCGGTGCATCGATCGAGGTCGGTCAGGCCCTAAGCGACTGGTATGGTGCGCTGCCGATCTATTTCTTTTTCATCTTGGGCCCGGCTTTCGCCGGCGCGGGCCTCGCGGCCGTTTTCGTGCGTGAGTTCGAGCGGCGGGCCCGCGCGGTCGAAGCGGTAAGAAATCTGAAATCCAAGAGGAGCGAAGAGGCGAAGCTCCTCGTCCGGCTTGCCGAAGCCGAGCGCCATGCCGTTGAAGCGGATCGCTCCAAGGCGGAGTTTCTCATGCATATGAGTCATGAGCTTCGCACTCCGCTCAACGCGATCATCGGATTCGCCGATGTGATCGGGCAGGGCCTTTTCGGCAAACCCGGTCATCCGAAATACGAGGAATATGCCCGTGACATCGGCGACGCAGGCCGCGCGCTGCACGCGAAGATCGGCGACATTCTGGAATTCGCGAGTCTCGAGGCAGCCAAGCAGCCCATCCACCTGACCGCCATCGATGCGCGCACAGTCGCGCGGGAGGCAGTGGAAGAAATCGAAGGCCGCGCGTTCTCGCGCAAGATTCGCGTCACTGCGGAATTGTCCGATCCGGCACGATGCGTGGGGGATGCGCATTGCCTGAAACGCGCGCTGAATAATTTGCTCAGCAATGCGCTTCAGTACACGCCGGAAGGCGGCTCATTGCAGGTTCAGGTGCATAGCGACGACACCTCCGTTTTCATCAGCGTTCGCGACACAGGGCTTGGGTTCTTCGCGGGGGAGGTCGCGCGCGCTGGAGCGCCTTTTGCGCGCTTCGAGCGCACGGGTGCGGTGACTGGCGCGGGACTGGGCCTTGCCATTGCGAGCGCGCTGGTTCGCCGGATGGGGGGCGCTTTGCGCATTTCCGGCAAGCCGGGCGAAGGGACCGTCGCAGAACTGAAGCTGCGCCGCGCGTAGGGCCTACAAATACCACTCGTATTCGACCGGCGTAATTGGCCGGCGAACGCGATTTGCTTCGATGCGCTTGGTCTCGCGGTAAAGCGACAGCGTTTCGGGACCGAAGTAGCCGGGAAGAACCGTCGCCGTCTCGAGCCTCTGCAGGGCATCGTCGATGGTGAAGGGCAACGACAGGTCCGGCTCGCGCGACACATTTCCTACGGCCGGCGGACCGGGATCGATCCGGTTCTTGAGTCCGTGGTGCACACCGGCCAGCACGGCGGCGAGGGGGAGATACGGATTGGCATCCGCCCCGGCGACGCGATGCTCAATGCGGCGCGCTTCGTTCGGCCCCGCTGGCACCCGGATTCCCGCCGAGCGATTGTTCACGCCCCAGCGGCGGTTCACCGGCGCGAACATGTCCGGCTGGAACCGGCGATAGGAGTTCAGATTTGGCGCAAACAGCGCCATCGATTCAGCCATTGTAGCCTGCAGGCCGCCGATAGCATGTCGCAACTGCTCCGATCCCTCGGGCGTGGCGTTGTCGAAAATATTGCGGCCGCTTTCGTCCAGAAGACTGAGATGAATATGCAGGCCGCTGCCGGCGCGGTCGGCATACGGCTTCGCCATGAAGGTGGCATCGAATCCGTTGGCGTGCGCCGCCGCCTTCACGATCTGCTGCAACAGAACCGCGTGGTCGGCGGCGAGGCGTGCATTGTTCTGATGTTTCAGATTTGCCTCGAATTGCCCCGGCGCATATTCCTTGCTGCTCGCGCTGACAGGCACTTGCTCGACTTCGGCTGCTTCCGCCAACGCGGAGAGGAACCGCTGGAATCGGTCGAGATCGTCAATGCCGTACACAGAAGCGGTGCGCTCGCGCGCGCCGGTGCGCGGATCGAGCGGCGGTTGCGGCCCGCCGTCAGAGAGCCGCGCTAAATCGATCAGATAGAATTCCAGTTCGAGCGCGCAGACCGGCGTGAGGTTCAGATCACGAAAACGATCGAGCACGCGTTCCAGCGCAGTGATCGGCTCCGCCGGATCGGGATCGCCGATGTGATCGCGCAGCGTGAGGAAGATTTGCGCGCGCCTCGACGCACTGTCCCACACGCGCCTCACTGTTTCGGGAATTGGCCATGCCGTGCCGTCGGGGTCGCCGTCCCCGAAGCCGCGGCCGAACGGATTGGTCATCTCCCCGCGCGCGTCCATCAAATAAATGGAATGCGGCAGCTGAAGACCGCTCTCAAAAATCTTTCCCGCTTCGGCTGCGGGCAGCCGCTTGCCGCGCAACGTCCCGCAGAGATCGACCACGACGGCGTCAACGAACTCCAGCGGATGCTGCGAAGCCAAGGCATCGAACTCTGCCTTGGCTTCGAGCACGAATGCCGGGCGGGGAAACTGGGGTGTGGTGGCGACCTTGTTCACTTGGACTCCGGGATCGGCGAGCAGCTTGCAGGTCGGATCATAAAGATGCGGCTAAGCTCGCGAAAGGTTGGATAACATATTGCCACAACAATAGCTTAGCTCGCTATCATCTGCAGCGCAGCCGGTCCTCCACGGCCCGGAGCAGACTCTGGCGACCGGCGTCTGTCGTGACGGGAAATCGCTCAAAATCTTCGTTCAGCCGAATGTCCGCATACAGCTCGGCTCCGTGCTCGTGAAAGTGCAGGAATGCGCGGCCGCCGAGATAAAAAGTTCCGCGGGACTTCTCCTTGAGTGCAGGCTTTGCGCGGAGCTGCCCAAGCAGCCGTTCGAGACGGTCCAGCGCCGCGGGCCCTGCATGCTTCATGAATGAATGGGACCCGCCGCACCGGAAGCTGTCAATACAGCCGCACGGAAGGATTGGGCGCCGGCCAGCGATGGATTCAGAAACTACGGAGCGATCGTCTGAGCATTCTGGTCACCAGGTTCGATCGGTGTGGGAATAGCGATCTCTTCACTCGGTTCAGAAGACTCGGCTTCAACATCCTTTTCAGATTTCCGAGTTTCAGATTGGCGATAGTCATCCTTACGCTCCATGTTTTTGTTGCGTTCAAGTTCATGATCGACGATGTCGCGCGCGCCCTCGGCAGGGTCTTGGGAGGGATTCGGTCTGTGTGCCATTTGCCTTCTCCACCATTTGAGAACTATCGGCGCGGCGCAGTGTTCCGTCGCCTTCAGCCCAGCACATCGGCGTAGTCGCGATGCCGGCGAAGCCACAGGGCAGCATAGCTGCAGGTGGGAACGAGCTTGAGGCCGTTCGCCCTCGCGTGTTCTGCCACGTACCGCATCAGCCTGTCCGCCGTGCCTTTGCCGCGCAAGGGCGGAGGCGACTCCACGTGCGGGATGACGAGAACGTTCCCGTTGCGCCGGTAGGTGGCGAACGCCGTCAGCCCGTTTTCTGCCAGTTCGAAACGGCTGCGCGCAATATTGTCGGTAAGATCTTGCTCGGCCATTTATCAGCCAACTTGCCGAAGGGAAGAAGCGTTCCGCCTCACGCCCCCGTGCGCTGGCGGAAGAATGCGATCACGCGCTCCTCCACCCGCTTCGTCGGCGTGCCGGAGCGATCGTCAAGATGGATCGTGAGCACCGAATGCGGCGGGAACGGCGCAGGCGCTGCATCGTTCGGGTCGAGCTCGATCGCTTCGAAGCGGTTGCCGAACTCGCGCCTCAAGGCATCGAAGCGCTCACCCGGCACGAATTTGTCGCCACGAAATCGCAAACCGATTATCGAGAGGTCTTCATTTTCGAACCGCTCTCTCGCGCACCGAATTTCCTGCGCTGAAGAATCGATGGCGGATTGCCTGTTCTTTCCAAACATCGGCTGTGAAGGTTGCGATAGGACCGGCGCGACCACGGCTGGCTCAGTCATCATCGCGAGCGCAAAACCGCCCGTGAAGCACATGCCGATAGCGCCCACGCCGCGCCCGCCGCATTCCGCATGCACCATCCGCGCGAGCGCACGCAACCAGTCGACAATCGGGCTCGAGCGCCCGTTTGCCCAGACGTTGAACTCCCGTCGAATGCAGATCGTCCGCACCATCGTGCCGAGCGCATAGCCGAGCGACACAGGCCGTCCCGGATCGCCGAACAGCGTCGGCAGGAACACGGTCATTCCAGCGACCGCAACGTGGTCTGCAAATCGAATGACGAGCGGATGCAGCCCAGGCATTTCGTGAATGATGATGACTCCGGGACCGCTGCCGCGCCGGAAGACCTTGCGTGTCCACCCTTCGTCGCTGAATTCGAAGCTGATGTAATTCGAAAGCGCCGCTTCGTAGCCCATGGTTTTCCCTCGGATCGGTCGCGACTCATCGCATCCGATGACAGCAATTTTCAACCACAAGTAGCAACACGAAACCCGGCGGGGCTAAAACCTGAATAGAAAGGAACATCGTCAGCCGCCGCGGTGTTCTCAAACCGTATCCTCCGATAGGAGAAGTGAGATGGCCACTCACGGAGTCGACGTTTTCGACAAAACCCTGCAAACGACACACATCTGGCTCAACGAGCTCGGCGAAACAATTGGTCCGGACGGGCATGTTGCCTGGCACGTGTTGAGCGCGGTGCTAAGGACCTTGCGCGATCGGATGCCGCTCGACCTTGCGGCGCATCTGGGCTCGCAGCTGCCGCTGCTCGTGCGTGGGGCTTACTACGATCAGTGGGTTCCCTCGCGGCAACCTGACCGCGGCCGCAGTCTTGACGATTTTCTGCACAGCGTGAGCGAAAAGATCAGCGATACGCGCCCGGTAAATGTGCGCGACGCCACGCAGGCGGTGTTCCACATCCTTTCCCGCCACATCGATCACGGGCAGGCGGAGAAAGTCGTTCATGCGATGCCGGAACCGGTGCGGAATCTTTGGCGGGGCGGCTGGACGCCGGAACCGGAACGCGAGCGTTCGCGGCCCGAAACACGCGTGGGCCCGTACTGAGTTGCTCCGCACCGAGGCGCGTGCCGTTGCGCCTGCGCGTTTGCTTGCCTAAAACCCGCCAGCCAAAGAGGGAACACATGCCGCCGGGCACGCCTCCCGAACTTCAGCGCCTGCGCGATTCCATCGACAATATCGACGCGGCGCTGGTGCATCTTTTGGCCGAGCGGTTCAAATGCACGCAGGCTGTCGGCGAATTCAAAGCTGCGCGTGGCCTGCCGCCCGCTGATCCTGCCCGCGAGGCCGAGCAGGTGGCACGGCTCCGCGCCCTTGCGAAGGCAGCCAAGCTCGATCCTGATTTTGCGGAGAAATTCCTCGCCTTTATTGTCCAGGAGGTAATCCGGCATCACGAGGCGATCAATCGTAGCGATTGAGCGCTGCTTGGATTGTCACGCCAGCGTGCCAATATAGGATCGGGCTCACGCGAAGCTGGTTATCCAATGGAGGCAACAATGGCTTTGAGGATCAACGACACCGCGCCGGATTTCGAGGCGGAGACAACGCAAGGGCGTATCCGCTTTCATGACTGGATCGGCAATTCCTGGGCGGTGCTGTTTTCGCACCCGAAGGATTTCACGCCAGTTTGCACGACCGAGCTCGGGTACATGGCGAAGCTCAAGCCGGAATTCGACAAGCGCAACACGAAGATCATCGGATTGTCGGTTGATCCCACCACAGATCACGAGCGATGGGCGAACGACATCAGGGAGACGCAAGGCGCAGCGCCCAATTATCCGATCATCGGCGATGCCGATTTCAACGTTTCGAAGCTGTACGACATGCTGCCGGCGAGCACGTCCGGCGATCCGGCGAAGCGAACACCGGCGGACAATCAGACGGTACGCAACGTGTTCATCATCGGGCCGGACAAGAAGATCAAATGCGTTCTCGTCTATCCGATGACAACGGGCCGCAATTTCGACGAGGTGCTGCGGATTCTCGATTCGCTCCAGCTTACCGCGAAGCATCGCGTAGCCACGCCCGTCAACTGGAAGCGCGGTGAGGATGTGATCATTGCGGGCTCCGTTTCGAATGACGAAGCGAAGAAAATTTATCCGGAAGGGTGGAAGGAGCCGCGGCCTTACATTCGCATCGTTCCGCAGCCGCAGTAATTGGAGCGGCGCGCTGTGATTCGGTTTACTGGATCCGAGCTCATGGTGAGCGGGCCTGCATTTAACTCATGTGAAATTAATCCGATGCGGCCCTTTCGGAACGTGGTCGGCGCTCATCCGTTTTATAAACGAGGCGAGACGAGGACCATCATGGACAAAGACCGTATCAAAGGAATGGGTGACCAGGCCAAGGGCAGCATGAAGGACGCAGCCGGCAAGGCAACTGGCGACGCGAAGCTCCAGGCTGAAGGCAAAATGGACAAGGCAAAAGGCAAGATGGAGAACGCGGCTGGCGGCGCGAAGGACACGCTGCGAGACCAGCTAAACAAGCATCACTAACTTACCCTTCCGGCCGCTCTGCCTTTGTGTAGAGTGTGTCGGGCAACGGTGCGGAGCGCAAAACAGGATTACGCGCTCCGCACCTTTTTTGTGTCCGGATTGAAACACCGGATTTGCAAGGGACCCGAAGCGGCGGGATGAGTAGTATGCCTTCTCGGCCGAGGGAGATCGCATGTCTGCCACTAAGACGGCGCAGAAGAACGCCGACGCGAAGAGTTCCAAGCTGGGAATCGACTGGCAGGCGATAGAGGGGTCGCTCGATAGATTCGGTTGCGCGACGGTTCCGCATCTCCTGTCAGCTGCAGCGTGCGAAAGCGTTGCGGCGATGTATGCGGACGAGGCGCGATTTCGCAAGCGGGTTGTGATGGCGCAGCATGGATTCGGCAGCGGGGAATACAAATATTTCACCTATCCGCTGCCGAAGCTGATCGCCGAATTGCGCATGGCGCTTTACCCGCCGCAGGCGAAAATTGCGAACAAATGGAACGAGACCTCGAAGAGCGGCATCTGCTTTCCGCCCACGCACGCGGGCTTTCTCAACCGCTGCCATGCGGCAGGGCAGACACGACCCACGCCACTTCTGCTCCGCTACACCGAAGGCGATTACAACTGCCTGCACCAGGATTTGTATGGTGAACACGTCTTTCCGCTGCAGCTCACAGTCTTGCTATCCAAACCCGGCGAGGATTTTACTGGTGGCGAGTTCGTGCTGACGGAGCAGCGGCCGCGCATGCAGTCGCGCGCCGAAGTCGTGCCACTGCAGCAAGGCGACGCGGTCATCTTTGCCGTGAACGAGCGCCCGGTGCGCGGCTCGAAAAGCTACTATCGCGTGAAGATGCGCCATGGCGTCAGCCGCCTGCGCTCCGGCGAACGCTTCACACTCGGCATAATTTTTCACGACGCGAAATAGCGTTGCAGAGAGCGGCCAGAGAGCTATCATGCCTCGGCTGACAAATTGTCGGGGTATATCCCATGGACCTCTCCTTTTCGTCCGAAGAAGAAGCCTTCCGCCAGGAGGTGCGCGCGTTCATCCGCGAGAACCTGCCTGCGAATCTGAAAGGCAAAGTGCGGCGCGGCGATCTGGAATCCAAGGAGGATTACCTCGCTTGGCACAGGATTCTCTACCGCAAAGGCTGGGTCGCGCCGGCCTGGCCGAAGGAGTATGGCGGCCCCGGCTGGACGGTCACACAGCGCTACATCTTCAACGAGGAATGCGCCGAAGCCGAAACGCCGATGATTCTGCCGTTCGGCGTCGCCATGTGCGGCCCGGTGATCTACACCTTCGGCAATGAGGCGCAGAAGAAAAAATTCCTGCCGCGCATTCTCTCCGGCGAGGACTGGTGGTGCCAGGGCTATTCAGAGCCCGGCGCAGGGTCCGATCTCGCGAACCTGAAAACCCGCGCGGTGCGCGAAGGCGAGCACTACATCGTTAACGGGCAGAAGACGTGGACGACGCTCGCGCAATTTGCCGACTGGATTTTCTGTCTCGTGCGCACCGATCCGAATGTGAAGCCGCAGGAAGGTATCACGTTCCTGCTGATCGATATGAAAACGCCGGGCATCACCGTAAAGCCCATCATTGTGCTCGATGGCGCGCGCGAAGTGAACGAAGTGTTCTTCGATGACGTGAAAGTGCCGGTCGAAAACCGCATCGGCGAGGAGAACAAGGGATGGACCTACGCGAAGTTCCTCTTGGTGCATGAGCGCTCGGGAATCGCCGGCGTGGCTCGCTCGAAGAAGGCGATCGAGCGACTGAAGCAGATTGCCGAAGCCGAAATGATCGACGGCAAGCCGCTGATCGAGACGGACGACTTCTCACGCAAGATCGCGGAGACGGAAATCGATCTCTCGGCCCTCGAATTCACAGAGCTGCGGACGCTGGCGAAGGAGTCGCGCGGTCAGATGGCAGGGCCGGAAAGTTCGATCCTGAAAATCAAAGGCACCGAAATTCAGCAGCGCATCACCGAGCTCACGCTGGAAGCGATCGGCTACTACGCCTATCCGAATGCGCGCGCGTTCGGCGACAACGAATATCCCGTGGGTCCCGATTATGCCGTCGGCCAGTCGGGGCACTACTTCAACATGCGCAAGACGTCGATCTACGGCGGCTCGAACGAGATACAGCGCGGCATTATCGCGAAGGCAGTGCTGGGGCTCTGATGGACTTCTCCTACACCGAAGAGCAGACGCTCCTGCGCGATACGGTCTCGCGATTTCTCGCCGACAATTACGATTTCGAGACGTTCAAGCGCGTCTCCCGCGGCGAGCCGGGCTGGCGGCCGGAGGTGTGGAAGCAATTCGCGGAATTGGGGTTGGTCGGCGCCTCGCTGCCCGAAGACTTCGGCGGGCTCGGCGGCGGCCCTGTCGAAACCATGATCGTGATGGAGGAGTTCGGCAAAGCGCTGGTGGTCGAGCCATACGTGCCGACCGTCGTAATTGGCGCCGGCCTGATTCGATACGCCGGAACCGAAGAACAGAAGAAGGAATGGCTGCCGAAGATCGCGAGTGGTCAAACGGTGATGGCATTCGCGTTCGCCGAGCCGCAGGGCCGCTACAATCTCGCGGACCTCACGACCACAGCCAGGAAGCAGGGCTCCGGCTACATCCTGAACGGCCACAAGTCCGTCGTGCTCGGCGGGCCATGGGCGGACACCCTGATCATTACGGCGCGCACGGCCGGGGGCCAGCGTGTGGCGAGCGGCGTGAGCCTCTTCCTCGTGGACAAGAAATCGAAGGGGATCTCCACGCGCGATTACCCGACCATGGACGGCCTGCATGCGTCGGAAATCACGTTCGAGCATGTGGAGGTGCCCGCATCAAATCTCGTGGGTGAACCGGACAGGGCGTTGGCGGTCATCGAGCGCGTCACCGATGAGGCCATCGCCGCGCATTGCGCCGAAGCCACTGGCTGCATGAAGGTGCTGGTGGACGCCACGGTCGAATACTCGAAAACGCGCAAGCAGTTCGGCGTGCCGATCGGAAAGTTCCAGGTGCTCCAGCACCGGATGGTGGACATGTTCATGAATTACGAGCAGTCCGTCTCGATCACGCTCATGGCAACGTTGAAGCTCGGCGAGAACGAAACGGAACGGAAGAAAGCCGTGTCCGCCGCCAAGGTGCAGATCGGCAAGGCCGGGCGCTTCGTCGGCCAGCAGGCAATCCAAATCCACGGCGGCATGGGCATGACGGACGAGCTGAACGTCGGCCATTATTTCAAGCGTTTAACGATGCTCGATACGCTCTACGGCAATGTGTATCATCACCTGAGGCGATACGCTTTGCTTGCTTAGGCGTTTAAGCGGGGCATGCGTCGCCTCTTCTTTCTTCTGGCCATTTTCGCCGCCGTGGCGGCGATTGTTTTTGGGCTCATGCACAGGCTCAGCCGACCAAGGCAGCTACCGGGCATGCCACCCATCGTGCACCGTGAAAACTTGTATAGTGAAGCCGGCGCGGGCCGATTCAGTCCGGTCACCGCTGGGCTCAAGCCGCGCGTCTATGTGCCGGACGTCAAATCCGGTGACGTATATGTGATCGATCCTTCAAAGTTGCGCGTGATCGCGCGATTTGCCGCGGGCCGACATCCGCAGCATGTCATTCCGTCTTACGATCTGAAGACTCTTTGGGTTGCCGGTAGCGCGGCGCCGGGGCGCGGGCCCGGCATGGTCATGCCGCTCAATCCGCGCACGGGAATTCCGGGAGAGATCGTCAAGGTACCGGACGCCTACAATCTCTATTTCACGCCGGATGGACGTTCGGCCGTCATTGTCGCCGAGGAAGACAAGCGGCTCGATTTCCACGACGCACACACCATGAAGTTTCAGCAAACGGTGCGCACGCCCGAGTGCCGCGGCATCAATCATGCGGATTTCTCGATCGATGGCCGCTACGCCATTTTCAGCTGCGAATTCGGCGGCAATCTCGTCAAGTTTGATGTGCCGGATCGCCGCGTGATCGGCACGCTATCGTTGTCGCCGCCGAGCATGCCGCAGGATGTCCGCATTTCGCCGGACGGCAAGCTCTTCTATGTCGCCGACATGATGCATGACGGCGTGTTCCTGATCGATGGTGATCGCTTCACGGTCGCGGGATTCATTCCCACTGGCATCGGCACGCACGGTTTGATGATCAGCCGCGACGGCACGAAGCTCTACGTCGCCAATCGTGGATCGCACGTGGTGGAGGACAAGCCGCATGGGCCCGGCAGCGTGTCCGTTATCGACTTCGCGACCCGGCGGATTGTCCGCAAATGGGCCATTCCCGGCGGCGGCAGCCCCGATATGGGCAACGTCAGCGCGGATGGAAAATACCTCTGGCTCTCCGGCCGCTTCGATGATGTGGTCTATCGCATCGATACGCGAACCGGCGCCGTTGTGAGCATTCCGGTTGGGCGGGAGCCGCACGGCCTGACCGTGTGGCCGCAGCCCGGCCGCTACTCCCTCGGCCACACCGGGATCATGCGCTAGCCTTCCCGTCGTTCTTTCGCGAACGCAATGCTAGGCTGCCGCCGTTCAGATGGGAAAACCGCATGTCCGCACTTCTGTTCGAAAAGCACGGCCACATTGTCAGGCTCACGATCAACCGGCCTGAATCGCGCAATCCCTTGGGCGAAGAAGGCGACGGTGAGTTGTTTTCCAACGCAGCAGCCCGCATCAACGCCGATCGAGATGTCCGCTGCGCAATTTTGACGGGCGCAGGAAGGGCGTTCTCCGCCGGCGGCAATCTCAAATCCATGCGCGAGCGGACTGGCGGGTTTTCCGGTGCGGGCGTGCAAATCCGTGAGCGCTACCGCAACGGGATCCACCGGATCGTTCGCGCCCTTTGGGGCATTGAAGTGCCTCTAATCGCAGCTGTGAACGGACCGGCCATCGGCCTTGGCAACGATGTCGCGTGTCTTGCCGATATCCGGATCGCGGCAGACACGGCAATTTTTGGCGCGACGTTTCTCAAGATCGGACTAGTGCCCGGCGATGGCGGCGCGTGGATTCTGCCGCGGGTTATCGGGCAATCGCGGGCGGCCGAGCTCTTCTTCACCGCGGATACTATCGATGCGCAAACAGCGCTGCAATGGGCCCTGGTTTCCAAGCTTGTACCGGGCGAATCGCTGATGGCAGAAGCCAACGCGCTTGCGGAGCGTATCTGCCGCCAGCCGCCCGATGTTTTACGTATGACCAAGAAATTGATGCGGGAATCTCAACTGGCGAGTTTTGACGTCATCATGGAGATGTCAGCATCCATGCAATCGCTCGCGCACCTCACCAGCGATCATCGTGAAGCGGTGGCAGCGTTCTTCGACAAACGTACATCCGAGTTCAAGGGCGAATAAGTCCATCAAGGCGCGACGGGTTTGTCCTGCAGGCGCGCCATGATCTTTTGTGTCTGCTCCATGCCCGTTTCGTAGTGTCGCGCGGTCGAGAAGTCCGCGATCTTCGTCCAGTTCGCGGCCACCGTGTCGGCGTCGGCGCCGTGCCCGAGATTGACGCCTTCGGTCTCGATGAGATGCGCGGCCGAAAAGACGCCCGCGCCTGCCGTCAGGATCACGCCGGTCGGCGCATCCTCGCTCACGAGATAAACCACGCCAGGTGTCACATATTCCGGCTTCAGCATCTCGAGCATTTGCGCCGGCATAAGATTTTCTGTCATGCGCGTCGCTGCTACGGGACAGATCGCGTTCACCTTAATGTTGTCCTTCGCGCCCTCGATCTTGAGCGTGTTCATGAAGCCGACGAGGCCGAGTTTCGCACAGCCGTAATTCGTCTGCCCGAAATTGCCGTAGAGGCCGGTCGAGGACGTCGTGACAACGATGCGTCCATAATGCTGGTCGCGCATGATCTGCCAGCACGCTTTCGCCGGCTTCACCGTGCCCATCACATGCACCGCCATCACGGCCTCGAAATCGGCGATTTCCATTTTGGCGAAGCTCTTGTCGCGGAGAATGCCGGCGTTGGCGATCAGGATGTCGATGCGGCCGAACGCGTCTAACGTCTGCTTGATCATGTTGGCGACGCCGGCATCGTCCGTGACAGACGAACCATTCGCGATCGACGTGCCGCCGGCCGCCTTGATCTCCTCGACGACTTTCGCCGCTGCTTCCGACGAGCCACCGGTGCCGTCCACCGCGCCACCGAGATCGTTGACGACCACCTTGGCGCCGCGGCGCGCAAGCTCGAGCGCGTGTGCTCTGCCCAAGCCGCCGCCCGCGCCAGTGATGATGGCAACCTTTCCGTCAAAGCGAATAGTCATGCGATCTCCAAGTCTGGTCCGCGGTTCACACCATAGCATTTCCCTCTCCGCAACGAAGAAGGGAGTGCCAGCGCCGGCAAAGATCAGAAGCAGAATTAAAAATGCGAGGGGCGGGCTTATTTCGTCAGGCTGAAGACGACGCCATCGCCATCGATGCCGTAATAGGGCGTGGCGCCGTAAAGAATGCCATTCGCGCCTTCGCTCAGTCCGGCATCGGCCTGCCCGCCGTCGACGGTCCCGCCCGTAAAGCGATAGAGAGTTCGGAGCGTCCCGGCCCGGTTGAGCTTAAACACGCTACCGCAACCGTTTTGGCAATCTCCGCCTGCGCCCATGGTTGTTGTCCCGTACAGGTTGCCATGGCTTAGCAACAGATCGCCGAACGGCGCGCCGCCATCACTCCCATCCGTGAACGTGTAGAGCGTTGTCAGAGTCTCATCAGGCGCGAGTTTGAACACAGTTCCGTAACCGGTGCCGCCGCTGGCAGTGGTGCCGTACAGATTGCCGTCTTTGTCACGCTCCATGCCGCCTTCGGGAAAGCCGCCGTCGCTTCCGCCGCTGAAGGAATAAAGAGTGGTGAAGGTTCCGTTGGAGGCGATTTCGTAAACCGTGCCCCAGTTGTGCGTCCCGCCGCTGAACGTGACGCCAAAAAGGTTGCCGGAGCGGTCCCGTTCCAGTCTACCGACGGGATTGGCGCCTTCAGCACCGGAGAACGTGTGCAGCAGCTTGAAGCGGCCATTGGCCTTGTATTCGAAAACCGTGCCGTCGCCGCTGCCGCCGCCGAAGAGAGCAACCCCGTAGAAATTTCCTGTTCCATCGCGGATCATGCGCCATCTGGGCTGCTTGCCGTCATTGGCATCGTCGAAGCTGTGCAGCACGGTGTAAGTCCCGTTTGACTCCAACTTCCAGATCACACCGGCATCGGAGGTGCCACCGAATTCGGTGGTGCCGTAGAGATCGCCCGTCGCCTCGTCGATGGTTACCCCGCCGTACGGATTGTAGCCGTTGTTCCCGACGGTGAAAGAATGCAGCAGAGTCTCGGTCCCATCCGGCGCGATCTTGTAAATGGCGCCGACATCGTGCGCGCCGCCATTGTGCGTCGTTCCGTAGAGATTTCCGGTGTTGTCCAGATTGACATCACTGTAGGAATAGGCGCCGTCGCCGGAGGCCCCGGTGAATTGGTGAATCACTTTGTAGATCGGCTTTGCCTGCGCGGCGCTCGCGAAGATACTGACGGCGAACGCCGAACTCAGAAGCGCGCCGGCAAGGAGGCGGCGATTAGAACGCATGAACCCATCTCCCACGAGGTGTGCTTTATCCTGTTTGAGGAAGCAGTTACGCGCTAGCGATTGGTGGAGCTTCGGAGCCCTTTGGTTTCGTGCCGCGCCGCGCCGTTCACCGTGTACGTGCCGGTGAATTGCCTCGACATTGTCTTGCCATCCGTGGTGTAGAAGTTGCTCCAGGTCCCGCCGGTGACGAACGGGTATGAGATCACATAAATGTACTGATAGGCACCGCCGCCCTTCGCGCTGAGGTTGACGCCGAAGGTGATGGTATTTCCGCGAACCTTGATCTTGCCGATCGTCCCGGCGCCGAAATGCGCGCCTTCGTCGCAGCCGTTTCCGGTTTCCAGCGCCGTGCGGTCGGTCTTGTTCACAACGATATCCATGCCGTCGCACAGCCCGTCAAACGAGATCGACGTCGTTTTCGCGGTCGCGCTTCCTGCGCACATTGCTAGCGCCGTGGTGCCGAGTAGAAGAATTCTTTTCATTTCTGTTTTCCTCAATGATTTCAGGATTGGTTCAGTTGAAGCGTGTATTGCGCCGCAACGCTGGGTGAACGCGCGCGCCCGCGCCGGTGACGCAAGGCGCGCATGTTCGGTTAATCAGGCCTACTTCTTCGTGAGGCTGAAGACCGTGCCGTCGCCATTGGCGCCGTAAGATTCGGTGGTGCCGTAGAAGACGTGGTTCTTCTTCGTCAAACCGGCCGAGTAAACTCCGCCATCGCTGTTGGTGAACGCATGGAGCACCTTTTCTTTGCCGGTGGCGATGTTGACCTGATAGACCACGCCGCACCCGCAGCTTGGATCGCCGCCGCTGCTAGTTGTGCTGTAGAGGTTCTTCCCCGATTTCAGCATATCGCCTTCCGGGCCGCCGCCGTCAGTGGCGCCCGTGAAGCTATAGAGGGTGGTCAACGTTCCGTCGGGCGCCAGCTTGAACACCGTACCGAAGCCGTGGGCGCCGCCGTCCACCGTGCTGCCGTAGATGTTGCCGTCCTTGTCGGTGTCCACGGTACCGTAGAGGAACCCGCCGTCGGCCGTTCCTCCGGTGAAATTGTAAATTGTGCTGAATGTCCCATCGGAGGCGATTTTGAACACCGTGCCTTGGCCGCCGGTTCCGCCGAAGGCGGTGACGCCGTACCAGTTGCCGGCCGGGTCGCGGGCCAGGCCGTGCTCCGGAAACTCACCGTCATTTCCATTGAAGGTGTGCAGCACGGTGAATGTTCCGTCATAGGCATACTTGAAGACAGTGCCGTCGCCGTTGGTGCCGCCGAAGAGGGCGGTACCATAAAGGGCGGTATTGGCGGCATTGCGGATCAGGCGTCCTCTGGCAAAGGTGCCATCATTGGTGCCGTCGAGATTGTGCAGCACCGTGTAGGTCCCGTCCGCCGCCAGCTTGTAGATGACGCCGTTGCCGGACGAGCCGCCGGCGATGGTCGAGCCGTAAAGATCGCCGGTTGACGCTACAATGTGCACGGCCCCATCGGGCTCGGAGCCGCCCGCCGCTCCGTCGAAGGAATGAAGGATCGTTTCGGTTCCATCCGGCGTGATCTTGAAAACCACGCCCCAACCGGCGGTGCCGCCGAAATCGGTGGTCCCATAGATGTTGCCGGCGCTATCCAGACTGACTTCGGCGCCGGACGTGGCGCCGTCGCCGGGCGAGCCGGCGAAGGCATGCAGCACGGTAAACGTGGCATCCGCATGGGGCGCATGCCGGCTCGCCGCGCTGGAAGCAGCACCGTGCGACCAGAAAGCGGAAGTATGGTCTCCCGCAGCCGCCCGCATCAAATCCGCGCGAGATGCGTTTGCGCCAACAGCCGGAGCAAAAGTGGCGAGCGCGACCGCCGAGCCAAGCAGCGCGCCGCGAAGTAGCAACGTGGGACGGGAATGCATTGGAAGTTCTCCCTCAATCTAGTGGCGAATGCCTGAGCCGCATTAGGCACGCCGCGCCGAGTCCTGGCAACGACGAATTCATCGCAATGCGATTCCGCAATGCAAATTCGCATCGCCGCTGATGTCGGCCTGCCGGCGATGATGGCCTGAATGTGGAGAATTGCTGAATTGCTTCTCTCCGCATGCAATTCACGCAGGCGCAACGCGGGATTGCGATTTGCGCAACCATTTGCTTCTGAGCCAGCCATTCGCCGGCCGTTCAACAACGTAATAGAGCAGGGCGCCCCAAGCGGTGCAGAGAATGACGAGGGCAGTGGGCTCGAGAACGTGGATCGTGCGTACCCATTCGGGCGATGGATCTGGGTACACGCGCTGCTCGAATACCCGCAGCAGCTGCAGGAATGTGGTCTGGCCCATGTAAATGGCGAAGGACCATTCGCCCAGCAGGCGCAGGGGCTGCGATTGGAATACGCGCGCAAGAATCCCGCGGTCGAACGCGAGGGTAAAGATCAGCGCGAACATCGGTGGCAGCAGCCAGTAATCGAGCGGCGTATGCGACCATCCGGTGTGATAGATCGCGTAGAGCAGACCCGCGAACACGAATAGCTGTGCGGCCGAGTGCCAATGGTCCGACAGCGCATCGCCGCGCGGCCTGAGCTCGCGATAAAGCATCGCCAGTGCGACGCCGGCGGCAAAATCGCCGATGCCGCGCACGACTCCAAAATCGTAGGTAATGTCGAGCCCGTGCTTCGAAATGCGGATCAGCGCGTAAAGCAGCCCGAGGCCGAACGCCATCAGTGCGAGCGCGCTCCACATCCGTCCGCGCGCAATCCAGAGATAGAGCGGGAAAATGAGGCAGAGAAACCACTCCACGCTCACGAACCACGAGACGCCGTTCCACGACAATCTTGGGTACAAATGCCACGCCTGCACGAGAAACAGATTGCCGATAAAGCTCCAAAAGCTTGTGTAGGGATGATAGCCCGGCAAATCGTAGATGGAGGTGTATCCTCCCCGCGCCGCCAGCCATCGGAAGAACACCACCATCGCCAACATGATGAGCAATGTCGCCAGATGTAGCGGATAAAGTCGGGCCAGGCGCGTCTTCAGGAAATCGAGGTATGCAAAGCGATTCCCCTCACCCGCTTTAGGGGGAGAGGGTGATTCTCTGCGGCCGTAAACATGTACCAGAATGAATCCGGACAGCGCGAAGAAGAACTCGACCCACAAATAGCCCTTCGCCACGAAAACATCGAAGAGCCGCACGTTCTGATATCCGTGCGCCTCGTGATAGTGGTAGAGCACGAGCAACAACGGCGGGATCGCCCGTGCTCCCGCCAGCGCGCGAATTTCCGCGGGCTTTGCTTTGCTGGGTGTTGTGCCGCCCTCTGACATCCAAGGCCCGAATCAAATTGAGTGCACTTTGTCATGCCAAACAGCGCGAGACCACCAAGTGCTGTTTCCCGCCGCGACGTAGAATCGTGACACTCTGACGATGAGCGAATCAGGGCGAGGCCGTAGCAACCGTGTTGCCGCATTTGCAATCGGCGCTGGGGATCGCGGCGATCCTCTTGGCCGCGTGGGGCATGAGCGAGAACCGCCGCGCGTTTCCATGGCGGATCGTGTTCACGGGCCTGGCGGTGGAGATCGCGCTCGCGCTTCTGCTGCTAAAAATTCCGCTCGCGCGCGCCGCGCTGCTATCGCTCAATGGTGTCGTCGATGCGCTGATGGCGGCGACCCGCGCCGGCACCGCGTTTGTGTTCGGCTATCCCGGCGGGGCCGCGCCGCCATTCGCCGTGACGAACCCGAATGCGCTGTCGAGCTTCGCGTTTCAGGTATTGCCGCTCGTGATCGTCATCTCCGCGCTAGCCGCGCTGCTGTGGCACTGGCGCGTGCTGCCGGTCGTGGTGGGCGGCTTTGCGTGGGCGCTGCGCAAGACGCTGAAGCTCGGCGGCGCAGTCGGTCTCGGTGCCGCGGCAACGATTTTCCTCGGCATGATCGAAGCGCCGCTGCTGATCCGCCCGTATCTCGCGAAGCTCACGCGCTCGGAGCTGTTCACGCTCTTCACCGTCGGGCTTTCCACGGTGGCGGGCACTGTCTTCGTGCTCTACGCCACCATTCTGCGCAACGCCGTGCCGGGCGCCCTCGGGCATATCCTGGTGGCGTCGGTGCTGTCGCTGTTTTCCGCCATCATCCTGGCGCGGATCATGATTCCGGGCGAGGCGCAGACCGCCCGCGACGAGGCGGCGGGATTCGAATTCCGCTCCAGCATGGATGCCATCGCCCGCGGCACGGAGGATGGCCTGAAGCTGTGGCTGTCGATCGTCGCGATGTTGCTTGTCGTCGTCGCGCTGGTGGCACTCGCCGACATCATTCTCGGTCATCTACCGGATGTGTGGGGCGCGAAACTCACGGTCGAGCGCATCTTCGGCTGGATTTTCGCGCCGTTCGTGTGGCTGGTGGGCGTGCCATGGAGCGAAGCGGGAACGGCCGGTTCGCTGATGGGCGACAAGACGGTGCTGAACGAATTCATCGCATATCTTCATCTGGCGCGGTTGCCGGCGGGCGCGCTCGATCCGCGGGCCACGCTCATCATGGTTTATGCGATGTGTGGCTTCGCCAATTTTGGCTCCGTCGGCATCATGATCGCGAGCATCAGCGGCATGGCGCCGGAGCGGCGCCACGACATCGTGCCGCTCGCGCTCCGCGCACTCGTCTCCGGCACACTTGCTTCTTCCATGACCGGCGCAATCATCGGCCTGCTCCAGGTGGCATGAGACCGAAGGCTTCAGCGAGCCGTTCGCCGGAAACATATCAGGGAACTTCTATTGACGATCGCCATCATCGCGAATAGCTGAGGCAGCGATGGACAACGCTCACGAGCTCGCCGATCTGCTTTCGCAGATTCGCAGCTGCCGGATTTGCGCACCGCGCCTGCCGCATACGCCGCGCCCGGTTCTGCATGTGAGCCCGACCGCAAAGCTGTGCATCGTGAGCCAGGCGCCGGGAATCCGCGTGCACGAAACGGGCCTCTCCTTCAATGATGCCAGCGGTGACCGGCTGCGCGACTGGATGGGGATCGATCGCGCGACGTTCTACGATGAATCGCGGATCGCGATTGCCGCCATAGCGTTCTGCTTTCCGGGATACAATGCGCAAGGCCACGATCTGCCGCCGCGAAAGGAATGCGCCGCTGCTTGGCGCGCGCGGCTGTTCGCGGCACTACCGGAATTCAAGACCACGCTCCTGGTCGGCTCGTATGCGCAGGCGTGGCATCTGCGTGGCCGCACAAAAGAGGGCATGCACGACACCGTGCGGGCATGGCGGGACTATGCGCCGCGGTATATTCCTCTGCCGCATCCTTCGTGGCGCAACAGCGGGTGGCTGAAGAAGAATCCATGGTTCGCGGAAGAGCTCTTGCCCTATTTGCGGCGGCGCGTGCGGCGGCTGTTGTCGGAGTGATGGCCCTGGCGACCGGGTGCGCGCCAGCTCGTGCGCCACGTGGCATCGAGAACGTGGCGCCTACCGTCGGCCAGGATGTGTTTGTGACACGCGATGGTTTGCGCCTGCCGCTGCGCCACTGGGACGCGGATCATCCTCGCGCGGTCATCGTCGCGCTGCACGGCATGAGCGATTACTCGGAAGCCTTCGACCTGCCGGGGCCATGGTGGGCCGCCCACGGCATTACAATCTACGCGTACGATCAGAGAGGTTTTGGGCTTTCACAGCATCGCGGGCTATGGGCGGGCGGCGCTGCGATGCGGCAGGACCTCGTCGATTTCGTGGAGGCGGTGCGCGCCAAACATCCCGGCGTGCCGGTGTATGCGCTCGGCGAAAGCATGGGCGGCTCTGTCGTGCTGTCGGCGCTCGCGAGCCAGCGCCCACCGCGCGTCAATGGCGCGATCCTCGTCGCACCCGCCGTGTGGTCGCGCGAAGAAATGCCGGTTCCCTACCGTGTGGCGCTTTGGATCACTGCGCACATCGTGCCTTGGATGAGTGTCTCCGGCGAAGGGCTCCACATTGTGGCATGCGACAACATCGAAGTGCTGAAGAAGCTCTCACGCGATCCGATCTATCAACATAAGGCGCGCGCCGATCAGGTGTACGGCCTCGCCGATCTGATGGACGAGGCGCGCCACGCGCCGGAGCGTCTGCCGGCATCGGCTCCGCCGATCCTGCTGCTCCACGGCGCAAAGGATCAGGTGATCCCGAAAAGGCCGACGGAAGCCGTCATCCGCGCGCTTGGGCCTCGCGCGGAAGCGCGCAAATACCCGAACGGGTATCACATGCTGCTGCGTGATCTCGATGGCGAAACCGTGTGGGCCGATATCGCGCGCTGGGTCGAAAAGTGAGCATCGAGCGCCGGTTCAAAATGGCGCTCGACGAGACGCGCCTTCTGCTCCTCGGCGCGCAGATATTGTTTGGCTTTCAGTTCTCGGCGGTCTTTCAGGAGTCGTTTGTGCAGCTGCCGACAAGTTCCCATTGGGTTGATGCCGTAGCACTGCTGCTCATGACGGTTTCGCTTGCGTGCCTTGTCACGCCAGCGAGCCAACATCGACTCGTTGAGCACGGCGAGATTACCGGACGCATTCGCCGGGTAACGACCGAGTTTGCAGGAGTCGCACTGCTGCCGTTCGGGGTTGCCCTTGGTCTCGATCTCTATGTCGTGCTGGCGCACGTTTTCGGCATGGTAAGCGGAGTGTTTGCGGGTGCACTTTTCACCGCTCTTGCGTTGCTCTTCTGGTATGCATTCGAATTCAGTTACCGAAAGTACGTGCTGGGATATGGGTTCCGAATGACTGAAAGACATGCCGACGAGTCAACGCCACTGGAAACCAGGATCGAGCAGATGCTGACGGAGGCGCGCATCGCACTGCCCGGCGCGCAGGCGCTTCTTGGCTTTCAGTTGGTGGTCGCACTCAACCGGACGTTCGAATCCCTGCCGCAAAGTTCGAAGGTCATGCATGCGATTGCGCTTGCCTGCATCGCGCTGACGATGATCCTGCTCGTTGCTCCGGCCGCGTTCCACCGGCTTGCGTTTCACGGCGCCGACAGCGAGCGCTTCTTCCGTTTGGGTTCCAATCTTGTGAGCGTCGCGCTCCTGCCGCTCGCGCTTGGAATCTCCGGCGACATCTACGTCGCGATCACGAGAATATCCGGGAGCGCCGCTGTCGGCGCGGCAAGCTCCGCGGCGGCGCTGATCCTGTTTCTTGGCCTGTGGTACGCGCAGCCGCTGCTCCTTCGCGCACGCGCCTGAATGGTTGCGAAACTGGTGGGCGGCTCGGGAACCAAACGCAAAATGCGCATCAGCCGGTGCCGAAATCAGTAGGCAACCTGGCCGATGAAGTTTCCCTGTGGGCTGTACCAGCACACGAGAAAGACCGTCCCGCCATTGTTGGCCGCCCCGCACCCGACATGGGTCGTCGTCCGCCAGACCATTTGCGTATAATGCGCCACGCTCCGCCACTGTCCGGTTGTCGAGACGTCCGGAAAGGTGCCTCGGCGATACGCGGACCTCTCGTTGCCCCATAGCGAGACTAGCTGCGTAACGGTCGGCCGGGTGCCGTACCACATGGCAAGATTCTCCCCGACCCCGGATGTACCGCTGTGCCTCATTTGATCGAAGGCAGCGACTTCCTCAGCCCACAGCTGCGCGCCGCGCGCGAGCCTATTCGACCACCGCAACGGCGGGACGCCGACTTCGGCGCGATACTTATTGTGAGCCGCGAGAATCTCCGCCGGATCAACTGAGAGCGCGGGCGTGGCCGCGGCAGGCTCGACAATCAGCAAGCCCCCGCACGCCGCGAGGATCGATGCAATTTTCAAGAGATGGTTCGTCAAGAAAGCAAGTGCCCAGCCACAGTCTCGCCGAAAATATTATCGCATCCAATCTTGCGCAATTGTAAATCGCAGATCGTCGGAGGCGCCCGAGGCGGAACAGGGACAGATTGACCAGCGTTCCATACATTGAGGTGGCGTGGTGACAATATCGTGAACGCAAACCGCTGCGCCGGTTGGTCGCGCGAGACGCGCCCCACGCGTAGGCCCAATCATGGAAGAAGATCAAAGTGCCGTTGTTGCCTTTCTGTCGGCGCCTGGCAGCTATGGCCCACCAAGCGATGCACGAATTGAGCGCTGCGAAACGCATGCTTCGATCGTTTTTCTGGCCGGTGACCGCGCTCATAAACTGAAGCGTGCCGTTTGCTACCCGTATCTTGATTATTCGACCGCCGCGCGGCGAAAAACGATGTGTGAAGCCGAGTTGGCGATCAACCGACGCACCGCCCCTGATCTTTATCTCGAGGTCCGGCCAGTTATCCGCGGCGGCTCCGGCGCGCTTTGCGTCGGGACCGCCGGCGAACAGGCGCTCGACTGGATTCTGGTCATGCGTCGCTTCGATCAGACGGATCTGCTCGAAGAGGTGACGCGCCGGGGCGAGCTCGATCGGCAAACGGTTCGTGCGCTTGCCGAGTTGATTGCCGAGTTTCACGCCGGCGCAGAACGCTTGCCGCGCTTCGGCGGGGGCGCGGGAATCAAACGCGTTCTGGAGGAGAACGAGCAGATTTTCACCAACATTATCGGGCGACCATTTGAACCGGATCGCGTCGAAGGCCTTTGCCGGAGTTCCCGGGAATGGCTGAACAGGATGTCTCCGCTTCTGGAGGAGCGCCGGGCATCTGGCTATGTGAGGCGCTGCCATGGCGACCTTCATCTCAACAACATCTGTCTTCTTGAAGGCCGCCCCACCCCCTTCGATGCCATTGAATTCAGCGATGATCTCTCCTGCATCGACGTGTTTTACGATTTCGCCTTCCTGCTAATGGACATCGATCGGCATGATTTGCGGGAACTCGCGAACGTGCTCCTCAATCGCTATCTCGAAAAGACGAACGACTACGCGGGGCTTGCCGCGCTTCCGCTCTTTCTTTCCTGCCGCGCCGCGATCCGCGCGCACGTCATCATCAGCAAGGCCGCTCAAACGGGCACCGACAGGGGTTTGCAGCGAGAAGCCGCTGCTTATCTGGATGCGGCAATCTCTTATCTGCAAACACGCCAGTCTCGTCTGGTCGCGATCGGAGGCGTATCCGGCACCGGCAAATCGACGCTGGCCTATGGGCTCGCGCCATTCGTCGGCACATCGCCGGGCGCAGTCGTTCTGCGTAGTGATCTTGTCCGGAAGAAATTGCTGGGTGCCGACGAGTTGGCGCGGTTGCCGCCCGAAGCCTACACGCGCGCGATCACCGGCAGGGTGTACAGGACGATCGCCGAGCTGGCGGCCAGTTTGGTTCAGTCTGGCTGGAGCGTCATCGCCGACGCGGTCCACGGCGAGGAAGACGAGCGTGCCTGGATCGAACACGTTGCGCAAAGATTGGCTGTTCCGTTTGCCGGACTCTGGCTCGATGCGGAAAGGCCCCTGCTCGAGGACCGTGTTGCTGGCCGGACGAAGGACGCATCGGACGCAACGCTGCCAATCCTCGATCAACAGCTTTCGCGCGTGTCGCCTCCGCATAACTGGAGGACGCTGGACGCGTCCGGCGACCCCGCGAAAGTGCTGGCCGCCGCTCGGGCGCACCTCGACCGAGCAGGAGCATGATCACGCCCGGGCTCGGCGGGCCACCGGCGGCCGGGCAGCCTTTACTTCCGTGGGGACGGCCCCACTCAAGGAATGAAGAGCACAAGATGATCTCGCCATAATCCGGGAAATCTGTAATAAAATGGGCGCCGAGGGGTGTTGTACTAGCGTCCGGCGGAGTGTGCGTATGCTTTGGAGCAGGGAGAATTTGCTCGAATCCGATCCAAAAAGACTGGATCTCCAATCGCTTTCCGCGCTGCGGAAGTCACTGATTGCCAAGCTCTTGATCGCCAGCCGGGAGCAGCGGGCGCGATACCGCAACACGATCGAAGCCGGCGGAACGGACCTGCGAAGCGATTCCATCGAGGCGCTGCTGGGGCGCGTCGCGCATCTCGACCGGTTCAACGCAGCTCTCAAGGAAGAACTGGAACGGCTGACCGAACCGCAGCCCTAGAGGGCAGCGGCGGCACAGCCAATATTTTACCACCAGAGGCCGTACTTGGCGGCAGATCTCACGCCGCCTGAACTGCCTTTGTGATGGAGCTTTGGCCGCCCCGATCCGCAACGCGCTCCTGGGGCAGATGAACCCTGGCGACGGTACCTTGCCCGTATTCGCTCTCGATTGTGAAACGGCCGCCGTGCAGCTCCACGAGCGCCTTGACGATCGGTAGTCCAAGCCCAACGCCCCCATGCGAACGCGCATATGTGCTTTCCGCTTGTCCGAACGGCTCCATGATGATCGGGAGCTTGTCCGCGGGAATGCCTTCGCCATTGTCTTGCACCACGACGTCCACGCCCTCGGCGGTTCGCTCCAGCCGTATCTCGATCAAATTGCCTTCGCGCGTGAACTTCACCGCGTTCGAGACGAGATTGATGATCACCTGCCGCAATCTCACCTCGTCCACGCGCACCAGGAGATTCTCGTCGCCAGTTATACGAAGCTCCTTGCCCGCGTGCCCATTGCGACCGCCAAATACGGACAGCGCCTGATTAACCACGTCGCCCAGCCGGATGAGGCGGTCCTCAAGCTCCATCTTGCCTGATTCAATTCGCGCCATGTCGAGAACATTGTTCAGAACGGCAAGAAGGTGGCGTCCGCCCTGCGCAATATCGCCGGCATATTCCAGTGTCTTCGCCGGATGCATACGGCCGCCGAGTATGAGTTCGGAAAATCCGATGATGGCATTCAGCGGTGTACGCAGTTCATGGCT
This sequence comes from Rhizomicrobium sp., assembly GCA_035494695.1. Lineage (GTDB taxonomy): Bacteria > Pseudomonadota > Alphaproteobacteria > Micropepsales > Micropepsaceae > Rhizomicrobium. The sequence continues at coordinate 4,871 of DATJGT010000027.1, read as the reverse complement.
CGTATTTGCGAGGAAATGGCTCTTTGCGCGGCTTGCCTGTTGAGCCGCCTGCATTGCCAGGCGCAGATGAGACTCGACTTCGGTGCGCCGTTCGATCTCCCTGTCCCTTTCTGCCAATGTCTTGACCAACTCTGTGTTCTTCTGTGCGATGGTATTGCGATGACGCGTGAGAAGCACGTGGCGCCAGGCAACCCAGAGCAGCAGCAGAATTCCGGCAACGATGATGCCTGCGAATACGATCGCCTGGACCTCAGCCTGCGACTTTCGCAACCTGATGCTGCGTTCGAGTTCGGCCGATCTCAGTTGTGCGATTTCCAGATCCTGTCTCGCAAAATCGAATTTTGCGCCGAGCAGCGCCAGATTGGCTGACGCAGCAAGCGACCGACCCTCGTCGTCCAGCCGCTTGAAGGCCTCGAAATGGATCATGGCCAGCGGCAAATCACCCGTCGTCCGATACACCTTGTATGCAATCTCATGCATGTCCCGGAACATTGTTGGGGTGGCTTTGAGGTTTACGCCGCGAAAGGCCTTCTGCAAATCGGCGGCCGCGCTACCGAAGTCGCCGCGCCTGTACGCGATCTCGGCCTTTGCGCCCCAGGAAAACCGCGCCTCACCACCGGCATCTCTCTTACGTGTGAGCGTGAGCGCGCGATCGGCTGCGCGTTCCGCATCGGCCAGCCTTCGAAGTCTGGCGTAGCAGACAGCAAGATTGTCGAGAATGCTGGCTTCCAGAATTGGACTCTTGAGCGATCTGGCGATCGTCAGCGCTTGCTGAAAGCGGGGGATCGCCTCCCCGTAATGGCCCATCCGTTCATAGGCGAAGCCCAAATTGTTGGTCGCCGCGAGCGAGATGGCCAGATCGCCGGAATAGATTTTTGCCGCCTCACGATAATACCGGATCTCGCGATCGAAATCGTGAGCCCTGTCGTAAAGGCCTCCCAGTTCCAGGAGCGCAATGGCTTCGAAACGCCGGAGCCGGAGCCGCACGAAAGTGGCGTGCGCTTTCTGATAGCTCTTCAGGGCAAGTCCGAGATCGCCGGACGATTCGGCAATGCCTCCGCGCGAGAGGGCAATCTCACCCTGCAGTCTCGTAAATTTTCCGTTGCCCGGTGCGAGTTCCGAGGCTCTCGTTATGGCTCTGCGTGCTTCGGCGGTGTGATTGGTGCGATTCAGGGCCTCCGCTTCGAGCCAGAGAGAGGTCGCGACGGCCTCACGATAGCGTCGCTCGCTCCTGTGCCGCGTTGCGATGGCTGTTGCGGCTTTCGCCGCAAGCATCGCCGCATCGGGATGCGCCATCATCGAAGAGTGCGCTTGGGCGACAAGCCGGTCGAATGCATTCCAGTCTTGCTGCCGCGCGTCTGCCGCAAGGGCGCCGCCGGCGTGCACGTTCGCGAGCATCAGCAGAATTATCGCGAGCGTTGATGCCGGAGCACCGCGGATGGCAAAGCGGAATCGCCTGCCTGCGGCACTCAGCGCGCCGGTCTTGACGCTTGAGGTATTCCTTGCGCGCTTCGTGCCCAACGCCGATCCCGGCACTTCCTGCCCTCGTCCGGCGAGCGGCCGGTCGCGGGCTCGACATTTCCAATCTGTCTAATTCTGGCGCAGCGAACTTTACGCCCCGTAAAGCGGCCGGCTTTCGCCCTCGTTAATCCCTGGCGATTGTGAGCCGCAAAGCCGGGCGTGTGGGGTCTTGATCCGATGTGGGGTGAATCCGGAACGGTTCCGCCATTGACCAAGGATATTCTGGTCTTTCGCCGCCTTCGGAGAAGGTTCGGTTTCCACTTCCTCGCTACAATTGGTAAAATCTCCCGATTAAGTTTAAGGGCTTGACAAGGATTAACATTTGCTTAACTGTAATTCCGTTCTCGCCTTTTGGCGGGAATCGGAGATGGCCGCCTTGGCGCCTCTCTGCAGTCTGGGGCCAAGGGCCAAAGGAGCGGGGACGAAGATGATTACCGAAAAAGCAGTTGCGATTGCGGACCTGGATGTCGAACTGACAGCGATTGGGGGCTACGATTCCGTGAGCGGAATGCCCTGCGGTTGCGTTCATGGCCCAATTCGCCCGTGGATTCGTCCGGAAAGCGCGGACGACGTTCTGAATCTTATTCCGGCTTCTGCCGAGAAATAACGACTGCCGATTTGGGTCGGTCATGACGCGGGTGGCTTGGCCGCTCGCGCGATATGTTTGGTGTTGGGCAGTGCTTCGATGACTGCCGAAGAATTGAATTCGGGAAAAGGAGACTGAAGCCAGTCTCCTTTTTTTCTTGCCTCCGACTCACAGCCGACCGAATGTCTGCAGGGATCGGATGCATCTGCGGCCTCCGACGAATGGCCGCGAGTAACGTGCGGGGCGCGTACCGTGTCGAACGATGTCGACAAGTTTTATCGGGTTATCGCCGAGCTTGACCGCTTACTGATACCGGGTACCGGCGACGGATTCTGGTCCGCGAGATCGATCTTCTCTGAAATGGACCGTTCGTTCCTGAACGGCTGGAGCATTTGCCATCTCAAGGAGATCCTCGACGAAAAGGAGCTCCTTGTCTTCCGCGATCGCAACACGCTCACGATCAATGTGACGAAGGGTTATGCGATTTCGGTTGCGCTGATCGATCGGCCGCCGGGCGCACTCTATCTTTTTCCACAGCACTACGTGGCAAGAAATGTGGGGCGCGTGCCACTCAAGGTTCGCCGTTACAACCCTGACCGGCCGGTGAAGAACGACATTTACGATCCGGATGTGCGGCTCGAACTGCGCGAAGAATTCGAGCTGAAGCCAGGCGAGGCGCTCGAACGCAATGGGCATGCGGATGTGCTGGACTGGGAATCCGGCGGGCCAACGGGCCACGTGCTGCGCCTGCACTCCGAGTCGCTCGGCAGTTACGAGTGGAGCTTCGACCGGGAGACATGCAAGCCCACTGGCGTGACTGTGCTCGACGGCCTCTCCAGCCAGGTCACGACGGCCATGCAGATGCTGGCGATCCTGGGCGCTCCGATGGACCGCGAGTTTGTCGAAGTGGGCCTGACCTCGCCGCATTTCCACGTGCGGTGGGAGACCGTGAAGATGCTGGGTCAGGCCGCGCCCGAACTGGTCGGTGCCGCAGTCGAACGGCTGAAAGACGATCCGCATCCGGCCATTCGCCGCGCCGTGGAAAGAACGCGTGCCATGAATGCCGCGAGCCGCGGCGTGGAGAGCTGAGCATGGCTTTTTCTTTCGCAGCCAAACCGGATCCGACGCCTATTGCGGTTGGGGATCTGATCGATGCAGCGAAGCGAGCCTATCGCGGCAATTCGGTCGAGGCGATGCAGATCATTGCGGGCGAATTTCAGCAGCTCGGCGCCAATCGCGAATTCATCCGCGACGCTCTGCTGGCGGAACTGAGACGCATCGCAAATGAGCGGCATCTGGCGACGTTTGCGCCGCAATCCTTCACCATTCATCGCGCCGCGCCGTTTTCCTTGCGGCTGAATCTGTGGTTGCCGCCTGAGGGAAGCGCGCGAAGGGTCGAGCAGGAGGCGCGCATCTACTCCTATGGGCGTGCACACGACCACAATTTCAGCCTACTGACCGTCGGGGTCGCCGGGGTGGGCTACAAGACTCGCATTTACGAATACAACGCACACGCGATCGACGGCTATGGTGGCGAGCCCGTGGAGCTGACCTATCTCGAGGATACGATGCTGCCTGTGGGAAAGGCGATGATCTACCGTCCCCACCACGATGTTCACGTGCAGATTCCTCCCGAGCAGGCATCGATGTCTCTGAACCTCTTGATCGAGGAAAAGGAGATCGTCGACACGCCGCAATTTTTCTTCGATCTCCCGACCAGCACCGTCGTCACGATCACCGACAACGAAGTGGGGCGGCGGGTGAGTTTCCTGGAGGCCGTGGGATATTTTGCGGACGAGGACTGCACCTCACTGCTGTTCGACGTCGCGCGTCAGAACCGCAACCCCTCGATTCGCGCCGCCGCGGTGCATGCGATCCGCACGGGTTTTCCGGAGCGGCAGCCCGAAATCGAAAAGCTCGCCAAGGCGGATGGCCATCCACTGGTGCTGCGAGAAACTGAGATGGGCCCCGAATTGGCGGGTCCATAATGGCCGCTCCGCGGTCCGGATGCCTGCGCGCGTGAATATCGCCCGAAGTTGATGGAGCGCGGCCCGTGCCGGTTCTGGTGGGCGCGACAGGGATTGAACCTGTGACCCCTCCCGTGTGAAGGACGGCAGAAAATTGCCGGAATCCGGCAAAAATCAAATGAAATTTCGGATTTCCACGGATTGTCCACGTCGATAGCGGCTCGCTGTTGAGCGCCCGCGCGACAACAGCCGCGCCCGCGGCACCGGAGAAGAGAATCTGTGCTTTCAAACCAGCATCGACTGCTGGGCGAAGATACCCGCCATCGCGCCCTGCGATGATGCCTGGGTGACCGAGGGCAAGAAGGGCGTGGTGAGATCGCCAGCGGCGTAGATGCCGGGCATGCTGGTTTCGCGGCGGTCGTCGACTTTGAGGACAATGCCGGTGAGCGTATCGACCGCCGCGAGGCCCAGTGATTCATGCAGGCTTGCGGAGGGCTTGTTGCGCGGATGCGCGAACAGGATGTCGACCGCGACATCGGGCCGGGTATCGAGCTTGACGATGGTGCTATGACCGCCGTGATAGGCGATCTCGGTGATCCCGCCCTCGACGACAGGTATGTTGCGACGCGCCAGATCAGCTCGGATATCGGGCGGAATGTCGTGACCATCGGCGAAGAGCGTCAGCATGTCAGTCCAGTCGTGGAACAGCCTGACCTGATTGTGCGAATGCGGGCCGGACCAGACGAGACCCCAATGCTGGCCGGCGACTTCAAAGCCGTCGCAATAGGGACAAGGCA
>DATJGT010000026.1:0-18841 GCA_035494695.1 Rhizomicrobium sp. | reverse complement strand
CATGTTTTTCACCGTCGAGCCGATGATCAATCTCGGCGGGTACGGTGTTAAGATTTTGAACGATGGCTGGACGGCGGTGACGCGTGACCGCTCGCTGTCCGCGCAGTTCGAGCATACGGTCGGCGTGACGGAAACCGGCGTTGAGATTTTCACGAAATCGCCCAAGGACCACGACAAGCCACCTTATTTATAGTTGGCGCAGGAGGGGCGACTTGATGTCGAATCAACAAAGCTTGTCGCGGTCACGCAGATGCTCGCTCACCCTCTTTGCGGTATTCAGCATTCCGATATTCTGCAAGCCGATATGTGCCGAAACAATTACAACCTTCGCTGTTCCCGGAGCCGGCAAGACTTGGGTTGTCAGTATTAACGCCATCAATGTGGTCGCAGGGTCCTATGAGGATTCTGTTAGTCACGGATTCATGCGGACCACCGATGGAACGATCACAACATTTGATGTTCCGGGCGCAGCCTACACGTACGCTCTGAGCATGAACGACGCCAATACTATTGCGGGATACTATATCGATAGAAGTGGCGAGCATGGCTTCGTGCGAATTGCAGATGGAACAATCACGATATTCGATGTTCCCGGCAGCACGAACGAGGCGTGGAGCATCAATGACAAGGGTGCAGTAACAGGGCCTTATGAGGATAGTCAGGGTCTCCACGGCTTCGTACGCACAGTCGGCGGACATTTCAAAATATTCGATGCCGCCGGAGCGCAAAGCACCGTTGGCGATAGCATCAATGACAAGGGTGTTGTTGCGGGCACTTATTATGTAACTGGTCACGGTTATCACGGTTTCGTACGCAGTGCCGATGGAAGCATCGTGACATTCGATCCGCCGGACTCATTTGACACTTGGTCGGCAATCATCAACGCAAAAGGTGCTGTCGCCGGTGCTTATGACAGCGCCTCAGGTGTCGAGCGCGGATTTCTCCGCGCCGACGATGGATCAATAACTACTTTCGGCTATCCTGATTGTGATATTCAACCCGAAGGTATTAACCGCAACGGAGTGATTGTCGCACCGTGCTATTTCGGACGGAAAGCTAAGGCCATTATTCGACACTCAGATGGAGTTATGCAGACATTTCGGGTTTCGGGTAGCGGCCAAACAATTCCATATACCATTAATGATAGTGGCGTAATTGCGGGTTCTTATCGCATCAAGGGTACCGAGAACTACAATGGCTTTATCCGTTTCCCTTAGATAGCTCCTGGGTTGGAAACTGCTGCTTCCGACACGATGCGGGGAAATCGCAGAGATGACGCAGGGAAGTCGCACAGGCAAAACCCTTCCTTACCAAATCGTCTACACCCGCTCGTAAGCGCCAATGCTTCGTGCGTTGCGCCACTTCCCGACATACGGCAGCGCAAACATGTAGAGTCCTGTGAACATTAATAGGAAAAGCGGAGGCAGTGGCGAGTAGACGATCCATGGGGGCGGTTTCCCGAGTGCCATGGCGGTGAAGTTCGCAAGGACCGTGACGGTAAACACGATTGCCAGCCAGCGGTGTATCTGCCGAATCCATTCGTTCCAGGTCATTGGGATCTCCTTTGGACTTACCAGCGCGCCAGCTGAGTGATCTGAATGAGATTGCCGCAGGTGTCGTTCAGCTGGGCAATTGTCGAGCCGGTGACCTCCTTCGGCGGCATCGTGAATTCCGCGCCACGCCCCTTGATGCGCTCGTAGTCACCTTTGATGTCGTCGGTAAAGAGCATGATCGCCGGCTGGTTTTGCTGAAACAGCGCTTCCTGATAAGCCTTGGCCGCCGGGTTATTGTTCAGCGCGAGCTGCAACTCGGTTCCGTTGGGCTCTTCGGAAGAAGCAACGGTCAGCCACCGATAGGGACCGTTGCTGAAATCGGCCTTTTTGGTGAAGCCCAGCACGTCAGTGTAGAAGCGCAGCGCCTTTTCCTGGTCGTTCACGTATACGCTTGTCAATTTGATCTTCATTGCTGTTTCTCCGTTGCGGTGTGCCGCTCCCGAAAGGGGGAGCGCCATTGAATTCTGCGCGAACGCCTTCAATCCGTTCGCGCCAAAACCTGCTCGAGGTTGGCCAAGAACTTCTCCCACCCGAACCTCGCGCCGCCGAAGGCCTGCTTCTGATCGGGGCGGAAGCCCGACTGCTCCATGCGCAGGTGCGTGCCCGTGGCCGTCGGGGTGAGCGTGAAGGTGACCACGCTGTTCAGATTGAACGCTGCGTCGGCATGCGCATGATTCCACGTGTAGGACAGCATTTTGTGCGGATCGAGGGCGAGAACCTCGCAATCCAGCATGCCGCCCCAGTCGCCGCGAAGGTTGAACCGATGGCCGACGACAGGCTCGAAGTCGCTCTTCATCAGCCATTCCTCGATCAGGTGTGGTTGCGTGAGCGCGCGCCAGAGTTTTTCCGGCGCATAAGGGAATTCGCGCTCGACAACGACGGAGCGCGTATCGGCCGATGTTTCGCTCATTGGTCCATCCTCCTGAGCAGGTCTTCGAGTGCATCGAACTTTTGGCGCCAGAACGCTGCGTAAAAACCCAGCCAGTCCACCAGCGGCTTCAGCGCCTTGGGCTCGGCGCTATAATGTGTCTCGCGGCCGTGCCGACGATCCCGCACCAGACCCGCGGATTTGAGCTGGCCCAGATGCTTGGAAACAGCCGGCTGCGAGACTCCGGAATCCTCAGTCAGTTCCCAAACCGTCAGCTCCCCCTCCCGGCACAGCCGTTCGAAAAGCGACCGACGCGTAGGGTCGGAGAGAGACTTGAACACATGGTCGGTGCGCGGCTGCATTCCCAATCAATAACCTAACGGTTATGAATAGTCAAGTGGCGCGCCGGCAAGAATTTGGGCAAATTGAAGCTGTCGGGCGATTCTTGTGGTGGGGCATGGCGTCAAGAAATCTTCGCCCGAAAACGGGCGCAGGCACGTTCGTCGCGGATATTTCGCCGTCGTATATCGATGCGGTCGCGAGGGACGGGCCGCACTATCTAGGTCATAGGGATCGGCTGCGCGCGCGATTCCTCGAAGGCGGCGCGAACGCTTTGCCGGATTATGAGCTGTTGGAGCTTCTGTTGTTCGCGGCCATTCCGCGCCGCGATGTGAAGCCGCTCGCGAAAGACCTCATCGCAAAATTCGGCGGTTTCGCCGAGGTGATTGCCGCGCCTCGAGAACGGTTGCTTGCCTTTAAAGGGCTGGGCGAGAATGCCGTCACCCAGCTGAAGATCGTCGAAGCGGCAGCACTGCGGCTCTCGAAATCAAGGATGCTCGGGAAGCCGGCGCTCAGTTCGTGGCAGGCCGTGCTCGACTACTGCACCGCTGCAATGGCGCGGAACACGCACGAGGAATTCCGTATTCTGTTTCTCGACCGCAAGAATGTGCTGATAGCCGATGAAGTGCAGGGGCAGGGCACCGTGGATCACACGCCTGTCTATCCGCGCGAGATCGTGAAGCGGGCGCTTGAGCTGTCCGCCTCCGCCATCATTCTCGTTCACAATCACCCGAGCGGCGACCCCACGCCCAGCCGCGCCGATATCGAAATGACGCGGACCATCGTCGCTGCGGCAAAGGCGCTGAACATTTCCGTTCACGATCACATCGTCATCGGCCGCGGCGGCCATGCCAGCTTCAAGGCGATGGGATTGATGTAGCGACGTGGCGACGAAGCCAGGGTTGATGTAGCCTGCATCCTCCATAAATCCCTGGCGATAACGTGGGCAATTCGTTTCTGGTCTCGCTGTTCGAGCACAAGGCGTGGTGTAACCTCGGTCTTGTCGAGGCGCTGCGGCGCGTTCCGGATGATGCGGATCGGGTGCAGTTCAACACCATACTGGTTCTGCTCGGCCACACGTCTATTGTCGATCAGATCTTCAAAGCTCGCCTCAGCGGGACCGAGCACGAATTCAGGGCAGTGGTGGGAAACGACATTCCCGAGCTTGAGCGGCTTGCGTCTACGCTCGCGGAAACAGACGCCTGGTATCTCGACTATGTGAAGGACCTGTCCGCCAGTGAATTGGATGACGTCGTCGAATTCGACTTTGTTTCCGACAGCGATCATGGCCGCATGACGAAGGCAGAAATCCTCGCGCATATCATCGCGCATGGCGCGTCCCATCGCGGCGCCATCGGCAGAATCATGGAGACGCTCAAGGTGCGAGGCGCGCCGGACATGGTCACGACGTTCGTGCGTCAGACTTCGGCGAAAGATCGCGAGGAACGCTGATCCGACTTCAAAGGTCGCTGGCCGTAGTGTAAGGAAAGACCATGATTCCCCGCTACGCCCGGCCCGAGATGACCGCCATCTGGTCGCCGGAAGAGAAATTCCGCATTTGGTTCGAGATCGAGGCGCATGCCGCCGACGCGCTCGCCGACCTCGGCATCATTCCGAAATCCGCCGCGCGTGCCCTATGGGAGAAAGGCAGCAAGGCGAAATTCGATATCGCGCGGATCGACGCGATCGAGCGCGAGGTGAAGCACGATGTGATCGCGTTTCTCACGCATCTCTCCGAGATCGTCGGCCCGGAAGCGCGCTTCGTGCATCAGGGGATGACGTCCTCGGATGTGCTCGACACGTGCTTGTCCGTGCAGCTCAAGCGCGCCGCCGACATTCTGATCGCCGATGTCGATCTGCTGCTCGCCGCACTCAAGCGCCGCGCCTATGAGCACAAGCACACGGTCGCCATCGGCAGAAGCCACGGCATCCATGCCGAGCCCACGACGTTCGGGGTCAAGCTCGCGAGCTTCTATGCCGAGTTCGAGCGGGCGAAGCGGCGGCTGATCGCGGCGCGCGAGGAGATTGCCGTCTGCGCGATTTCCGGCGCGGTCGGCACCTTTGCCAACATCGATCCGCGTGTGGAGGCGCATGTCGCCGCCAAGCTGGGTCTGAAGACGGAAGCGGTCTCGACCCAGGTAATCCCGCGCGACCGCCATGCGGCCTACTTCGCGGCGCTCGGCGTGACGGCCAGCTCGATCGAGCGGCTCGCCACCGAAATCCGGCATCTCCAGCGGACCGAAGTTCTGGAGGCGGAGGAATTCTTCTCCGAAGGCCAGAAAGGCTCCTCTGCCATGCCGCACAAGCGCAACCCGGTGCTCTCGGAAAACCTCACCGGCCTTGCCCGCATGGTGCGCGCCTATGTGACGCCGGCGCTGGAGGACGTGGCGCTGTGGCACGAGCGCGACATCTCCCATTCCTCCGTCGAGCGCTACATCGGGCCGGATGCCACCATCACGCTGGATTTCGCGCTGGTGCGCGCAGCGAACGTGATCGACAAACTGATCGTCTATCCAGAGCGCATGAAGGAGAACCTGGAGAAGACGCGGGGTCTCGTGCACAGCCAGCGCGTGATGCTCGCACTTACGCAAACCGGAGTCGGCCGCGAGGACGCGTATCGCCTGGTCCAGCGCGACGCCATGCGCGCCTGGAACGGCGAGGGCGATCTGTTATCCCTCCTGAAGGCCGACAAGGAGGTCACGCGTGCGCTGCAGCCTGCCGAACTCGAGAAACTGTTCGATCTCGATTACCACCTGAAGCACGTGGACATCATCTTCACCCGCGTCTTCGGCGAGGGCGACGTGACCTTGTAATCACCAAACTTGTCATGGTCCGCGAAAGCGGGCCATCCAGTAAGCGCGCGTCCGCGCGCTAAAGAGTCATTGCGGCGCGGACGCGCCTCCGCTACGTGGCGTCCCCGCGAATGCGGGGACAAGCCGGGCCATGACAGAGGAATTGGATGACCGCGTCTAATTCAAAGCAGCGCCGCGCGTTCGATTCGCGTCTGCTTGAAGGTTCCATTGTCGGGGCGCTGTTCCGGCTCGCGCTGCCCATCACCGGCGCAAACATTCTGCAGGTGGCCTACCAGATCATTGACGCGTTCTGGGTCGGCCGCCTGGGTGCCGCGGCTGTCGCGGCGGTCTCCATCACGCTGCCGGTGATGTTCGTGCTCATCGCGGCCGGCATGGGCTTCGCGATCGCGGGCACGACTCTGATCGCGCAATACACCGGCGCGCGCGACCACAAGATGGTCGATCACGTCGCCACGCAAACGCTGCTCACGATCGTGTTCGTGTCCATTGTGCTAGGCGCACTGGGTTTCGCCCTCGCGCCCTGGATTCTGCACCGGCTCGGCGTCGCATCCGATGTGTACGCGAATGCGCTCGCCTTCATGCGCGTAATCTTCGTAGCACTTCCGTTTACCTTCATCTACGCGATGGTGCAGGCGCTGCTGCGGGGCGTGGGCGAGGTGAAGGCGCCGCTCTTCATCGTGGCCGGCACGGTGCTGGTGAATTTCGCGCTCGATCCGATTCTCATTTTCGGGAAGTTCGGCGCGCCCGCTCTGGGTGTCATGGGCGCGGCCATAGCCACGCTCATCGCGCAATTGCTGGCTTCGATTGTATCCATGCGCCTGCTGTTTGGCGGGCGCTTCGGCATTCACGTCCATTGGCGGGATTTCGTACCGGACTTCGCCTTTGTGAAGCGCGCATTCCTGCTGGGCTACCCAGCGTCGATCGAGCAATCCGCGCGCGGTCTCGGCATGACGGCGATGATCGTCCTCGTCACGAGCTTCGGCACCGTGGCGACAGCGAGCTTCGGCGTCAGTGCCAATATCTTCAACGTGGCGGTCATTCCGGCAATGGGTCTGGCACTCGCCACCTCGGCCCTGGTGGGCCAGAACATCGGCGCAGGCAATCTCGAACGCGCGGAACGAACTGCCCATATAGCCGCTGTGCTGACATTCCTCGTGCTTACGGCTTTTGGTGCCCTCTGCATGATCTTTGCGCCTGCGATTGTCGCCTTCTTCGTGCCGCACGACCGTGCCGTTATCGCGGAAGGTGCGCGTGTCATTCGGATTGTGGCCTGGGCCACCGGCTTTCTTGGTCTGCAGTTTGCGCTCCCGGCGGTGCTGCGCGCAGCAGGCGAAATGATTCCGGCCATGGTGATCGGACTTGCCTCGCAATGGCTGCTGCAGCTTCCTCTCGCTTACGTCCTTTCCCATCATACCGCGCTGGGCGCCAACGGATTGTGGTGGTCGATGCCGGCGGCGAACATTGCCGCGGCCGGGATGGCCGCCGCGTGGTTCCTGAAGGGCGATTGGAAAAAGCGCCGCCTGATCGCGCAGACGCCCACGCAAATTCAGCAGGAACTTGTGGAAGAGCAGGCGCAGATGTGAAGAGTGCCGGGCCAATGCGATGCTTTCGGAGATGGCAATACGAAGTCGTTATTTCACGCGGAGGCGCGGAGCCGCGGAGATGAATTGCAGTGTGTGTCCAAGAGGAGGCGGGAGCGGAGTCAACACCAATGCGTCGGCACGATTCGCGCTAATGCCTTGATGTGACGCAATTGGAACGATGAATGATCCTCCGCGCGTCCGCGTCTCCGCGTGAAACAACGCCCCAATTTAGCCGTAAGGGCGCGTTCATATCGGATTGTAGCGCGGGAGAGATGTGCGCATGAAAGCCGGGGATTTGAGACGCACCGCGAGAGCGGCCACTGTTATCGTCTGCTCGCTTGCGCTCTCCGCCTGTTTCGATCTTTCTCAGAAGCTGTCGATCGGGCGAACCGGCAGCGGGAGTTACGAGATCGCCATCGCGGCGCAGGGACTGCTTGGCGAGGCTCTGAAAGACAAAAAGGAATCGGCACTCGATCTGCGAGAAAATAACGTGAAGACGCGCGTGATCGCCGCGAACGGCAAGACCACGCAACTCGCGATCATGGATTTCAAGTCGCTCTCGGATCTGCGGCTCTCCGATGAATCGCTCAGCCTTGCCAATCACGGCAGAAGCTGGCTCGGCCTGGGTCCGAGCCATGTCACATTCCGCCGCACGTTTCTCGTGGATCGCGCGCGGCGCGAGAACGCGCGCGGCAGCCACGGCGATGAGCGCTTCGGCACCGAACTCGCGCAAACCATGTTCGGCGATCACACCTATGTCTTCAGCGTGACGTTGCCGGGCTCGATCGATCGCGCGGCACCAGTGAAGATCGGCCGCACGATCATCAAGCCCCAAGTGACCGGCAACATGCTGCATGGCCACACCGTCACCTGGCGCATGCCGCTCTACACCATGCTTCAGGCAAAGCTGCTCACCTTCGAGGTGGATTTCTCCGCCTACGGCTCGTTTCCCGACGCGCAATCCCTGCCCGCGGGCGAAAGCTAACGGCTCGCGCCTTACGATGACTTCGGCGGCATCGGGATCAGCATCCGCACGCGCCGGCGATAGCTCACATAGGAGTCGCCGAACGTCGCGATGAGATCACGCTCCTCGAGCTGAATGGCGATGAGGATGTAAACGGTTGTCATCACCGAAAACAGCAGATGGCCAAGCGTCATCATCGGCGTTGCCCAGAAGGCCAGAATGAACCCGAGATAGAGCGGATGCTGTACGAAGCCGTACAGGAACGGTGTCCTGAACTGCATCGGCGTGGGCTTCTGGTTGCGCAGATTCATCCAGACCTGCGTAAGTCCGAACAGCTCGAAATGGCTGATCAGGAAGGTGGACAGCAGAACCGTCAGCCATCCGAGCCAGAAGACCGCCATCAGCGCCGTGGCACCGGCGTAGTTCGTGACTGTCCAGACCGGCCCCGTAATCGGCCGCCACTGCCAATAGAGCAAAATCAGGGCGAGGCTCGCAAACAACACATAGGTCGAGCGTTCGACAGGCTCGGGGACGATCTTCGTCCATGCCCGCTTGAAGAACGGCCGTGCCATCAAACTGTGCTGCACGGCGAAGATGCCAAGCAGAATGACATCGATGATGAGCGCGGTCGTCAGCGGCGCTGCCGGACCGACGTCGATGCTCTTCGGCACAACGAGGTTGCCGACAAATCCGATGGCGTAGAAGAATGTTGCGAAGAAGATGACGTACGCGATGACGCCATAAACAGCTGCAAAAATGCGCGACATGGTGGCCCCCTTGTGCGCTGCCTCAGCGGCGACATTACCATGAGTTAAACAACCCGTCATGATTGATTTGGGAGCGACGGGATCGGTGGCCGCCATCGGCGCATGCTAAAGTGTAGGGCCGGACGGCGGGGCGGCTTGCGGCTTCACTTCAGGACGTGCTGCAGGGCATTGCGACGTCAGGACAGAAGACGGGGGGCAATCGATGAATCAGCTAAGTCTGCGCGATCCACTGTTCGCTGCATATGCTATTGCCGCGACTCTCATGATCCTCAAGGTCGTGGCGATGTCCTGGCTGACAGTCGTTCGCATGATGCAGGTCAAGGGCGGCTTCCGCTCGCCCGAGGACCTCAAGAAGACGGTTTTCAATCCGACTCCCGATCCGCGACAGCTCGAGACCAACGAGCGCGTCGATCGCATCCGCCGCATCCAAATGAACGATCTCGAAAACGTGCCGTTCTTTCTGGTCGCGGGTTTTCTCTATGTCCTCACGCGTCCGCCGCTATTGCTCGCGGAGTGGCTACTATACGGTTACGTGGTTTCGCGATTGCTGCATTTCATCGCGTATTTCACGGGCCAGATTCATGAAGTGCGCGCGACGCTTTGGACGATCGGCTCCGTCATTCTAATCTTCATGACCATCCGAGCACTGCTGGCGGCGCTCGGCTATTGATGCATGAGCATGCGGGCGTGCCTTAGTCCCTCAAGGACTCTGCCGCGAAGACCTGCTTCATGGATCGAACGACTCACCATCACGTCCGGCGGAACGGTTGTAGAGTCCGTGTAAAGCGCAAGCTGCCTGCGTGCTTCCCCCATGTTTCCCAATTCGCCGTAAACCGCCGCCATCATGAGATGAATTCTCGGCGTCCGATAGGTCGTCTCGGGGTAAAGGCGCGCTGCCGAAACGAAATCGCCTTGTGAAATGCAAGCCATCGCCATATGAGCCCGCGCCATCTCGCCCAGCGGTGACAGCGGGTCGAGCCGCGCAGCCTGCTGAAAATAGCGCTCCGCGGCATGACCGTCGGCCTCGGTCAGAGCAAGGACGCCACCGACAAAGCAGGCGTAGGCTGAGCTTGGATTGAGCGCGAGCGCCCGCTCGATCAGAGGCCGCGCCCGGCCTACGTCATTGTCCAGCTCCATCAGGGCATTGGCCGTTTGGGCGAGCGCGGCCGCGTCGTCGGAGCCGGTCGAAATCGCGCGCTCCGCCATCGTCAGGCCCTGGCGGCGGTGCCATTCCGGATCGTCCGACCAGTTGTTGAGGACCACGAGGCTGTGACAACTGGCCGCTTGCCCAAGGGCGGGCGCAAAATCCGGTTCCCGCGCCAGTGCGCGGTCAAGTAGCGCAATCGCGTTCAGCACCTCCGCCTTGTGCAGCGTCGCCCGCAATGCGGCTGCGCGCAGATAGAGATCGTAACATCCGAGACTCTCGATGGGACGGCGCGCAGCGTGGCGTCTCTCGACGGCATGAACGGTGGGCTCGATTGCGCCGGCGATGCTGAGAGCGACCCGATCCTGAAGCGCGAACACGTCATCCAGCGTACCTTCGAATCGCTCCGCCCATATTTGCGCGCTTTGTATGGCATCGGTGAGTTTGACCGAGATGCGAATCTTTGTATCGGACCTTCGAACGCTGCCTTCGAGAATATACTGCACGCCCAACCTGCGTGCCGCCTGCAATGGGTTGATCGATTGATCCTTCAAGCTGCGGCTTGAACCGGCGCCGACGACGAAGATCGACCGGATCCGGCCAAGCGCTGTGATGACCTCCTCCATCGTGCCTTCGACGAAGTAGTCCTGCTCCGGATCGCGACTCAGATTGGTGAACGGCAGCACGGCGAGAGAAGGTTTGTTGTGCGGCGGTTTGGTGTGCAGCGATTCAATCGCGTTCGCGGGAAATCCGAACCCGCTATCTGTTTCCGTGCGCAGACCCAGCGCCGCCTCGAACGCCGACCTCGGCGCGGTCCACAGACTCATGTTGAACCCGGGCTTTCGCTTCGCGATCTCCGAGCTGAGGCGGGCAAGGTTGTAGCCGGTCGGCTTCATGTCTTCCGAAAGCCAGCGGCTCACCATCGATTTGTGAACGCCGAGAAGCGCTGGCAGCTGGGATCGGCTTAAGTTGCAGGCGTCGAGCGCGCGCAGCAAGCGCACCCCGAAACCGTCCGCTGCCATGGACTCCGTCACGACTGCCCCGTCGCCGTGCGCCCCCTCCGTTGGAGCGGGCAAGTGGCACAGATTATCCGCGCAATTCCGGTTCCGCGCAACCGAACGCAACCTGTCGGCACGCCGCCGGAACCGTTCGCTTGCCGCGGGACCTGCCCAGCTCCGGCGCCACGCCCGATGCTTCAGACCTCAATTTTGACAGCTACTGGAGGGCTGGAGATGAGCAAGAGCACACTTTCGATTTTCGCTTCGCTTCTGTTGAGCACGGCGTTGGCCGCGCCGTCGGTCGCTGCGGGCGCGAAGCACGAGGCCCATACACCGGGAACACTCCCGCACTACGTTCTGTTCGACGTCGGCACATTCGGCGGAGGATTTTCGAGCATCTGTGGCCTAGCCTGCCGGGTCCTCAACAGTCACGGCAACGTTGTGGGGATCGATGCGACAACGATCCCGGATCCGTTCTGTCCGGATTGGTGCTTTATTGGCGACAATGTCGGCCACGCCTTCGAGTGGAAGAACGGCGGCACCAACGACCTCGGCGCGTTGCAGTACGGGGTCAGCAGTTTTGGCCTAGGGCTCAACGACAAGGGCCTTGTCACTGGCATCTCGCAGAACGGAAAGAGCGATCCGGACACCGGCGCCTTCGAGGGGCGCGCTGTGATCTGGAAAGGCGGCAAGATCAAGGATCTGGGCACGTTGGGCGGCACGCAAAGCGCGGGCGGACCGACCGTCAACAGCTCGGGCCAGGTCACGGTGCAATCGTCAACCTCGGATTCGAGCGATCCCTATATCGGAGTCCCGCAGGCGAATTGCATCTGGCTGCCCTCAACCGAGCGCGATTGCGGAGGGCTGGACTTCGGAATTAACGCGCTGTTCCTGCCCGTGACGACCTCGGCCCATGGCGCCGTTTGGGCCAAGGATACCGGACTTACAGATGTGGGCACGCTGGGTGGACCGGACAGCATGGTGATTGACATCAACGACGCCGGGCAAGCCGTGGGCTGGGCCTACACCAGCTACCAGGCAGGGGCCTCAGGCGTGCCGGACACCCATCCCTTCGTGTGGGACTCGGCGACCAAGAGCTTCACGGACCTGGGTACGCTTGGCGGCACCTTCGCATCGGCCACCCTGATCAACAACAACGGCCAGGTGACCGGCACGTCCAATCTCGCCGGCGACACCGAACTACGTCCTTTCATCTGGGACAAGGATAACGGCATGCGCGACCTTGGCAGTCTCGGCGGCGACTACGGGCATGGAGACTGGATCAACAATCTGGGCGACGTCGTGGGATTTTCGCGCACCACGCCGGGCTCGATTGCCGGGCATGCATTCTTTGCGCACAACGGCGGCATGACCGACTTGGGCGTCATTGGCGATGACCCCGAAAGCGAGGCCACTGGTATCAATAACAAGGGCATGATTGTGGGAGGGGACTTCGACCGCAATGTCGGCGATCTCAGAGGCTGGATTTCCGATAATGGCGCTGCGCTCGTCGATTTGAACACGCTCGTTCGGAAGCCGCATGGGCTCTATGTTGTTGTCGCGCACTATGTCAACGACCGCGGCGTGATCGCGGCGCAGGCGCTCACCACTAAGGGTGAAGAGCACACCGTCGTTCTGGTTCCAGAGAAGGACCTCGACATGCTCGCGCAGATGAATGCTGCCGTCGGCACGGCTTCGCATGCAAACGAGTCGGCCGCCGCGCCAACGCACTCCCAAGTGGTGCGGATGCGGCAGCCAAGCTGCGCGGGTTTCGGACGAGCACGTCCCGATCACTGCCGCAGAGGCTGAGATCGCTCGAAATCCGGGCGGCTACATGCGCCCCCCGGTCTTCCTGAGAAGGCGTGCATCGCTTCGAGGGGCCGACGACCCGGCTCCAGCGGGACTTAGTCTCCGGGCAATGCACGCCGCCTTATCTTGAGTGAGTGTCAGCGCGGCAGTGCGAACGCCACCACCTGATCCCCGCGTTTGGTGTCGAGCTTGGAGTGTCCACCGGCGGCGATGACGACATACTGCCGGCCTCTCCACACATAGGTCATCGGCGTTGCCTGTCCGCCGGCGGGCAGGCGTCCGCGCCACAGCTCCGCACCGGCCTTCGCATCGAAGGCGCGCAGGTAATTGTCCATGGCCGCGCCGATGAAGACCAGGCCGCCCGCCGTCACGATGGGACCGCCGAGATTGGGCGTACCGCTCTTGCCCATGATGTATTGCGAAAACGGCGCGAGGTCTTCTGTGGTGCCGAGCGGCGTGCTCCACCTCACATGCCCATCGTGCATGTCGATCGCATAGAGCAATCCCCAGGGCGGCGGATTGCACGGCAATCCCCATGGCGAGAGGATCGTCTCGCGCATCATGCCGAACGGCGCACCTTCGTTGGGCGAGACTTCCTTGTCGAAGAAACGCTCCTCCAGCTGGTGGTAGGACTTCTGCGGAATGAGCGTGACGAGATGCATCGCGCTCGACACGTTCACGTACGCGGTGTCGCTCGCGGCATCGAAGGCGAGACCGCCCCAGTTCGTGCCGCCGCCGGTAAAGGGATAGAGAATCGTACCCTGCAGGCTTGGCGGTGTGTAGAGTCCGTCGTGCCGCGCATGCGCGATGATGTCCCGGCATTTGCCGCGATCCCAGAACGTCAATCCGAACGCATCGTCCGGTTTGATGCGTGTGGGCGCGAGCGGCTTCGGCGCAATGGGAAAGGGCTGCGTGGGCGAGAGCACGTCGCCGGGCGCCGCGCCTTGCGGCACTTTGCGTTCGACCACCGGGATGAGCGGCGCGCCGGTCTCGCGCTCGATGGTGAACAGCAATCCCTGTTTCGTAGGCTGCAGAACCGCAGGTGTCGTTTTGCCCTTGTAGGTCACAGTTCCGAGCGTCGGCTGGGCGGGGATGTCGTAATCCCAGACATCATGATGCGTGGTCTGGAATGACCACGCGACGGTCCCATCGCTGACACGTAGTGCAACGATCGAATTCGCGTATTTGCCGTCGCCTTTGCGCAAGCCGCCATAAAAATCGACGCTGGCGCTCGAGACGGGCAGGAACACGAGGCCACGTTGCTCGTCCACGCTCATCGGCGCCCAAACATTCGCCGCGCCGGCCCGGAATGGCGGTTTCTGATCCTTGAGCGGATCGAAGCTCCAGCGATGCGCGCCGGTTACGACATCGTACGCGTGGACCGTGCCGCGCAGCTCATCCACCTTTTGGTTGTCGTCGATGGACGAGCCGACGATCACAAGCCCGTGCGTAATCACCGGCGGCGATGTCGTGTGGATGCGGCCGAAGCGTTTGCCTTCGATCTGCTGTCCTTCGCCGATGACGACCGTGCCGCGATTGCCGAAATTCGCGCACGGGTTTCCGGTCTTGGCGTCCAGCGCGATTAACCTGCGGTCAGCGGTGTTTAGATAAATGCGCGAGGTGCAAACAGATTTCGCGGGCGTCTTGTCATTCCGCCAGAACGCGACGCCGCGGCAGACGTAATCGTTGGGATAGCGGATGTCGGCATTCAGCTTCGGATCGAACCGCCAGAGCTGCTTGCCCGTGCCGGGATCGAGAGCGCTCACCTCGTTGAACGCCGAACAGATATAGAGCCGTCCATCCGCGAGGATCGGCGTGTCCTCGAAGGACGCGCGCTTCATCGCGTCCGCGTGGCGCGTCAGATCGCCGGTCGAATAAGTCCACGCCACCTGCAGATCGCGCACATTCGCGGGTGTGATCCGTTTCGCCGCCGAATAGCGCTGCCCCGCCTGATTTCCGCCGTAGTACTGCCAGCCAGGTTCGGCTGCGCGCGCAGGCAAAATGAGCAGCGCGGCCGCCAAAAACGAATGGCGAATGGCGAGTAGCGAATAGCGGATTCTGCTGCCCTGCATCCGCAGTTCCTATTGGCTATTCGCTACTCCCTATTCGCTCACTTCCGCGTCTCGTGCATGATCTGGTCGGTGGCGATCGGGAGCAGCTCCTCCATCTTCACGCGGATGGCGTGATCGGAGCGGACGATGTTCTTGGCCGCGAAGTCCTTCTGCACCTTGTTGACCACGTCCTCGTGGCCAGGCTCCAGGAAATCGGCCTGCACGACCGTCTTGGCGTAGGCCTCGGCGTCCGGCCCGGCGATCCCCATCTGCTCCGCCGCCCACAGGCCCAGAAGCTTGTTGCGCCGGGCAACGATGCGAAAGCGCATCTCCTCGTCATGCGCCCACTTGCTCTCGAATGCCTTCTCCCGGTCCTGAAACGATCCGCTCATCACAACCTCTTGAAAAGAAATAGAATTCGTGCGGGACACCCCGCCTCCACGCCGACCTTAGCCTATGGCAAAGGCGTTCGCGACCGGCCCATTCGCCGCTGTTGGCCTGACGAATTATTGCGCAGCGCCCCCCCCATAGTTAGGTTAGGCTCCCAAACGGGGCCAAGCCCCGTTTTCGCATTTTGGGCCGCGGAGCGCGCCCGGAAGGACGTCCCATGAAACGCCGCCGGCAGATTTACGAAGGAAAGGCCAAAATCCTGTACGAGGGTCCGGAGCCCGGCACGGTTATCCAGTATTTCAAGGACGACACCACGGCCTTCGACGCCACCAAAAAGGCGACGCTCGACGGCAAGGGCGTCCTCAACAACCGCATCAGCGAATATCTGATGAATCAGCTGAACGCGATCGGCGTACCGACGCATTTCGTCCGCCGCCTCAACATGCGCGAACAGCTGGTGAAAGAAGTGGAGATCATTCCGCTGGAAGTGGTGGTGCGCAACATCGCCGCGGGTTCGTTATCCAAGCGCCTCGGAATCGAGGAAGGCACGGTGCTGCCGCGCTCGATCATCGAATACTACTACAAGAACGACAAGCTGCACGATCCCTGGGTGAGCGAGGAACACATCACCGCGTTCGGCTGGGCCGCGCCGCAGGATCTGGACGACATCGTCAACCTGTCGATCCGCATCAACGATTTTCTCTCCGGTCTTTTCCTTGGCGTCGGCATCAAGCTCGTCGATTTCAAGCTCGAGTTTGGCCGGCTGTGGGAAAACGAATTCATGCGCATCGTGCTGGCCGACGAGATCAGCCCGGATTCGTGCCGATTGTGGGACGCGACCACCAACGAGAAGATGGACAAGGACCGCTTCCGCCGCGATATGGGCGGTGTTGTCGAGGCGTACAGCGAAGTCGCAAAACGGCTGGGCATCATGCCCGAATCGGTGCAGGGAGAAACGAAGGGCCCGGTGCTGGTGCGGTAGGTCGTGCTTCGTGGCGTTGCTTCGCAACGCGCCTCAGCATGACGGGCAGCATGCCCGGGTGAAAGTTCGAAAATGCGATGGGTGGCTGGACTTATATGTTGAGGTGTTCGGACGGCAGCTTCTACGTAGGTTCAACTTCGCACGAGGATGTGAACACTCGCCTCGCTGAGCACAATGACGCTCGCTATTTGGGCTACACCTCTTCAAGACGGCCTGTAATTCTCGTCTGGTCGAAATGGTTCAACGATCTGCGAGAGGCACACGCTACGGAGCGCCGCCTCAAGGGCTGGAGCCGCGCCAAGAAATTCGCGCTCATAAAGGCAGATGGCGAAGCGCTGGTTCGGCTGTCAACACGCAGGGCGGGGAAGCCAAAATCCCGGCCAAAAGCTTCGAGGCGGCAGTTGGCTGATCAATTCCATTCTGTCGGACTTCGTCATCCTGAGGTGGCCGCAAAGCGGCCCACGAAGGATGACCAATGAAAGCACGAGTCTTCGTTACATTGAAAAACGGTGTCCTCGATCCGCAGGGCAAGGCGATCGGGCATGCGCTGAACGGGCTTGGGTTCAGGGAAGTGGGCGAAGTCCGCCAGGGGAAGCTCATCGATGTCGAGTTGCATGACACAGATGCGGAGAAAGCCCGCGCGCGCCTCAGGGAGATGTGCGAAAAGCTCCTTGCCAACACGGTGATCGAGAAATACGAGATCGAATTGAAGGGATGAGGCGTCGTCCCTTCCTTTTCCCTCTCCCCCACGGGCAGAGGCAAGCTTTGGCCACGTCATAAATTTAGGAACTCGCAGTGAAACAACGAACGTTTTTTGCGCCGCTCTCTGCCCCGTTCTTCGCAGTTGCATTGGCCGCCGCGGCCTTGGCTGCGCCGCTGCCGGCAACGCCCGCCCCTCCGGGCAAGCCGCCCCAGGCGATGCAGTCCGCGCCCGCGCGACCCGCGCTGCCGGATCCGGCCAAGGACGATCCCGCAAAGGTCGCCGCGGCGAAGGAGTTCATTCAGCTCTACCATCCGTCGATGAATGCGCTGAACGTCACCGTGCAGATTCAGCGCTTCATGCCGATGTTCGTCGCGCGCGCGAAGCAGGACAATCCGAAGCTGGATGTGAAGAAGTTCACGCACGAAAAGCGCATCGAGCTGATGCAGAAAGCTGCGGACAACCTCGATCGTCAGGCGCACGTCGTGTCGCGGCATTTCACACTGGCCGAGCTGAAGGGGCTGATTGGATTTTTCCGCAACTCGCTGGGCGCCAGGCTTGCGGCGGAAACTCCGAAAATCCAGCGCGAGTTGATGATCCTGAATCGTCAGGCGCGGATGGCGGCGATCGCGGCGCGCGCGAAGGCGACCAGGGTGCAGTCCGACGAAGATGACGATGACAATCCTTCGCGCCCGCTGGCGAAGCCCAAGCCGCACAAATGATGAAGCCCATTGCTGCCGCCTTTGCCGCGGCCATGCTGCTCGGCACCGCGGTGCAGGCCGCGCCGCCTCCACAGGCGGTGGCGAGTGCCGCAAAGCCACCGCCCGCCGATCCGGCGAAAATCGCGCTCGGCGTGCAGCTGCTCGAAGCGACGCATGCGAAAGCCAATGCGCTCGCCTATATCGACCTGATGATGCCGTCGCTCGCCAATTCGCTGAAGGCGCGCAAGGCGGATGTGTCTCCCGCCGTGCTCGGCAAGTTCCAGCAGAGCGTGAAGGCGCAGATGATCGCCGGCCTTCCGCATCTGCTCGATCTGCAGGCGCGCGTGCTCGCGCGGCACTATTCGACGGATGAGCTGAAGGGCCTGGCGGCGTTTTACAAAAGCAAACTCGGCCAGCGGATGGTCGAGGAAACGCCGAAGGTGCTGAAGGAAACCGTTCCCATCGGCCAGGCGTGGGGCCGCGAAACGAGTCAGGATGCGATCGAGAAAGCGCTCGCCGCTCTGCGCAAGCAGGGAGTGAAGATTTGAAATCCGCCATCGTCGTCTTTCCTGCATCGAACTGCGACCGCGATGCGGCGGTCGCATTGGAGCAGGTCACCGGCAAGAAGCCGCACATGGTGTGGCACGCCGATAGCGAAGTCCCCGATGTCGATCTCATCGTGCTGCCGGGCGGCTTCGCTTATGGCGATTATTTGCGCACCGGCGCCATGGCGGCGCTGTCGAACGTAATGCACGATGTCATCGACAAGGCGCAGAAGGGCGTGACGGTGCTCGGCATCTGCAACGGCTTTCAGGTGTTGACGGAGTCACGCCTGCTTCCCGGTGCGCTGTTGCGCAATGCCGGGCTCAAGTTCACCGGTCGCTCAGTAGGCTTGGAGGTGACGGAGACGCAATCCATCTTCACCCGCAAATACAATCACGGCCAGCGGGTGGCGTTTCCGGTGGCGAACGGCGAAGGCAATTATTTCGCCGATGATGACACGCTGGATCGCCTGGAGGGCGAAGGCCGCGTGGTGTTCCGGTATGCGGACGGCGAGAACCCCAACGGCAGCGCGCGCAACATCGCCGGCATTCTGAACGTAAAACGCAACGTGTTGGGGCTCATGCCGCATCCCGAACGCGTGTGCGATCCGCTGCTCGGCGGCACCGACGGCCGCGC
>DATJGT010000025.1:0-59645 GCA_035494695.1 Rhizomicrobium sp. | reverse complement strand
GCCGTCCGGCGTCATCAGCACGCTGGTCATCAGCCCGAGCGATCCGAATCCCTGAGCTACGGTGTCGGACTGCACATCGCCATCGTAATTCTTGCAGGCCCACACATAACCGCCCGCCCATTTGAGCGCGCTCGCCACCATGTCGTCGATCAGCCGGTGCTCATAGGTGAGGCCGTGCGCTCTGAAGCGCTCCTCGAATTCCGTTTTGTAGATCTCGGCAAACAGGTCCTTGAACCGGCCGTCATAGGCCTTGAGGATGGTGTTCTTGGTGGAGAGATAGAGCGGATATTTGCGCGCGAGCGCGTAGTTCATCGATGCGCGCGCGAAATCGCGAATGGACTCGTCGAGATTGTACATGGCGAGCGCCACGCCCGAGCCAGGGGCCTTGAACACCTCGTGCTCGATCACCTCGCCGTCTTCACCCACGAACTTGATCGTAAGTGTGCCGGCGCCGGGGTAGCGGAAGTCGGTCGCGCGATATTGGTCGCCGAAGGCATGACGTCCGATGACGATGGGCTCCGTCCAGCCGGGCACCAGCCTTGGCACATTCTTGCAGATGATCGGCTCGCGAAAAATGACGCCGCCGAGAATATTCCGGATAGTGCCGTTGGGCGATTTCCACATCTTCTTGAGATGGAATTCCTCCACGCGGGCTTCGTCCGGCGTGATGGTCGCGCATTTGACGCCCACGCCGTGGCGCTTGATGGCCTCGGCCGCGTCCACCGTTACGTGGTCGTTGGTCGCGTCGCGGTGCTGGATCGAGAGGTCGTAAGTGTCGAGTTTGATGTCGAGATAGGGCAGGATCAGTTTCTTCTTGATGAGGTCCCAGATGATGCGGGTCATCTCGTCGCCATCGAGCTCGACGACCGGATTGGCAACCTTGATCTTGTCCATGAAATCCTCTGAAAAGCTGAGCGCGGCGGGGTATAGCGACCTGTCCGTGGGACGTCAAAGACAGTGATGAGTTCACCTGCGGTTATCCTCTCCTATCCCCAACTCGGCGAGAATATCGGTGCGGCGGCGCGGGCGATGGCAAATTTCGGCCTTTCCGATTTGCGCCTCGTGAATCCGCGCACGGGATGGCAGGAGAAAGCGACGGCCATGGCGGCCGGCGCGGCAAAGGTGATCGAGCATGTCCGCGTGTTCGAGAATGTAAGAGAAGCACTTGGCGATCTGCATCTCGTCTATGCCACGACAGCGCGCGAGCGCGGCATCACCAAGGAGGTCCTCACGCCGGCCGAGGCTGCCAGGCGATTGCACGTCAGTGTGGCATGTGGCGATAAAACTGGTCTTTTGTTCGGCAACGAACGCGCGGGCCTCGACAACGATGAAATCTCGCTCGCAGATGCGGTGATCACGATCCCCACCGCTCAATTTGCCTCCATCAATCTCGGCCAAGCGGTGCTGCTCAATGCTTACGAATGGTTCCGTGCAGGCGATACCACACCGCCGGCGCGCCTCGAACACGGGCCCATCCATCGCAAACCGACGCGCAAGGAACTGTTCCACCTCTTCGATCATTTGGAGCGCGAGCTCGACGCGAGCGGCTTTCTGTTTCCACCGGAGAAGCATGACGCCATGGCACGCGCGATCCGCGCCACCATCCATCGCGCCCGCCTCACTTATCAGGAAGTGCAGACACTGCGCGGCATGCTCGTGGCGCTGGCCAAAGGCAAGCACCGGGTGCGGAAGCCGCAGGAATAGAGGATCATCACATGAAGAAAGCTGCGAGCAAGCGACCGGCCAAAAAGTCGAGAGCGAAGAGGAAGACGCGGCGCTTGAGCGCAGCGCGCACAAAGCCATTTCACAAAATGTCGTTCAAGGAGCTGCTGTCGAACGCGCCCTTGGAGGGTGTGGATTTGACCCGCCCCAAGGACTATGGGCGGGAGATCGACCTCGACTAGCCGACTCGCATTCCGGCGTCCGAGGCCCTATATCCCGGGCCGGGAGGTTGGCGGCGGACGAACGCGCTCGCTAACCCGGTCAGGTCCGGAAGGAAGCAGCCGTAACGAATCCGCTTCGGGTTGTCGTCAATCTCTCATTTCCTTCCACGGAGCCGCGAGAAAATCCGCGCGACCTTTCGCGGGCGCGCTTGCTATAGTCAGGCATGGACGAGACCGAAACATCGCTGGGCCTAGGGTTAGACGAGCCGCTGCGGGGCGAGGCCTATCGGGTGCTCGCGCGCAAATACCGGCCGCAGGACTTCACCGGGCTGATCGGCCAGGACGCGCTCGTCCGCACGCTGTCCAATGCTTTCGCCACGGGGCGAATCGCGCATGCCTTCATGCTGACCGGCGTGCGCGGCGTGGGCAAGACGACAACCGCCCGCATCATCGCGCGCGCGCTCAACTGCGTCGGGCCGGACGGCACGCGGAAGGAACCGACGATCCATCCCTGTGGCGTGTGCGAGCCCTGCGTGGCCATCGCCGAATCGCGCCATGTGGATGTGCAGGAGATGGATGGCGCTTCGAACAATGGCGTCGAAGAGGTGCGTCAGATCATCGATAGCGTCCGCTACGCGCCGGCGAGCGCCCACTACAAGGTGTACATCATCGATGAAGTTCACATGCTGTCGAAACCGGCATTCAATGCGCTGCTCAAAACACTGGAGGAACCTCCGGCCCATGTGAAATTCGTGTTTGCGACAACCGAGCTTCGCAAGGTCCCTATTACGATTCTGTCACGCTGCCAGAAGTTCGACCTCCGCCGCATCGAGACGCCGCAGCTGATTGTGCATTTGAAGGCGATTGCGGCGAAGGAGAAGATCGAGATCGAAGACACGGCGCTGGCGCTGATCGCGCGGGCTGCGGAAGGCAGCGTGCGCGATGGGCTGTCGCTGCTCGATCAGGCGATCGCGCACGAAGAGGCGCGTGCGATCACGGCGGAGAGCGTGCGCGGCATGTTAGGACTCGCGGACCGCGGCCGTGTACTCGATCTCTTCGAGAAGATCATGGCCGGCGATATTGCCGGCGGACTGCACGAGCTTGGCGAGCTTTACGATCGCGGCGCCGATCCGCTGCAGGTGATGCAGGACTTGCTCGAGGTTACGCATTTCCTCACGCGCGTGAGGGTGGCACCGGGCGCGGAAGGATTCTTCGATGGCGGCAGCGCGGAAGCGCAGCGCGCGGCCGAGATGGCCGCCAAGTTATCCGTACCCACGCTGACGCGCGCCTGGCAAATGCTGCTCAAGGGTCTGCTCGAGGTCCGCGACGCCACCCGGCCAATCCAGGCAGCGGAAATGGCGCTGATCCGTCTGTCCTACGCAGCCGACCTTCCGCCGACGGACAAACTCGTCCGCGATTTGCTCGACAACGGCTCTCTACAAACTTCGCTTTCCCCCACAGGGGGAGAGGGCAAGGGTGAGGTGGCCAAATATCGCGCGACCTCCGCAGCCCCCCTCATCCCAATCCCCAAGGGAGAGAGGGAGAATCTTGGGCTGGCCACAGCCGCAAAACTCGCGTCGGCGATGCCGGCGTTCCGTACGCTGGACGAGCTCGCGACCTTTGCTGCACAGAATGGCGCGCCGGTGCTGAAGGTGCAGATCGAAAATCACATGCACCTCATCCGGCTGGAGCCGGGGCAGATTGAATTCCGCCCGACGGAGAATGCGCCGCGCGGGCTTGCGGCCGATCTTGCGCAGAAACTGAAAGACTGTACCGGCGTTCGCTGGGTGGTGAGCGTTGCGCGCGAAGGCGGCGCGCCGACCATTGCGGAACAACGGCGCGCGTCAGCACAAGCCAAACTCGACAGTGTGGCGCAAGAGCCGCTGGTACGCGCGGTGCTCGATCGTTTTCCCGGCGCGGAGATCGTGCGCGTGATCGACCGGACGCACGCAGATATTGCCACACTGCCGGAAAAAGAGAACGAGGAACACTGATGGATTTGGTGAATCTGCTCAAACAGGCCAAGGACGTGCAAAGCCGAATGAAGGCGATGCAGGACCACGTTAGCACGATGGAAGCCGAGGGCTCTGCCGGCGCCGGGCTTGTGCGTATGACCCTCAACGGCAAATCGGAGCTGAGGCAGGTCGCGATCGATCCATCGCTGCTGAACCCTGATAATCGGCAGATGGTCGCGGATCTAGTCGTTGCCGCACATGCGGACGCAAAAGCCAAGGTCGAGCAGCTTGTTGCGGAAGAAATGCAGAAGGTCGCGCGCGAGATGGGCCTGCCGCCGGGCTTGGGTCTCGGGTAGCGGATGGCGACGCTTCCCGCCGGCCCGGAAATCGACCGACTGATACAGCTGCTGGCGAAATTGCCGGGGCTCGGTCCGCGCTCCGCACGGCGCGCGGCACTGGTGCTGCTCAAGAAGCGCGAAGGATTGCTCGAACCGCTCGGCGCTGCGATGCGTGAAGCCGCCGCCGCGATCCGCAACTGCGAAATCTGCGGCAATCTCGATACTGCGTCGCCGTGTTCGCTTTGCCGCGATCCGCGCCGCGATCCGTCTGTGTTGTGCGTCGTTGAAGACGTCGCCGACCTGTGGGCGCTGGAGCGCGCGGGCGTGTTCAGGGGCAAATACCATGTGCTGGGCGGCGCCCTGTCGGCGCTGGATGGCGTGACGCCGGAGAAGCTGAACGTGGCGCCGCTGCTTTCGCGTGTCGGCGCTGGCGTTGACGAAGTGATTCTGGCGATGAACGCCACCGTCGAGGGCCAGACCACGGCGCATTACCTGATAGATGCGCTGACACCCTCAGGCGTGAAGGTCACGCGATTGGCGCATGGCGTGCCGGTCGGCGGCGAGCTCGACTATTTGGACGAAGGCACGCTTTCCGCCGCCTTTAAAGCCAGAAGGCCACTTTGAACCGGTTTCGTCGCGAGCTGTTCTGAGCCGTTGCCTTCTTCCGGTAACGCGAGCTCGACCTGCTCGATCTTCGCGGCCCTGCTTTCGATGCGTTTCATCGACGTTTCGATCTCCGCGATATCCTTGCTCGTGCGATCGAAATGTGTGCGAAGGTTTCCGATGCGATCGCCGAGCCGCTTTACATCCTGCAACAGCTCGACAACTGCGAGCTGAATCTTGTGCGCCTGCTCGCGCATCTTGGCGTCCCGCATGAGACTCTGAATCGTGTTGATCGCCAGCATGAAGACGTGCGGCGAGACGATGACCACCTGCATGCGCCGCGCCTTCTGCACGACATCGCTGCAGGAAATGTGCAGCTCAGCATAGATCGATTCCGAGGGCACGAACATCAGCGCCGGCGACTGCGTCTCGCCCGGAATGAGATACTTCTCCGCAATGTCCTTCACATGTTTCTGCACATCGGCCTTCAGCCGCGCGAGGGCCGCTTTGCGCTCCCCATCGCTCGCCTGCCGCAACTCCTCGTAGGCTTCCAGCGGAAACTTGGAATCGACAACAATTGCGCCTTTGAAGTTCGGAATGCGGATGATGCAATCGGGCCTGCTGCCGTTCGACAGCGTTGCTTGGAATTCGTAGTGATCGGGCGCGAGCTGGTCGGCGACAATTGCTTCCATTCGTTCCTGCCCAAAGGCGCCGCGCGTCTGCTTGTCCGACAAGATTTCCTGGAGTGAAACGACCTGCGTCGAAAGGCTCGAAATATTCTTCTGTGCCTGGTCGATGACGTTCAGCCGTTCGCCAATACTGGTGATTGTGGCGACGGTCTTGGTGGCGCTGTCGGTCAAGGACTCCGAAACACGCCGGTTCAGAGCATCAATTCGCTCGGCGAGCGTCCGCTGCAACTCTGCCTGGGTGGCAATGCTCTGCTTGAACTGCCCAGCGATCTCACCCTGCGCCGCCATCAATTGATCGAGCCGTGGGTCTGGCACAGCCGCTGGCCTGCGCAGCGCGAAGGCCATGATCATGGCCGCGCCGACCAGCGCAACGGCAAGGATAATGAAGGCAAAATCCATAGAAACCGGTGTTTTCCTTGACGGAACAGGCCCCTTCGCCTATCTCCGACTCATGTCCATCCGTCCCATCCTAACCGCGCCCGACCCGCGCCTGAAGGCCGTTTCCGAGCCCGTTTCACGGGTGGATGAGGATATCCGCAAGCTGATCGAAGACATGCTGGAGAGCATGTATGCGGCCGAGGGCATCGGTCTGGCGGCCATCCAGGTCGGCATGCCGAAGCGCGTGCTGGTGATGGATCTGGCTCAGAAAGAGGGCAGGCGCGAGCCGCGGGCCTACATCAATCCAAAAATCCTGTGGGCTTCCGAAGAGACAACGGTCGTCGAGGAAGGCTGCCTCTCCGTCCCCGACGTGTGGGAGGAGGTTGAGCGGCCGTCGCGCATCCGCGCCGAGTTTCTCGATCGCGACGGCAAGCTGCAGACCATCGAAGCCGAGGGGCTGCTCGCCACCTGTCTGCAGCACGAGATGGATCACCTCGACGGAATTTTGTTTGTCGATCATTTATCAAAACTCAAGCGCTCGATTACGTTGCGCAAGCTCCAGAAGGCCAAGCGTCTGAAAAAGGCGAGTTGAGGCGTGGCGTGAGCCTGCGCCTCGCCTTTATGGGCACGCCGGAGTTCGCCGTGCCCACGCTCACCGAACTCATCGGCCAAGGCCACGACATCGCCGCCGTGTACACGCAGCCGGCGCGTCCCAAGGGACGCGGCCTTGAGCCCGAGCCTTCGCCCATCGCGAACCTCGCGGCGGGTCACGGCCTGCCGGTGCACACGCCGGACAGCTTTAAGAACGCGGATGCGCAGGCAGAATTCGCCGCGCTCGCTCTCGATGCGGCAGTCGTCGTCGCGTACGGGTTGCTGCTACCGAAACGGATTCTCGAGGCGCCGCAACTGGGCTGTTTCAATCTGCACGCCTCGCTCCTGCCGCGCTGGCGCGGCGCGGCGCCCATCCAGCGCGCGATCATGGCGGGCGATGAAGAAACCGGCGTCATGGTCATGCGCATGGAGGAAGGGCTCGATACCGGGCCCGTGCTGATGAGCGAACGCGTAGCTGTGGGCCGCAAGATCTATGGCCAACTACACGACGAGCTTTCCCGTCTCGGCGCCGATCTGATGGCCCGCGCGCTCGCGGCTCTCGAGCGCGGCTCAATCCAGGAACACCTGCAACCGAGCGAAGGGGCGACCTACGCGAAAAAGATTTCGAAAGAAGAGACTCGAATCGATTGGACGCGATCGGCGCGCGAAATCGATGGCCTCATTCGCGCGATTTCGCCATCTCCGGGCGCGCGGTGCGAGGCAAAGGGCGAGCGTCTGAAGGTGCTTTATGCGGAGCCGGTTTCCGGAAATGGCCGGCCCGGCGAGATTCTCGACGATCAACTCACCGTCGCCTGCGGTGAAGGCGCACTGCGTCTTACTCGCCTGCAGCGCCCGGGACGCGCGGCAATGAGCGCTCAGGAGTTGTTGCACGGATTTGCGCTGCCGAAGGGCGCGCGGCTCGCCTGATGCCCCGGTACAAACTCACGCTCGAATATGATGGCGGGCCGTTCGCGGGGTGGCAGCGGCAGGAGAATGGACCGTCGGTTCAGGCCACCCTGGAAGAAGCAATCTTCAAACTATCTTCGGAGAAAATCACCGTCACCGGCGCCGGACGTACCGATGCCGGCGTGCACGCATTTGCGCAGGTGGCGCATTTCGATCTTGCGAAGGAGTTCGCACCGGGCACCATTCGCGACGGTTTGAACCATCATCTGCGGCCGGCACCTGTTGCGGTGATCCATGCCGATCTTGCTGCGCCGGATTTTCATGCGCGCTTTTCAGCGACCGCGCGTCACTACTTCTATCGTATCCTGTGCCGGCGTGCGCCGCCGGTCCTGGAGCGCGGCCGCGTGTGGCACGTGATGCGAACGCTCGACACAGAAGCGATGTACGCCGCCGCACAAGCGCTTGTCGGCCAGCACGACTTTACAACCTTCCGTTCGACGGAGTGTCAGGCCAAATCGCCGGTGAAGACACTCGATCGTCTCGACGTGCGCCGTGCGGGCGACGAGATTCACATTGAGGCAAGCGCGCGCTCCTTTCTGCACAATCAGGTGCGCTCGATGGTAGGGTCGCTCAAGCTCGTCGGCGAAGGCAAATGGCACCCGCATGAAATGAAGCGTGCGCTGGATGCGAAAGATCGCGCCGCCTGCGGACCCGTTGCATCGCCTCATGGCCTCTATCTCGCGCGCGTGGACTACTGAAGATCACAATGTCCCGGTCACAGAGTGAAGCCTATTTCGGCGCGGAGCTCGTCCGCGATGAAGCGTTCGAGACGGCGCTGTCGCGCAGGCTCAGCTTCTGTTTGAAGAAGGTGTAGGACAGCGCCCAGTACTCGGCTTCACCGGCATGCGTCACACCGGCGCCGTGACCGCCTTCCGCCGATTCATAGAACAGAACGTCGTGGCCCTGATCCGCCATCTTGGCTGCCATCATGCGCGCCCAGATCGGCGTTACGCGGTCATCTGTCGTTTCGGTGATGAAGAGAACAGGGGGATACCCCACGTTCGGCTTGACGTTCTCGTACGCGGAGTATTTCGCGAGCCACACGTGGTCCGCCGCATTCGCCGGGTCGCCATATTCCTCGACCCAGGATTGCCCCGCGCCGAAACGCACGTACCGCAGCATGTCAATCAGTGGCCGCTGGCAGACCACCGCGCTCAAAAGTTCCGGATGCTGCGTCATCGTCACGGTGGTGAGCACGCCGCCGTTGGAGGCGCCGACGATGCCAAGCTGTTTCGACGTTGTGAGGCCGCGCCGCTCCAGATCCCTGGCTACAGCGGCAAAGTCGTCGAAGGCGCGCTGGCGATGCTCCTTCAGCGCCGCCTGATGCCAGGAGGGGCCGAACTCGCCGCCGCCGCGGATATTGGCGACCGCGATGGCGCCACCTTCCGCAAACCAAGTCTGGCCTGGATCGAGCGGTCGGTGGCCGTCATTCCAGTACCAGGGGTTCAGTGATAGCTCGAAGCCGCCATAGCCGTAGAGGATGGTCGCGATCGCGCCTTTTGCGCTGCGCGGCCGGATGAGGAAGTACGGGATTTTGGTGCCGTCACCCGATGTCGCCCAGTTTTGCGTCACGGTCACAAGATTCGCATCGAACCGCGCGGGTTCGGACTTCATTTCCCGGGGTGAGGCACTTGCGTCGTACTGATACAGCGCCGGCGGCTGAATGAAGCTTTCGTAGGTGAGGTATGCCTCCGGGCCCCAGTCGTTGGTGGCAGCCACGCCCGTCGAGCCATCCTTTGGCAGCGCGAGAGTCGCGTCGCGCCACCTTCCGCTCGCCAACCGGAACTCGTGAATGGAGCCGATCACGTTGTCATAGATCGGCGCGTAGACGGCGTCGCGGCCGGCGGAGACGTCCTGTGCGATCATGGCACGCGGGCCGGGTGTATAGAGCACTTCCGCGGCCTGGTCTTTGTCGGTTTTGGCGAACGCCACCACCGGAAACGCTACCAGCGATCCTCTCACGATTTTTTTTGCGCTATGCGGCGTCCAGTCATCGCGCAGCGTGAAGATCAGCTGGCCTTGCGTGACGCCTTTAAGGTCCGCGCCGCGCGGAATCGGAATCTGCACCGTCGTGCCATCGGGGTTCACGAAGAAATAATCCGCCGCAAAGAACGTGATGCGGCGGATAACAAGCGGCACAACGCCATACGGTCCGTGAAACACCGCGAGATTTGCGCCGATGTCATCCGGCTTGGCCTCGTATACGGTTCTCGCGGCTGACATCGGCCCGCCGCGATGCCACACCTTCACGATGCGTGGGTACGACGATGGCGTCATCGAGCCAGGACCAAAATCGGTGGCGAACAGAATCGTGTTGTCGTCAATGTAGCGCGCTTGTGATTTCGCCTGGGCCAGAGTGAAGCCATCGTCGACGAATTTGCCTGTCTTTGGATCGAACTCGTGCACTTCATGTGCATCGGTGCCGCCAGGCGACAGCGAAACAAGGCAGCGGCTGAAGGAAGGCGTGCAGTCCGCGCCCTGCCACACCCAGTCCTTGCCCGTGTCCCGATCGTATTTGTCCACGTCGAACAGCACCTTCCAGTGCGGTTCCTTCGCGGCGTAATCACTGATGGTCGTGCGCCGCCAGATGCCGCGAACATGATCCGCGTCCTGCCAGAAGTTGAACACCCATTGGTGATCGACCACGTCCGGCTGCGGAATGCGATCGTTCGCGTTCAGCACCTTCAGAATCGTGTCGTAGTCCTTCTTGTATGCGGGGTCGGATTTGAGCGCAGCATCGCTCTTCGCGTTCTGCCCCTTCACCCACTCCAGCGCCTTCGCGCCGTTGATGTCAGAGAGCCAAAGATATGGATCGTTGTCCTTAGGAGCGTTCGCATTCTCGGCAAATGCGGATGCGGTGAGCGCAACACCAACCACAGCAAACAGGGAAGTACGGGCGCGCATCGAAATTCCCCTACGGTGCGACGGCGGCCGGTTTCGCAGTGCTCGCCGCAGAATGTAATCCCAACTTCTGCTTCAGATACACGAACGACAGCGCCCACATCTCGGCCGCCTGCTTGTGATCGGCAGCGGCAGCATGCCCGCCGTCGGTATTCTCGTAGAACAGCACGTCGTGGCCCTGCGCTTCCATTCGCGCGGCCATCTTGCGCGCATGCACCGGCGTGACACGATCGTCCGAAGTTGCTGTCACGAAGAACACCGGCGGGTATTTCACGGTCCTCTTCACGTTCTGATACGGCGAGTATTTGAGGATCGCTTCGCGCATTTTGGGATCAGCGGGATCGCCATATTCCGCGATCCATGAGGCGCCCGCGCCGATGTGGGTGTAGCGAAGCATGTCGATCAGCGGGACCTGGCAGACTACCGCGCCGAACAGATCGGGGCGCTCGACCATGTTGGCGCTTACCAGCAAGCCGCCATTCGAGCCGCCCATGATGCCGAGTTGCTTCGGCGCCGTGATCTTTCGCCTGACGAGATCGGCGGCAACCGCCTGGAAATCCTCATAAGCCTTCTGGCGGTTGGTTTTCAGCGCCGCATCGTGCCAGGCGGGGCCGAACTCGCCACCACCGCGGATGTTCGCGATGGCATACACGCCGCCTTTCGTGAGCCACAGCTTGCCGAAATTGGCTGAGTACCCTGGCGTCATCGAAATTTCGAAGCCGCCATAGCCATAGAGCACAGTGGGGGCGGGACCGGTCAGATTTTTCGCCCGCACGACAAAATAGGGAATCTTCGTGCCGTCTCTGGACGTCGCCTCAAACTGCGCCATCGTGAGTCCAGACGCATCGAACCGCGCGGGCAACTGCTTCAGCGCCATCGGATGGTTGTCCCCCGTGTCGTGATAGAGCGTCGGCGGCACGAGATAACTCTCGAAGCTGAACTCGGCCTCCGGGCCCCAGTCATTCGTCGAGATCAGATGTGTCGAGCCGCCGGGGGGCAGGTCGAGCTTCGCATCGCTCCACTTTCCGGGATCCAGTGGACGGAACGCATGCACGCTGCCGGTGACGTTCTCGTAAATCGAGGCATAAACGGCATCGCGGCCGATTGCGACCTGCTCGACCGAATCCCTCGGCCCGGGCACGTAGAGCATCACAATGGCGGGAACTGCCGCGCCAGCCCCGGGCGGCGATTGCGCCATCAGCGGCATGGCGAGCAGCGAGCCCTTCGCAAAGGTCTTGCCGCCGAACGTCCAGTCCTCTCGCAACGTGAAGATAAGATTGCCCTTTGCGACACCCTTCACATCGGCGCTGAGCGGTAGCGGAAGTTTTTTTAGCGATCCATCCGCCGCCATCGTGGAATACTCGGTTTCGTAGAAGGTGATCGCCCGCACAGCGAGCGCCGTCGTTCCGCTTGGTCCGCGGGAAATGGAGGCGCCGACCAGCACATCAGTGTTCTTGCCCTCCAGCAGAGCCTTCGCGTTCGCCAGCGGCTCGCCGCGCTTCCACAATTTCAGAACCCGCGGATAGCCGCTCGTGGTCATGGAGCCCGGACCGAAATCGGTTCCGACCAGAACCGTGTCTTCGTCGAGATAGCCGATCTGCGATTTGGCCTCGGCGAGCTGGAACCCATCCTTTACGAAACTCTTTGTCCCGAGATCAAACTCGCGCACGACCACCGCATCGCCGCCGCCGCGAGAGAGATTGACCAAGCAGTGCGTTAGCGATGGTGCGCAATCTGCGCCCTTCCATACCCAGTCCTCGTGCTCGTCGCCCGAGAGTTTGTCGAGGTCGATCAGGATTTCCCATTTTGGGTTGGGATTGGCGTAATCGGCGATGGTGGTACGCCGCCACACGCCCTTGGGATGCTCCGCATCCTGCCAGAAGTTGAACACGGAATTATGGTCGATCTGTCCGTATGGAATGCGATCCTTCGCATCGAGAACGGCAAGAATGGTGTCGTAGTATTTTTGGTAATCCGGATCCGCCTTGAGGGTCGCGAGCGATCGGGCGTTCTGCTCTTTCACCCACGCCAGCGGCTTTGCGCCATGGACGTCCTCCAGCCACATAAAAGAGTCTTCGACGTTGATCTTTGCCTCGTTCACCCTTGCCGCTCCCATTGCATGCCAGGCGCCTGCAATGGTGCCCGCCATAACCACGCCCAAAGCCCATTTGCCGAAATGCATTCTGACGTCTCCGCTCCAGCCAGGCGGCTTTTTGGAAATTCGGGGTGCGCCCGTCAACGGGCTGGCCCGAAGGACGGCCAACCCCTATATAGCCCGGCCATGACGCCCTTCCTGAAAATGCATGGCCTCGGCAACGATTTCGTCGTGTTCGATGCGCGAAACAAGCCCGTTTCGCTGGGCCGCGAGCAAGCGCGAGCGATCGCTGATCGTCGGCTAGGCATCGGCTGCGATCAGGTGATTGTGATCGACAAGGCGACGAATGGCGCCGATGCGGTGATGCGCATCTTTAATGCCGACGGCGGCGAGGTGGAGAGCTGCGGTAATGCCGCGCGCTGTGTCGCGCGACTACTCATGGACGAGACTGGAAGGCGCGAAGTGAGGATTGAGACCGAAGGCGGCCCACTCGTCTGCGCGGATGCAGCTGGGCTGGTAACTGTTGACATGGGCACCCCACGTTTCGATTGGCGCCAAATTCCGCTCGCCGATAAAGTCGAGACAACGGAGTTTAGGCTGGAGGTCGATGGGCATGCATTTGATGCCGCCGTCGTCAACGTGGGCAATCCGCATTGTGTGTTGTTCGTGCGCGAGAGCCCGGACGATCTGGTACGATCGGCCGGTCCGAGGATTGAACATGATCCGATGTTTCCGGAGCGCACGAATGTGGAATTCGTGCAGATTTCAGGAAACGACCAATTGCGGCTGCGCGTATGGGAACGCGGCACAGGCGTAACGCTCGCCTGTGGCACCGGTGCCTGTGCCGCTATGGCAGCAGCGCACCGGCGCGGATTGTGTGGCACGAGGGCGGAAATTGTGCTCGACGGCGGGCCGCTCACGATGGAATGGCAGGGCGGCGACACGCACATCTTCATGACTGGGCCAACGGCGCTTGTCTATCGCGGCGAAATCGATCTTGCGGGGCTCGCATGAACGCGCCCGAGATCGTTACCTTCGGATGCCGGCTGAACGCCTACGAATCCGAAGCTATTCGGGCGCGCGCGCGCGAAGCGGGCCTGACGAATGCTATTGTTTTCAACACCTGCGCCGTGACGGCTGAAGCCGTGCGCCAGTCCCGTCAGGCGATCCGCAAAGCGCGGCGCGAGCAGCCGGACGCCCGAATTATCGTCACCGGCTGCGCCGCACAAACGGAGCCGGACATGTACGCCGCCATGCCGGAAATCGATTTCGTGCTCGGTAACCGGGAGAAGCTCGAAACGAGCAGTTACGCCGATTTCGGGGTTGACGAGACGGAACGCGTGCGCGTCAATGACATCTTCAGCGTACGAGAAACCGCGTCCCAGTACGTCGATTCCTTCGATGGGCGGGCCCGCGCTTTTGTCCAGGTACAGAACGGGTGCGGTCACCGCTGTACGTTTTGCATCATTCCCTACGGCCGCGGGAATTCGCGCAGCGTGCCGATGGGCGCAGTCATTGATGAAACCAGACGTCTCCTAGAAAAAGGCTTTGGGGAAATCGTGCTGACCGGTGTCGATCTGACGGGCTATGGCACCGACCTCCCCGGCGCACCGACGCTGGGCCACCTTTGCGCGAAGCTTCTCAAGCTGGTGCCCGGGCTCAGACGCTTGCGGCTTTCCTCACTTGACTCCATCGAGGCCGACCCCGATCTCATGCGCGCGATTGCGGAAGAAGAGCGGCTGGCGCCCCATTTCCATCTTTCGGCACAAAGCGGCGACGATCTGATCCTGAAGCGCATGAAGCGGCGGCACTCGCGGAAAGATACAATCGCATTTTGCGAAGAGGTGAGACGCTTGCGGCCGGATGCGGCCTTCGGCGCCGACCTGATCGCCGGCTTCCCGACGGAAACGGAAGACATGTTCGAGAATACACTCAAATTGGTGGATGATGCGGGGCTCGCGTACCTGCATGTGTTCCCGTTCAGTCCGCGAAATGGCACGCCAGCGGCGCGAATGCCGCAGGTCTCCAAATCCACCGCAAGAGAACGGGCGGCCCGGCTTCGCAAGAAGGGCGAATGTGCGCTTGCGGCGCGGCTGCAATCCCTTGTTGCGACCGAGCAGATCGTTTTGATTGAAAAAGACAAGCTCGGCCGCACGGCTTGCTTTGCGCCGGTTCGTTTGAGCGACAGTGCCGAACCAGGATCATTCCACCGCGTTCGCATTTCTAGCGTTACCGACAAGCACCTGATCGCATGAGAGATTTCGGAGAAGCGCCTCCGCCGCTGACCATGTTCGAGCGGCTGAAAGAAGGTCTGTCGCGCAGCACGGGCGGCCTTAGCGACAATCTGACCGCCGTCTTTACGAGAAAAAAACTCGATGCCCAAACCATTGCGGAGTTGGAGGAAGCGCTGGTTCGCGCCGATCTGGGTGCGGGGCTCGCCGCCCGGATCGCGCAGAATGTGGGGCAGGGACGATATGACTGGCTCATTTCGGAACGGGAACTCCGCGCAATACTTCGCGATGAGATTGACAGGGTCTTAAGGCCAGTCGAGCACACGTTGACGGTCGATCGCACGAAAAAGCCGTTCGTCATTCTTGTTGCGGGCGTGAACGGCACGGGCAAGACGACGACGATCGGAAAGCTTGCATGGCGATTTGGGCGCGAACGATTGAAGGTCGTTCTGGCGGCTGGCGATACGTTTCGCGCCGCCGCGATCGAGCAGCTTCAGATCTGGGGTGATCGGACTGGCGCTGAGGTTGTGGCGCGGGCGCCGGGCTCGGATGCCGCGGGACTGGCCTTTGAGGCTTTGGAGCAGGCGAAACGGACAAACACGGATGTTCTCCTCATCGACACGGCCGGCCGTTTGCAGAACAAGGCAGGACTGATGGCGGAGCTGGAGAAAATCGCCCGCGTTATCAAGAAGTTGGATGCCTCGGCGCCGCACGCCGTGCTGCTTGTGCTTGACGCGACGACCGGACAGAACGCCATCTCCCAGGTTGACGCTTTTCGCGGCATTGTGCCCTTGACCGGGCTCGTGATGACCAAACTGGATGGGACCGCGAAGGGAGGCATTCTGGTGGCACTTGCGAACAAGTTCGGCCTTCCGGTTCACTTCATCGGCGTGGGTGAGCAGCCGGACGATCTCCAAGTCTTCCATGCGAATGCGTTTGCGTCGGCACTGACGGGTGCGGCATGAGCCAGACGGCCAGAAAGAGCGGGAACCAGAAACCGCTGCGTCGGCTCGCGCTTGATTTGGGACCACTGCTCGTTTTTTTCGGAGCATACCAGTTCGGCGGAATTTTCGCGGCAACCGGCGCTTTCATGGTCGCGATTTTGGCAGCGTTGGCGGCGGGGTACGCGCTCGAGGGCCGTATCTCACCAATGCCGCTGTTTACAGCCGTGCTGGTGATGGTGTTCGGCGGACTGACGCTCTATCTCAGGAACGATACCTTTATCAAAATGAAACCGACTGTGCTCTATGCATTCTTTGGCTTCACTCTGCTTGGCGGTCTCATCTTTGACCGATTGTTCGTAAAGTATATTTTCGCGTCAGCTTTCGATCTCACGGAAGAGGGCTGGCGGAAATTGACTTATCGGTGGGGGTTCTTTTTCTTAGGTTTGGCGATCCTCAACGAAGTGGTGTGGCGTTCTCTTCCGACCGGGGACTGGGTGAAATTCAAGGTGTTTGCCATCATTCCTCTCATCGGTCTCTTTGCCGCAGCGCAACTGCCGCTGCTTCTAAAGTACGAAGCAAAAGAGAGCCCAGAGACTTAGCACCTCCCGACAAGCGGGAATTTTCCAAATTGCTCCCCGGGGGGATATGCCCTGCTGCAACCTGTAGTCTGCAATTCGATCGCTGGATGGAGTTTCCCTGCGCCCAGTCTTCCGAAGCATACTGTCCCGCGCACGGGCTTTGCCCGGCCAAACGCAAGCAAAAAGATTGCGCGGATTCATGCGTTGAAACTGTTGTCGCGCACGCTCGGTTTGTCTAATCTCCCTTTCGGCGAATGGACGGGGAGCCCTGCGCGTAAAGAGTCAGAGTTGTGCAGGCCGTGTTTTTCCAAAAAACGGATTGCAGCAATC
The DNA here is from genome assembly GCA_035494695.1 of Rhizomicrobium sp. GTDB lineage: Bacteria > Pseudomonadota > Alphaproteobacteria > Micropepsales > Micropepsaceae > Rhizomicrobium. Next base: position 43,163 of record DATJGT010000025.1, on the reverse strand, counting down.
GCAAGTTCGACCAGAGAAGAGAAATCGGGGTGTCTCAATGGCTTCAAAGGGGCAACACAAGACCAATGGCAACTTCGAACTCGCGGAAGCTCCTTCGCATCTCATGCGGCGCTGCGAACAATTTTTTGCTGATCTTTATGCGCGTGAGCCCGGCGCGCGCGATCTGACGATCTCTCAATTCACAGTTCTTTGCGCTCTGGAGCATACCGAAGACGTCAGCCAGACGGGGCTCGTTGAAATGACGGGTATCGACCGCTCGACATTGGCGGAGATGATCCGGCGAATGCTTGAGCGCGGATTAATCACCAAAGAACGGACGGAAGACGACCTGCGAGCATACGCCGTTTCGATAACCCAGGCCGGTCGGAAGGCTCTGCGGGCCGGCCGCGCCGCAGCGGATCGCGCGGAGAAGGTGCTGCTCGAAACCTTGCCGCCGATCGAGCGCCCACGTTTCATCAAACAACTCGCCGCCATCGCAGCGGCTGCCGAAACCTTGGCGGCCAAAAGCTCCCCAGGCCTGCGGAGAAAACTTCGCCGCCGCCGGGTTTAAGAGGCTGAAGCCGCACCCGATTTCCGCTCGGATAGGGCTCGGTCTGCCGTCGAAGGCGTCAGCCGGGCCCTTCAGGTTTCCCCGCGGTGGTCCTTTCTTTCGCCTGTTGAATCGCGGGCAGCAGGATCTGTGAAAGCACGTCGGGGGTAATCGGGCCGGAATAGCGCAGGCGAACGATGCCTTTGCCGTCAATTACAAACGTCTCAGGCACATCGTAAACGCCCCAATCGATTGCCGCGCGCCCGTCCTCGTCGAGGTCGACGCGGCTAAAGGGATTGCTTGTTTCCCTCAGAAACCGCCGCGCTGCGTCCGGCCCATCCTTGTAGGCAAGGCCATACAGCGCAAATCCGCCAAGGCCCTTCAGTTGCGATAGAACAGGAGCCTCGAGGCGGCACGGCGCGCACCAGGAAGCCCAGACGTTCAGGACGGTCACGTGTCCGGCCGCAAGATCGTGATGGGAGAATCCTAGGGCTTGCTTGTCCAGTGGCGGCACCGTGAGCGGCGGAACGAGCTTGCCGACAAGCGGCGAGGGAAGCTGGTCTGGCGGAGGCGCGCGAAGACTGTCGAACAGGAGGTAAGCGAGCACACCGAAAGCGAGAACGGGCAGAATGTACAACAGCCGTTTCATCGGATTCGGCCATCTTCGAGAGATGCAAGCCGCTTCTTTGCGCGGCGATACGCCCTGAGCGTGAACGCAATCGCACACGCGATTCCAACCAAGGTTATGCCGTAAGCGGGCCAAACGAACGCCGCATAGCGGCCCATTTCAAAAAGCGCTTCCGCCATCAACCGTCCGCCTGGAGAATGAGCGTTCGCGACCGCCGCGCCAGAATTTCGGTGCGCATACGGACGAGCAGAAGGGCAAAGAATAGCGTCGTGTACCCCGCAGCCATCAGGAACAGGGGCCACAGGAATACGGGAGCAATCAAGGGACCGTTCACGCGCACAATGCTCTCGCCTTGGTGCAGCGTGCTCCACCAATCGACAGAAAACTCGATGATCGGCAGGTTGACGGCACCGACGAGCGCCAGGATCGCGGCAGCGCGCGCAGCGCGCGTCTCATCCTCGATGGCGTTCCACAGAGCCATGTAGCCGAAGTACAGAAACAGCAGGAGCAAAAAGGATGTCAATCGCGCGTCCCATACCCAGTAGGTTCCCCACATAGGCCGCCCCCAAAGCGAGCCGGTGATGAGCGCAAGCGCCGTGAAGAGCGTCCCGAGCGGAGCGGCTTCCTTGGCCGCCACGTCGGCCAACGGATGTCGATTTATAAGGCCAATCGCAGAAGCAAGCGCCATCCAGCCATAGGCCATCATGGAAATCCATGCAGCCGGCACATGAACAAACATGATGCGCACACTATCGCCCTGCTGGTAATCAGGCGGTGCGGTGACCGACAGATACAAGCCGACGATCAGAAAAAGACCGGCGGCCCCGGCGACCCACGGCAGGACCGCGCCGCTTAGCTCCATGAATCGTTTTGGATTGGCCCATCCGAACATGGCACGCCTTTAGGTTTTTCGTTCGTCGCAGACAAGCATCGGCCTATCCGGAAAGATTCAGCCGCGCCGCGGCCGCCCCAGCAAAAGGCGACAATACGACCGCGCCCATGGAAAAGGCAGCCAGAAGCCAGAAGGCTCCGTTGGCTAGGCCCGTCTCGGCCGACAGCACTGCACCTGCTCCGAAAATCACCACCGGTGAGAGAAGCGGTAGGATCAGCAGCGGTAGGATCAGGCCGCCACGCCGGACGGTGAGTGTCAGCGCCCCGCCGATAGAACCGATGGCACTCACCGCGGGCGTACCGACAGCCAGCGACACAACAAGGGCCGGAAATGCCGGCGACGGGATATCGAACAGCAGCGCCAGCAAGGGAGACAGGATGGTCAGCGGCAGTCCTGTTGTCAGCCAGTGCGCAGCAATTTTCGCCGCGACAATGGCTTCGAGCGACAATGGGCCGAGAGCCAGGAGATCGAGGCTGCCGTCTTCAAAGTCCGCCTGAAATAAGCGATCCAGGGCGAGCAACGCGGCGAGCACCGCAGCGATCCAAACAACGCCGGCTCCCACCTCGGCAAGCAATCGGCTGTTGCTGCCGATAGCGAACGGCACGAAAATCAATACGGCCGCAAAAAATGCAAGCGCCAGCATTGCACTTCCCCCGGCCCGCGTGGCGAGCCGTATGTCGCGCACAAGCAGCGCCCAGAAAGAATTCATGCCAGCCCCAGCCGTCGCGACTCGACATCCAGAGGTTCGTGGGTCGCGACAAGCGCAATTCCTCCCGATGCGCAATGTGCGCCAATCATGTCGCGGACCACCTTTTTGCCACTTGCGTCCAGCGATGAGAACGGTTCATCGAGCAGCCACAAAGGGCGGCCGGCGAGCTCGAGGCGTGCAATTGCGAGGCGCCTTTTTTGTCCGGCTGACAAGTATTGGCAGGGGACGTCTGCGATGCGGCTAAGCCCCGCGACTTCAACGACAGCATCGATTGCAGCGGATGCGCCTAGTCTCGGCCCGTAGAATCGCGCAAAAAATGCCAGAGTCTCCTTTGGAGTCAGTTGCGGCTTGAGCGCATTCTGATGGCCGAGCCACGCAGCCAACCTGGCACGCTCCTCCGGCTCACGGATTTGCCCCTTGTCAGTCAGCAGGTTGACGAACCCCGCGGATGGCGGCAGCAAACCCCCAATCAGGCGTAGCAGCGAAGTCTTGCCGGAACCATTCGGGCCTTCGAGGGACAGCGCTTCGCCGCGATTCACGCGAAAGCTCAGATCGCCAAAGACCTGCCGGCCTCCGCGAATGCAGGCGAGATTTTCGCCGCAGACGGAATTGAGGACAGTCACGCCTCAATACATGTGCTGGCCGCCGTTGATCGACAGGGTCGAGCCGGTGACGAACCCGGCATCGTCGGCGACCAGAAATAGAACGCCACGCGCGATCTCATGCGCTTTGCCCAGGCGTCCCACGGGAATTTTGGCGACAATCTTCTCGAGGACATTCGGCGGCACGGCCGCAACCATATCGGTGTCGATGTAACCGGGCGCGATTGCGTTCACGGTAATGCCTTTGGCCGCGCCTTCCTGCGCAAGAGCCTTGGTGAATCCATGAATGCCGGACTTGGCAGCCGCATAATTCACCTGACCGTACTGACCGGCCTGACCATTGATCGAACCGATATTGATGACCCGCCCAAAGCCGCGTTCCAGCATTCCGTCCCAGACGGCCTTGCACATGTTGAAGCACCCACCGAGATTCGTATCCAGCACCTCGTCCCAGCCTTTGCGCCCCATCTTGCGCATCGTGGCATCGCGGGTGATGCCGGCATTGTTCACTAGGATATCGACCGCCCCAAGGTCCGAAACAACGCGCGCGACGCCGGCTGTACACTGCTCCAAATCCGCCACATCCCATTTGTAGGCGGCGATCCCGGTACGTTCGGAGAAGACACGCGCGCGATCGTCGTTGCCGCAATAGTTTGCGGCAATTCGATAGCCCGCATCTTTCAGTGCGATTGAAATTGCTTCACCGATTCCGCGTGTTCCGCCCGTGACGATCGCCACACGTGCCATGCTTCGCTCCCAAGTTTACCGCAACCTATTTTCTTTCTCGAATTTCGCCGAGTTCGACCCAGCCCTCGGGTGTGCCATCGCTGTGGACCCTCTCGCAACCGCTGTCCTTCGCCACCTCCGCCGCCCCGTCCACCTGAAGTGTTGCACTGGTCGCACCATGCCGCGAATGCACGCAAGGGTAAACAGCCGCGCTTTTAGTCGCTGGTTCAGGGCGTTAATCGGACCGCGGGACGGCTCAACTCATGGTGCCGGCGCAAAAGAGGCTGGACAGACACAACCCTCTGGTGGTGAGCTACACACACGGTAGCGCCCGTGAAGAAGCGCAACGATGCCTCAAAACGGTAGGACATGTGACGGAACAACGCACAGACGCGGACGGACCGGTCATCATCAAAAAATATGCGAACCGGCGTCTCTATAACACGCAGAGCTCGAGCTATGTGACGCTCGAGCACCTGTGCGACCTGGTCAAAGACGGAACTGATTTCGAAGTTCGCGATGCGCGGACGGGCGAAGACATTACGCGGTCCGTCCTCACGCAGATCATTTTCGAAGAAGAATCCAAGGGCCAGAACCTCCTGCCAATTCGATTCCTGCGGCAGCTAATTCGGCTTTATGGCGATAGCCTGCAGGCCTTTGTCCCCGGGTACCTCGACCTTTCGATGGAGAGCTTTGCCAAAAATCAGGAAGACATGCGCAAGCGAGTGGCCAATGCGTTCGGCGGCGGCACACAAGTCTTCGAAAACATGGCACGGCAAAACCTTGCGATGTTCGAACGGGCCATGAAGATGTTCCTGCCATTCGGTGTATCGGACCATGGCACCGAGCCGGAACGATCTCAGAAAACAAACGGGGGACCGGCGAAAAAATCAGATGAGATCGGAGAACTGAAAAGCGAGATCGAGGCAATGCGAAAGCAGCTGGCGGAACTCGCCCGGGAGCGGAAATCAGGAACGTAAGTCGCGGTCGGCACGCTCTTGAATCGAGAGCCTGCGATTGCGAACTGAATGAAGAGTCCTCCTATCTGGCACTATCGTGCGTCCATTGAGGCTCCAGTCGTGGCTCTCCAAAATGGTATCCCTGCAGGTAGTCGATACCCAGCCTTTCGAGAAATGTCGCTTCTTCCTCCGAGCCGACCCATTCCGCCACCGTCTTCAAATTGAAATTCTTTGCCAGATCGACCAGCGTTTGCACGAAGACCTGGTTATCCGGTGAAGTTGCAAGGCCGCGCACGTAGGAACCGTCAATTTTGACCATATCGACGTGGAGCTTCTGCAGATTTCGGAACGACGTGTAACCAGCGCCGAAGTCATCGATTGCGACCCGGCATCCAATCTCACGTAGGTTCGAGATGAAGCGGGCATTTTCTTCGAAATCCTGCAATGCGGCGGTCTCGGTCAGCTCCACGATTATCCGCTGCGCGACGTCGCGGTTCGCCCGCACGTAGCTGACGAACGATTCCAGCCAAGATGGATCGCGTGCCGTCGTGCCGGACACGTTCACAGCAAGCGTAACTTCCGGATCGGCATGCAACCGCGAAACCATCATTTCGAGCGCATGCCGGTCCATCAGGCGAACCAGACCCAGTTGCTCCGCTGCGGCGATGAACTGCCCAGCGCTTACTGCCTCTCCGTCTGCCTGCATGACACGCAAGAGGCACTCGAAATGCGCCGGCACTCTTGCGCCGGCGCTTACCACCGGCTGGTACGCAAATACGAGCCGGTTCTCACGAAGCGCTGCAGCGACTTCGTCCGCGATTGCCATCAGCCGTCGACGCGCAGTTTCGCGTTGCGCCGATTTCGTATAAAGCGCAAAGCCGTCTCTGCCATTCGCGCGCGCGCCATCGAGAGCTTCCTCAGCGCGCAACATCGCTTCCTGGCTAGAACCTGCATTTTGAGGAAGGCACACAGCGCCGACGCTGATAGTCGCCGAAACAGTACCGCAGCTCGTCGAGATCATGTCGCGCCGCACCGCAGTGCGCAGGCGATCAGCGATCAGCGAAAGATCAGGCTCCGTGCAGTTGGATACAACTACACCAAGCTTGTTACCCGCCGTTCGGCCAATGACGTCGGTTTCGCGAAGTGCGGAAGAAAGCCTTTCTCCAACCGCCACGATGACCTCATCCGCCGCACCAAACCCATAGCCCTCGTTGATCGCCGCCAGTCGATCGATCGCGGCGACGACATAACCACAGCTGCGGCTGTCCGCCTTTGCTGCTACAATCGCTCGCGACAATTCGGAGCGGAGACTTGTGCGATTGAGGTGGCCGGTAAGTTCGTCTCGAGTCGCTAGATAGTGCAGCCGCTGACCGTCACGAACGCGCTCCGTCACCAGTCGCAGGATTCCAACGATACGTTCGGTTCGCCCTTTTGCGTCGGGCATCCGGCTCCCGCGCAGCTCCAGACACTCGTTTCCCAGGGGTGAGGCGATTTCGAACTCGAATTCAAACCATGAAGTCTCCGGCGAAACTACTTCGAGGAGCGCCTGAAGTTTCGCGCGCCCCGGCTCGCCCACCCATGCTCGAAACGCTGTGCCACAGGAAAGTCTGTCTGGGTCGCGATGCAAGGAAAACAATTCGAGACTGCCGTCCCAGGCGATACGATCGTCGCCGACGGTCCAGTCGAATGCTGCATCTCGGGCACTCTTCAGAGCAAGGCGCAAACGCTCAAGGTCGTGCGCCGAACTTAACGCCTGAATGCCTTCAGGCGGGTTCCGAAGAGTCTCGCTCAATTGGTGTCTCAAACCTTGCCGCGTTCACCGGGATTTGTCCGGATCATGGCGGCAAGGAAATTAAGAAATTCGAAATTTTCGGGGGCTCCCCCGACGAGTTGCCGATTTCGGAGGCATTTGGTGGCAGTCTATCGGACAAATTGATAGGAAGAGTGCTCTATGAGTGCGGCGCCCACAATCCGGCCATAGCCGCCCTGTTGTACGATGACGGCAATGCGCTCGCCGGGAGAAGCCCCCTCGCTGCGCGGCAAATCGAGCGCGACAGGCTGGCCTTTCCAGATTCCGACCGCTCTGATCTCGCGGACGACGTTCCGATAGGTGATCGTGCGGCCACCGTTCTCGCCATCGCCGATGTTGACTGTGACCTTGGGCAGAATTCGAAACATCCAGATCGTCGCGTCCTGCTCGCCACGATCTGGCGCCGGCCCAATCGTGATGTGTATCTGGCGACGGTCCGCATCGACATTGAGGGGTATGGCTTCCATATCCGCTGTACGCGCAGCAATAGCGGATTCCACAGCTTTTTCTCGACTGCCGATAACATCATTGATGCCGTCGACGATCATCTGCGGGGTATAAATTCCACCGCGACCGAGGACCCTGTCATAGGCCTTTTGCCGCCTCGTATTGGCGTCGCTTGCAAGCGTATCCTTCCAGCCCAGCATGTCCCAATAGGTCACCGGCAGGCTGATAGCCAGCACGTCCTTGCGCGCTGCCAGCTGACCCAACAGGGCGTCAGCAGGGGGACATGAGCTGCAGCCTTGGCTGGTGTAGAGCTCGACGACCACTGGCCTTCCCGTTTTGCTTTCAGGCGCACGGCCGGATCCGGCCGAGGCCGGTACAACGAGTCCAATCAACCCGATCAGGCTCAGGCCAGCGGCGGCAAGACGGTGGGTGATCGGCATGGTCCGCACCATAGGTGGCGGGGCTGCCCATCTTCCAGTCACTTCGGCTTGAGCCCCGCTCGCGCACAATTCTACCCGCGCCACCACCAAATGACAGGGATCAGCGATGTTTTCCGCCGTCAGGCAGCAAGCAAATTACGAACCATGTAAGGGAGAATTCCGCCGTTTTGGAAATAGGCGATTTCGTCGGCGGTTACGATCATCAGATAGAGCGGCAATTCGGTGTCCGACCGGTCCGGATAATGAATTGTCGCCACGATTTTCATGCGTGGCGTGATCCTTCCAGATAACGGAATGTCGATCGCTTCGCGGCCGGTAAAACCGTAGTCATGACGCGTTTTTCCATTTTCGAAAGCGAACGGCGCCACGCCCATTCCGATAAGATTCGATCGGTGAATGCGCTCGAAGCTTTCTGCGATCACGGCTTTGACGCCAAGCAGGTTCGGTCCCTTCGCCGCCCAGTCGCGCGACGATCCGGTTCCATACTCTTTTCCGGCGATCACCGCGAGTGGAACGCCGTCCTGTTTGTAGCGCATCGCCGCATCATAGATCGTCATCTCCTCGCCAGATGGAACGGCGCTGGAATAATAAATCGTGTTGCCACCTTCGCGGCCTCCCATCATCTCGTTCTTGATTCGAATGTTGGCGAAGGTGCCGCGGACCATCACCTCGTCGTTGCCGCGCCGTGCACCGTACGAATTGAAGTCGGAGAAATCTACGCCTCGCCCGATCAGATATTTGCCGGCCGGGCTGTCCTTCTTGATGGAGCCGGCAGGACTGATGTGATCGGTGGTTATGGAATCCCCGAACAGCGCAAGAATTCGCGCGCCTTTGATGTCGCTCACGGGGCGCGGCTCACGTTGCATGCCGTCGAAGTAGGGAGGGTTCTTGACGTAGGTTGAATTCGGATCCCATGCGTAGGTTTTGCCGCCTTTGACTTTTACCTTCTTCCAGTTGGGTCCGCCATCGAACACGTTTCCATAGCGCACGCGAAAGCTGGACGCGGTCACTGCCTTCCGCAGCGTGTCGGCGATCTCGTTCTGACTCGGCCAGATATCCTTCAAGTAAACGGGATTGCCGGCGCGACCATGGCCGAGCGGATCTTTCGCAAGATCAATCTTCAGCGAACCTGCCAGCGCGTAGGCGACCACGAGCATGGGCGATGCCAGATAATTGGCTCGAACCTGCGGGTGAACGCGACCCTCAAAATTCCGGTTGCCGGAGAGAACCGATGCCACGACCAGATCGCCGTCATTCACCGCATTCGCGATCGGCTCCGGCAATGGGCCGGAATTTCCGATGCATGTGGTGCAGCCGTAGCCGACTAGTTGGAAGCCGAGCTTATCGAGATATTTGTCGAGTCCCGATTTCGCGTAGTAATCGGTCACGACTTGGCTGCCGGGCGCAAGCGACGTCTTCACCCAAGGCCGCGCCTTTAGGCCGAGCTCCACAGCCTTTTTGGCGACAAGTCCCGCACCGATCATCACGCTGGGATTGGAGGTGTTTGTGCACGAAGTGATTGCGGCAATGACCACATCGCCATGTCCAATGTCGAAGCTTGTGCCCTCGACCTTTACGCGACGCCCGGCATCATCCTGTTTCCGGAAGATATTGTTCAATGCCTCTGAGAATTCGCCCGTTGCCTTGGAGAGCGGCACGCGATCCTGCGGCCGCCGTGGGCCCGCGAGGCTCGGCTCGACGGTAGAAAGATCCAGCGCAAGTGTGTCGGTGAATACGGGATCGGGAGTCCTTGTCGTTCGGAACAGGCCCTGCGCCTTCCCGTACTTCTCGACCAACGCCATGCGTGCCGGCTTGCGGCCGGTTGCCTTCAGATAACGCAGCGTTTCCGTGTCGATTGGAAAGAAGCCGCAGGTCGCGCCATATTCCGGTGACATGTTCGAAATCGTCGCGCGGTCCTCCAGCGCCATATCGTGCAGCCCCGGTCCATAGAACTCAACAAATTTTCCGACGACGCCTTTTTTGCGTAGCATTTCCGTGACAGTGAGCACCAGGTCTGTTGCCGTAACGCCCTCGCGCAATTTCCCCATCATGCGGAAGCCAATCACTTCGGGAATGAGCATTGAAATCGGCTGGCCGAGCATGGCCGCTTCCGCTTCGATTCCGCCCACGCCCCAGCCCAGCACCGACAGGCCATTGATCATGGTCGTGTGGCTGTCGGTACCAACGAGCGTATCGGGAAACGCATACTCGATGATCTTGCCGGTCTTTTCATCCCTTGCCTTCCGTGTCCAGACGGTGTTGCCGAGATACTCGAGATTCACCTGATGGCAAATGCCGGTCCCCGGCGGCACGACGCGAAAATTCGCGAAGGCCTGCTGGCCCCAGCGCAGAAAAGCATAGCGCTCCAGATTGCGCTGATATTCCCGCTCGACATTCCTCTTGAATGCATCCTTACGGCCGAAATTGTCGACCATGACCGAGTGATCGATCACAAGATCGACTTCTGCGAGCGGATTAATTTTTTCTGGATCTCCCCCCAGTGCCTTTATCGCATTCCGCATCGTCGCCAGGTCCACCACAGCGGGCACGCCGGTGAGGTCCTGCATCAGCACGCGGGCCGGCCTGAATGCGATCTCGCGCTCCGATGACTTCGTCCGCAGCCACTCCGAAAACGCGAAGATGTCGCTTGCCTTGACGATTTTCCCGTCTTCATGCCGCAACAGATTCTCGAGCAGAATTTTCAGCGAATACGGAAGCCGTGAAATGCCCTTCAGCCCGTTCTTTTCGGCGACCGAAAGGCTGAAATATGCGTATGACGTCGCGCCGACTTTCAAAGTACGGCGGCATTTGAAGCTGTCCAGGCAGCGCATCGCGAATTGAGCCCTCTCGGCAGACGGCAAGGCGGGTCGAAACGCCGGGTGATTTAGTGAACTTCGCGGTCCCTGTCATGCGGTTTTTGCGACCATCTTTTCGATCCATCGACGCGCAGCTGCAGGAGCTCGCGACCTCAGGGCACTCTTTGCAACCTTAAATTCGCCCCATTCGCAGGCGAGGTTTCGGCGTCTGCGGGGGGACGCATGCGCCGGATGGCACTGCGATGCGGGCGACAAACGAAATCGCGATGAGGAAAGAACGAGCGTGCGCGATGTCGAGACGGCTCTCCGTTCTCATCGGTTTGGCGGTCTATCTTGCACACAATGCGCCGCCTGCACTCGCACAAACTGGCCTTCTCGAACGGCTGACGATCGAGCGTCTTGCCGCGGTTCAACCGGGAACGTACCTGGCGGGAGATAGGCTCAAGTTCGATATCCAGCCGACCGGCGGCAGTTTTCTCCTTCGCTTCGAGAGCAATCCGGAAATCTTCGTCCTGTACTCGGATCGTGCCTCCTTGGGCAGCCGAATTCTCAAGTATGATTCCGGCGAAATGGCCGCGAGAGTTGCGGGGTGGGGCGGCCTTACGCTTTATACGGATTCCCAGCCGAATGGGCTTCCTGCGGTGCGTATCGGTGACGCAACGCTACCATCGCCGTCCCCTCTCACCGTTGGTGAAATGGAGAATGTCGCCACGATCGAAAGCCGGCATCTTGCGAGCAGCCGCAAACTGCGTGTCGCATTCACAGCAGATTGGAGCGTGCTTGAGACCAGCGCCGACTTGCGGGCGAAGGCGCTTGATGCGATGGAAAATGCCGCCCGCGGCTTGGACCGGTTCGCGAGAAGCGCGTCCGCGCGGGGAGCCATCTCCGGCCACATCAACACAGTAACGTTGGCGACAGGTGTCCGTCCCACCATCAGCTTGCGCGGAAAGACGCTGATCGTGACATTCAATCCCGAGCACGGCTATTTCGGCCGCGCCTCTTCGCGCGCCATCGCGCGTGCGCTTGCGGTCGTTCTGCCCGTCAGAAAGGCGAGTTGATCCCGAGTCGGGCGGTTCCGAATTCACGGCAGGTCAGGTTTCTTCACGCGCACCGTGTCCCAAATGCATACGAATCGTTGGAATGCCTGACTGCACATCCTAAATGCCTTCCCCGGTCTTGTGCCCTTTTCCCTGACAGCGGATGGCGCTACGTTTGCTCCATTTGGTACATCTATTCAGTGACGTGAATTCCTTCTCGCTAACGACTGTCGCGGAACCCCATGAGTTCTGAAATTGCCGTCCAACGCCGTGAACAGCCTACGCGCGCTACGCGGCCGCGCAGTGCGGACGATGAGGCTCTCGAACGAGTGGAGGCCGCCGAATCACTTCTGCAGGAGCAGGGCGGAGCGCGGGAGCTAAAACGGTTCTTTTCGGCACTTTACCGCGGCGCGCCGCCTGATGACATCACGCGTTACTCCGCGGAGTCGCTGGTTGCGTTGGCGAGGCTTGTCTTCGAACACACCGCGCGGCGCAGCCCCGGTAATACTGTTGTGGAGCTTGTCCCATTTCGGGCAGAGAACCAGCAAACAGTCTGCACCGAGACCATTTTCATTGGCGTCAATGACGACATGCCCTTCCTGTTCGATTCGCTAATTGCCGAGTTGAACGAGCAGGACGTTCGCATTCGCGCAGTTTTTCATCCGATCCTGTCGGCCACGCGCGACTCGCGCGGCGAGCGCAGCGAGACCGGAACAAAGTTGCGTGAGAGCATCATCGTTCTTTCGCTGGATGCGATTTCCTCTCTGGACCGGCAGGCGGCCGTTGCGCAAGGCGCCCAACGCGTATTCGAACAGGTGAAACTGGCTGTACGCGACTGGAAGCAAATGGTCGCCCATCTGTTTGAAAGCGTAGCCACATTGAAGGCGCGGCCGCCGCGCGCGTCTGCTGAAGTGTTGGACGAAAGCGTGGCCTTTCTCGACTGGCTCGCCGATAACCATTTCACGTTCCTCGGTGCCCGCAACTATATCTACTCCGACAAGGCTGGAGGCCGCCTCGACGCCATTCCGGAATCCGGGCTCGGCGTCCTTTCCGATATGGACACACGGGTCATCCGCCGCGGCGAAAATCGCGGAGAGTTGACCGCTGAAGTCCGCGGATTTCTTGCCGAGCCTGAGCCTCTCATTATCACCAAGTCCAACGAACGTTCGTTCGTGCATCGGCGTGTGCACATGGATTATGTGGGCGTAAAGACATTCGATGACGGCGGACAGCTCACCGGCGAACGGCGCTTTGTCGGCTTGTTTACGTCCAGCGCATACAGCCGGAGCCCGAAAGAGATTCCCCTGCTGCGGCTGAAAGTCGGGCGCGTGCTGGAGCGCGCGGGATTCCCGCCCGACAGCCACGACGGCAAAGCCCTTGCGCATATCCTCGACTCGTTTCCGCGGGACGAGCTGTTCCAGATCGGTGAAGATGAATTGTTCAATACCGCGCTTGGAGTCCTTCGGCTGGGAGAGCGACCCAAGGTGAGGGTCTTTGTGCGGTGGGATCGCTTCGACCGGTTCGTGTCCGCGCTCGTTTACGTGCCTCGTGATCGGTACGACACGCGGGTGCGCGAGCAAATTCATGCCATCCTTGCCCGGGCATTCAACGGCCGGATGTCGTCCTCTACCCCAACACTCGACGAATCGATGCTGGCGCGCGTGTACTATATTGTCGGCCGTAATCAGGGGCCGCGCCCTGATGTCCAGATTCCTGAGCTCGAAGCTGAGATCCGCGCCGCGATCCGAACATGGGAGGATGGATTTGCCACGGCATTGATCCGTTCCTATGGTGAGCAAGAGGGCGCGTTACTGTTTGCCCGCTATCGGGATGCATTTGCCGCACGCTACCGCGATGTGTTTCCTCCCGAAGAGGGTGTCCGCGATCTGGTTGAGCTGGAAAAGCTCACGCGAGGAAGGCCCGAGGCTATCGACGTGCGCGCCTACCGGCGGCCGCAAGATGCGCGCTGCGCTCTGCGGCTGAAGATTTATGTGCTCGGCAGCGTACTGCCACTCTCTGCATCGCTGCCGGTTTTCGAAAATCTCGGCTTCAAGGTTATCGCCGAGGACAGCTATCCCGTGTCGCTGCAGACGGATGATGGCCAGGCGGAAGCCGCCGTCCTCGATTTTCTCATGGAGCGTGCCGACGGCGGCGCGGCCGAGCTGTCGGATATTCAGGAGAGGTTGGAGGATGCCTTCAAGGCGATCGTCCTGCGGCTGGCGGAGAACGACGGCTTCAATCGCCTTATCGTCGGCGCCGGCCTTGACTGGCGGACGGTAAACATCCTGCGCGCATCGGCCAAGTTCCTGCGGCAGGCCGGCTTCTCGTTCAGCCAAGACTATATTGAGCAGGCGCTGGCGAGGAATCCCGACATTGCCGCGCTGATCGTCGAGCTGTTTCATGCGCGGCATGAACCCGGTCTCGAGAATCGATCGGCGCACGAGAAGACCATTCACGCCCGAATTGATGCCGCGCTCAATGATGTGCCGAGTCTCGATGACGATCGCATTATCCGCCGCCTGCGTAATGTGGTGGAAAACTCGCTGCGGACGAATTTCTATCAGCGCGACGAGAAAAGCGCTGCCAATCCCTATCTCGCCATCAAGCTCGATTCGCAAAAGCTCGACGAGTTGCCTGCGCCGAGACCACTCTTCGAGATATTTGTCTACTCCCCGGAAGTCGAGGGTGTGCATCTGCGCTTCGGCAAAGTCGCACGGGGCGGAATCCGCTGGTCCGACCGCCGCGAGGACTTTCGTACCGAAGTCTTGGGACTCGTAAAAGCGCAGCAGGTAAAAAATGCGGTCATCGTTCCAGTGGGCGCGAAAGGCGGGTTCTACCCGAAGCAGCTGCCGGCCCATGCGACCCGTGAGGAGGTGCAGCTCGCCGCGATTTCCGCATACAAGACATTCATTAACGCGCTGCTGGACCTGACCGACAATATCGGGCCGGACGGGAGAGTAATCCCCCCGGAAAATCTGGTGCGCCACGACGGTGACGATCCGTATCTCGTCGTGGCGGCAGACAAAGGCACTGCCACGTTTTCTGACATCGCAAACACCATCGCCGAGTCGCGCGGCTTCTGGCTGGGGGATGCCTTCGCTTCGGGCGGCAGCCACGGCTATGACCATAAGAAGATGGGAATCACGGCCAAAGGAGCATGGGAAGCCGTGAAGCGGCATTTCCGCGAGCTCGGCCGCGATATTCAGAAGGAGCCTTTCACCTGCATCGGCATCGGTGACATGTCGGGAGACGTGTTCGGCAATGGCATGCTGCTGTCACAGCAGACGAGGCTGATCGCTGCGTTCGACCATCGCCACATCTTCATTGACCCAGATCCCGATGCGGCCGCGAGTTGGACGGAACGCAAGCGGCTCTTCGACTTGCCGCGCTCGAGCTGGTCCGATTACGACAAATCTATCATCTCTTCGGGGGGCGGCGTGTATGCGCGAACTTTGAAAGAAATTCCCGTTTCGCCGCAGCTCCAGACACTGACGGGCCTTGCCGTGATGGGGGCCTCACCAGCCGAGATCATGAAGGCGCTGCTTAAAGCGGACGTGGATTTGCTTTGGTTCGGCGGCATCGGGACCTTCATCAAAGGGTCCACCCAGACGAATCTCGACGCCGGCGACCGCGCCAACGATGCCATACGTGTCAACGGCGCGGACGTCCGGGCGAAGGTGATCGGCGAAGGCGCCAATCTTGGCCTCACGCAGCTCGGCCGCGTTGAATACGCGCTGAAGGGCGGCCGCATCAACACCGATGCGATCGACAACTCTGCAGGCGTGGACACGTCCGACCACGAAGTGAATCTCAAAATCCTGTTCAGCGGCCCGTTGCGGCGCGGAGAACTGTCCGCTGGCGAACGCGACCACCTGCTCGAGGACATGACCGAGGACGTTGCGGCGCATGTCCTCAAACACAATTACGATCAGACACTCGCGCTCTCGGTCGCGCAGTTCCGTGGCCTGCGCGATCTCGACGCGCAGGGCCGTTTCGTCCGCGATCTCGAGCGACGCGGCAGGCTGGACCGAAATGTCGAATTCTTGCCCGATGACGAGATCTGGAGAAAGCGCGCGCAACAGAGCATTGGCCTCACACGGCCGGAATTGGCCGTGCTTCTTGCCTACGCAAAACTGGATCTGGATTCGGAGTTGCTCGCGAACGATGTGCCGGATGATCCATATTTCGAATCGACGCTTGCGAATTACTACCCTGCCGCCGCCGCCGGAAAATTTCCTGGCGAGTTGATGCACCATCGTCTCAAGCGCGAAATCATCTCGACCGTTCTCTCGAACCGCATCGTCAATCTTGCGGGACCGGTGTTCGTGCATCGGATGAAGGAGGTTTCCGGCGCGCCGTCGGCACGCGTTGCACGCGCCTTCGTGGTCGCGGAAGGCACGTTCGGACTGGATGCGATCAAGGCGCGTATCGATGCCTTGGACTACAGAGTCAATGCGCACATTCAGACGGCCATGTATGTCGAGCTTGCGGAAATGCTCCGCCGGGTTGGATTATGGTTTCTTACAAATGTGCAGCACAGCGCAGACTTGGGCGAAACCGTTGCACGCTATCGCGCTGGTGTGGAAGGTCTCCGCGGCACCTACGCGTCGCTTGTCTCGGAGTACGAGCTGCAGGACCGAATGGCGCACATCCGTACACTGATGGATGCCGGCGTCCCGGAAGATCTCGCGCATGACGTTGCGGCCCTTCCGTTGTGGAGCATGGCGCCTGAAATTGCGAAACTTGCGCATGCGCGCGCTCTCAATGTCGATCTCGTAGCCGGCGCCTATTTTGCGATCGGCGGAATTATCGGCCTCGACCGGCTGCGTGGCCTCGCGTCGAAAATTTCGGCAACCGAGCACTGGGATCGGCTCGCGATCCGCCGCATCGTCGATGACCTATTTGCAAGCCAGCGGGACCTGACCGCACAGGTCCTTCGTGGCTTCGAAAACGACCGAATGGATCGCGCACGCGCGGAAGGTGCCAAGACGGCAGAACGCTGGGCCGAATCCCACGCCGAGCGCCTGGCGCGAACCAGGAGTTTTCTCGAGGAGCTCGAAAGAACCGGCGATCTTTCCATCGCAAAGCTTACCCTCGCGAACAGCCAGATTCGCGAACTGAGCTCGAGTTAAACCTCACGGCAGTGAATTTTTCCTACCGCGGCGCCATGCGGATCGACCCGTCAAGGCGCACGCACTCGCCGTTGAAATACCCGTTGGTGATCATCTCGAGCGCGAGTGAGGCGAATTCCGGCGGATTGCCGAGCCGCGGGGGGAAGGGCACCTGCGAGGCGAGCGCCTGTTTCACCTGCTCGGGCGCCGCTCCGAGGAGCGGCGTATCGAATATGCCCGGCATGATGGTGTTGCAGCGAATTCCTTCCTGCGCGAGATCGCGCGCGACGACGAGCGTCACGCCATTGATCCCGGCCTTGGATGCCGAGTAGGCCGCCTGACCGATCTGTCCATCCTGCGCTGCGACGGATGCGGTGTTCACGATCACCCCTCGTTCGCCGCCGGGGAGCGGCTCCAGCGTCAGCATGCCGGCTGCGCTCATAGCGATGCAGCGGAACGTGCCGACAAGGTTGATCTGAATGATGCGATCGAAATCTTTCGCCTGGAAAAACCGGATTTCGCCCGTCTTCCTGTCGCGCGAGGCGGTCTTCACGGCGTTACCGGTACCGGCACAATTGACGAGGATGCGCTCCTGCCCGTTCGCGGCGCGCGCTGTGCGGAAGCCTTCTGCAACGCTGTCATCGCTGGTGACATTAACCTCGCAGAAGACGCCACCAATCTGGGCGGCAACTTTTTCGCCTTTGTCCCGCTGAAGGTCGAAGAGCGCCACTTTGACGCCGCGCTTTGCCAACGCCCGCGCGGTTGCCTCGCCGAGACCGGATGCGCCACCCGTGATGATCGCAGAGATGGAGGAATTCAGGTCCATGAAATGCCCCTTGGATATCGTTTCCCGGCGTTTCTAGCCCCCCACATGCGGCGAGGAAAGGACCACGTCAGGTCAGCACCATCTGTGTCTGCGTCACAATGGCTACGAGCTTTCCGTCTTCGCGGGTGATGCGGGTCTGCCAGACCGAGCTGCGACGGCCGACATGAATCGGAGTCGATTCCGCGAAAATGGTTGTGCCTTCCCTGGCGGCGCTAACGAAATTGGTCTTGCTCTCGATGGTGGTCGTCAGCGCGCCCTGGGGAAGATTGAGAAATGCACCGAGGGCGCCAAGCGTGTCGGCGAATGCCATGATCGCGCCGCCGTGCATGATGTTTGCGGCGGTGCACAGATCGGGCTTCACATGGATTCGGCCGCGCACCGCATCCTTTGTTGCTTCGGTGACTTCCAAACCCATTAAGCGGGGAAACGGCTGGGATTCCAGCGCATCGGGTGCTTCCATAAGAGCCTCTTTTCATTCGGACGAGAACTGCCAATATAATGGCGATGGTGTCGAATTCCGATTGCCCCGATCCCACTGCTGCGCAGCTGCCCGCGGTTATCGCGCGCAACCGGCGGATCGTCGAGCGGGATTTCTGGCGGAAGCTGTTGAGGCTGATCGGCCGCATTCCGTTTGGCGAGGATCTCGCAGCTGCGTATTTTTGCGCGCTCGATCCCGCGACTCCCGGACGCGTGAGAGGCGTGCTTATCGCGGCACTTGCCTATTTCGTCGTCCCATTCGATGCCATTCCCGATTTCGTGGCGGGTTTTGGGTACACCGATGACGCGGCAGTGCTTGCGACAGCCTTGGGGATTGTCTCAGGCCATATTCGCGACCGGCATTACCGCCGCGCCCGCGCGGCGCTTGGGTTGCCGGAGCCGGATTTCAGCTGAGGGGCGCGCCTAGCGATTCAGGTTGAGCTTGGGAAGAGAACGACCGTTTTCCGCCTTTTCCGGCATGCCGGCCACAAACGTGATACCGATGCCCGTTTCATGATGGCGCACAACCTGTCCTGCCATCTGGCCAATGAGCACGAATTCGCCGATCGGCGGCCGTAGATTGGTGGCAAGCGAGACGCCACTCAGGGAAAGGTCGAGAACCTCGCAATTGACGATTTCGCCACTGGCCCGGGTGAAGCGCGCAAGCCCCTTTGTGGGAGTTCGGTCGTGTCGCCGAAGAGCCGTTTCGTCCACCACTCCGTGATCTACGTACTGCGCGAGTTGCTCGGCGACCCGATCGCGCTTCATCGCCGAGCAGTTAAACTTGACACCGAAAGCGCTCTCTGCCTCTTCGCCCTTGATTGGTCGCACGACCGTCGCTTCGAAGCGTCCAAAACCATCGATATAGACGACAACAGGCGTGTTGGGCGGAGGCACAGCTTCGCAGACGACCTGCGCGCCGCTGGGTGACATATCCACGATGGAGCAAACGCTTTCGCGCTCTTCGCCAGGGACAAACAGGCGGCCCTTGAAATCCACACGCACGCGGCGGTAACCGCGGCGGTCAGCGCGCGCTTTCGCGACCAGGGCCTCCCGATCCACTGTCATGCTGTGGTCCGTCTGTTCCGGAATGGTCCGGCTCCTCTGTTCTTCCTTTTGTAAAGACCGACCCCTCAAAGAAAGGTTTACAAGCAGCCGGCCGAATGGGTTTGATCTCTTAACTGCGCCCAATCCCTCAGTTATACAGCGGGATTGCATCAAATCTTGTGGATCGGCAGCTCGCGGATCGCATACTCCCGGAGACCCTCATGCTTCTTGGCCCAAGATCGATATCTGCTGCCGCATGCCTCGCCGGCGTGCTGTTCTTGAGCGGCTGTATCGGCACCACCGCGTTGACCCAGCTCGAACAGGCACATCCTCTCGGTGATCCGTTCTCGCAGGAGCTCTACAAGGACTACAGCTTTCTGGCTCGGTCGTTCGGCGATGTCGGCACTCCAACCAGTGGCTCGCCTTTCGATGTCGAAGATTCGATTCACCTGGGCAGCACCAATCTTCGCGTTGCGGACGTAGCGAATGCTTTTGCGCAGAAGGCGCTCGTGGCGGCCCAAGGCGATGACGTATTGCCGGAGCCGCCGCCGTCCGAGACCGCAGAAACCGAATCGATTCGTCTGCGGTTGCTCCGAGCTCTCGATCAAGGACGCTACAAATCGCCCGCGCATGCCGCCCGTGCGCAGGCAGACTACGATTGTTGGGTTCTGGATGGCAGAGCCGATGCTCTGAGACGTGCGGCGCAGCAATGCCGTCGGTCGCTGGATGCATCTATAGCCGTGCTGGAGGCCGATCTTGCCCCCGCGCCCGCTGCACCTCCTGTGACGGCTGTGCCCCCTCCGGGCCCGCCACCGGCGCAATCACCACCGGCACCCGCGGTGCAACCATGACCGCGAATACCTACGACTACGTCATCGTTGGCGCCGGCAGCGCAGGATGCGTGCTGGCGAATCGTCTGTCTGCCGATCCCGCTATTGAGGTCCTGTTGCTTGAAGCGGGCGGCCGCGACAACTCGTTGATGGTCCACATGCCGGCGGGAATTCCGGCGCTTCTGGGCAAGAAGAACCGCTTCAACTGGTATTACGAAACGGAAGAGCAGGCGCACCTGAACGGGCGCCGGCTGTATTGGCCGCGGGGCCGCGGCTGGGGTGGTTCATCGTCGATCAATGGCATGATTTACATCCGCGGACATGCCCGCGATTACGACCGTTGGCGCCAGATGGGATGTGAAGGCTGGTCGTTTGCAGATGTGCTTCCCTATTTCAAGCGTTCGGAGTGCAACGAAAACGGCGCAGACGATTTTCACGGCGGCGACGGCCCCTTGCATGTTTCGAACGGCCGGTCGCAAAATCCTCTGTTCCGCGCATTCGTCCAGGCGGGACTCGACGCTGGTCATCCCGAGACGCCCGATTTCAACGGGTATGCGCAGGAAGGCTTTGGGCCCTATCAGCTTACCATTCGCAATGGACGCCGCTGGAGCGCAGCTTCCGCTTATCTGCGGCCGGCGCTGAAGCGACCCAATCTGACCATCGAGAGTCATGCGCACGCCACCCGCGTTCTGTTCGAGAACGGGCGCGCAATTGGTCTCGAATACCAGCAGAAAAATCGTCTGGTTCAGGTACGCGCGAATTGCGAAGTAATCCTCTCCGGCGGCACGGTAAACACGCCCCAACTGCTCCTGCTCTCCGGCATTGGCGATCCGGAGGTTTTGGGCCGCTTCGGTATTCCGGTCGTTGCGGAGTTGAGAGGTGTCGGCAAAAATCTGCAGGACCACCTGGACTGCTCGGTGCAGTACGAATGCAGCCAGCCAATCACGCTTTACAGCCAGGCCAAGCCGCTCAATGCCATGCGCACGGGATTACAGTATCTGCTGTTCGGAAACGGTCTGGCCGCGAGCCAAGGGCTTGAATCCGGAGCCTTCCTGAAAAGCCGGCCCGATCTTGAGACGCCGGATCTTCAGTTTCATTTCATTGCCGCGTTGATGTTCGATCACACGCGCAAGAAGGCGGATCGGCACGGCTTCATGGCCCATGTCTGTCAGCTGCGCCCGGAAAGCCGCGGCTTCATTTCGCTAAAATCTGCCGACCCGCTCGCGCCCCCGCTGATTCAACCGAATTATCTCGAGACGGAAGAGGACCTGCGCGCCTTGCGCGAAGCCGTGAGGCTTGCGCGAGAGATTTTTGCGCAGACCTCGTTTGACGCCTATCGCGGGCCCGAACTGATGCCCGGCGCGAATGTCGTGCGCGACGGCCAGTTGGACGATTTCGTCCGCGCGACGGCCGAGACCATCTATCACCCTGTCGGAACAGCCAAAATGGGAGCTGGCGCGGACGCCGTCGTCGATTCCCAACTGAAGGTGCATGCGGTCGAAGCTCTGCGGGTCGTGGATGCGTCGGTTATGCCGTCGCTTGTCTCAGGCAATACCAATGCACCCACCATCATGATCGCCGAAAAAGCTTCAGACCTCATTCTCGGAAGGCCGGCTTTGGTCCCTGTTGCTGTTCCGGTTGCCGAGGATAATGGGTTAAGACCAAAGGCGGCGGCCTGACTGTAGTTAAATTCCGTTCACGTTAAACGATTCTGTGCAACCAAATCTGTTGGAGACGGACTTCAGGTTTGGCTTCCTCAGGTTTTCGTGGTCATGGCGAAGAAATTTGAAGCTATGCGCTTTTCTCTGCATGGAGCCTTCCTATATGATCAAATCATGTCTTCATTGCGCATCGCATGTTTCCTGTTGGCGGCTGCAGGATTATCCGCGTCCGCGTGGGCACAGGACATGCCGATTCCCTCCGATCCGCAGGGGCCCCGAGACATCCGCTACGATGTCCAGAATATGAACTTCGACATGTGGTGTCAGGAAGAGCAGCACCTGCCGCCTGCGCGCTGCGACAAGCGGCTGCCGGAAGACGACGCCGATTTCAACGCCTATCGCGCGAAGATCGAACGCTACGAGATTCCCTATCTGCAGCAGCAGCAGAAGCAATTGCAGATCAACAGCAACATTCTTCACAACGATCCGGTGGATCATCCTAACCGGCCGTCGCAACCGGACCAGCAGCCTCAGCAGCCTCTCCCGCCGAGGTAGATCAGCGAACCAGATTCGCAGGTGAAGGCGGCGTGATCTCCAGCGCTTTGATGAGCTGCGCCATCGCTTCCGTTTCGAAATGCAAAGACGCCGTCTTGTCGCTGCTGACGACCAAGCGCAGGTGCGGTGCGCGTTGCTGAATCGATTTTGTCTGAGGCGGGCGCGGTGGCTGATCGGCAGAGTCAGGCTCGTCTTCATCAATGATTCGCGAGCTTACGAGCCGCTCGAAGGCGATCGGCCGCCCCCCAAGCGCAAGCTCGCTGCCGATGAGTTGAGTCATTCCCAGGAATCGGCTCGGCGCATTGGTTCCGAATCTGATCGGTGCGAGCACGGTTTCGAGCTCCACCATTCCACATTCCGAACTCGCGGCGACCGAGGAGATACAGACCGGCTGCCGGACGGCCAGACATTGCTGCAACAGCGACGTCAGTTGGTCCCGGCTGCGCCCCTCCCAGCGCGCGATGTAGCTGGTGCCCTTCAGTTCAGCCCCGTAACGGTCACAAAGGGTCGTGCCCGCCAGACGATAGACAGGCCGGAACGGATCGGTTGCATCGAGAATAAAGATCGCGCTGAGCAGACGTTTGATCGCGCGGGGGTCGATTTCCGTCTGGTCCGGGACCTCCCGTCCCTTCCGCAGCCGACTCCAATATCCCACCAGCAAGTGGCTGTTTTTGTGTTTCATCGCCCCGCTCCCCGACGGCATGTCCCATTTGCGGACTAGAATCCAGGAGAGTGCCCCTCCCCAAGCCGATATTGCAGAACTTATGCCAGAATTTGTCCTATCGATCCCATGGTCCGCGATATGCAGTGCCGAAGAGCCGGGTACCACTGGACTTGAGAATCGGCGTCAGCGCCAGGCCGGCTGCAAAGCCTCCCACATGCGCCCACCAGGCGACACCTGGCTGGCCGGGATCGGAGAATGCGGCGTTGATCAGCTGCATAAGAAACCACAATCCGACCACCCAGATTGCGCTGATCGTGAACGGATAAATGATGATGCCGAGAGGCACGATGACGGTCACATGCGCGCGTGGGTGAAGCAGCACGTATGCAGCCAGAACACCCGAAATGGCACCGGACGCGCCAACCATTGGGACGTGGGAATCCGGATCGATGTAGGCGAGAGTCAGCGCGGCGCAGGCACCGCAGACAAGATAGAAGATTAGAAATTTGAGATGCCCCATGGCGTCTTCGACATTGTTCCCAAATATCCAGAGGTACAGCATGTTTCCGGCGAGGTGCAGAATGCCGCCGTGGAGAAACATGGAGGTGAAGATCGTCGCCGCCGCCGGCAGGCCGACATACTCGCTCAAAGAGGCTTGCGGGCTGAAATAGGAAGCCGGGGTGAAACCCAGCACATTGAGTGCGGGGTCCATCGCCTTGCCCAGGGATCGCTCCCACAAATACGCAACGATGCATAGCGTGATAAGGGCCCAGGTAATGACTGGCGTCAGGCGGGCGGGATTGTCGTCCGAAATCGGGATCATCTTGCGGCTGGAGTAGGCCGGTTGGCATATTGCTGCAATCACCATTGCGCGTGCAGGCCCGTGGGCGGTGGGCCGCCGGCGTCTTCGACCTGGCGGCGTACACTGGTTGCGAGCGCGGCAAAAGCACATTAAGCGGGAGCAGCTTGCCTGTTTCTCGCCGAGAGCGCTCATGAACATCCACGAGTATCAAGCCAAGGAAGTGCTGCGCGCATTTGGAGCGCCTGTGCCGCCCGGCATCCCTGCTTTCAGTATCGAGGAGGCGGTAAATGCGGCAGAGCAACTGGGCGGCCCCGTGTGGGTCGTGAAAGCACAGATTCATGCCGGTGGGCGCGGCAAGGGCGGCGGCGTCAAAGTGGTGAGATCGCTGGAGGACGTGCGCAAAGAAGCCGGGCGGATGCTCGGCATGACTCTTGTCACACACCAGACGGGGTCGCATGGCCGCATGGTTCGGCGGCTTTACATCGAGGATGGTTCGGACATCGAGCGCGAGCTCTATTTGTCGGCGCTCGTGGACCGTTCCGCTTCGCGGATTGCTTTCATCGCCTCGACGGAAGGCGGCATGGATATCGAGGAGGTAGCGCGGACGTCACCGGAAAAGATTCAGACATTTCAGGCTGATCCGGCGAGCGGCTACTCACCGTACATCGGTTTTGACATCGCAACGGCGCTGAATCTCAAAGGCGATCAGGCGAAGCAATGCGGCACACTAATTCGCACGCTCTATGACGCATTCCTCGCCAAAGACATGAGCCTGCTCGAAATCAACCCACTGGTCCTGACCAAGGACGGCAAAGTGGTTTGCCTCGACGCCAAGATCAATTTCGACGACAACGCGCTCTTCCGGCACAGGGACATTCTCGAGCTGCGCGACCCCGATGAAGAAGACCCGATGGAGCGCGAGGCGGCGAAATACGATTTGTCCTATGTGAAGCTCGACGGCTCCATCGGCTGCATGGTGAACGGCGCGGGCCTCGCCATGGCCACGATGGATATTATCAAGCTCTGCGGTGAAGAACCTGCGAATTTCTTGGATGTCGGCGGTGGCGCGTCGAAAGAAAAAGTGACGGCGGCTTTCAAGATCATTCTGTCTGATCCGCACGTGAAAGGAATTCTCGTCAACATCTTCGGCGGCATCATGCGGTGTGACATCATTGCCGAGGGCATTATTGCGGCGGCGAAGGAAGTCTCCCTCTCCGTACCATTGGTCGTTCGGCTTGAGGGTACGAACGTGGAGAAAGGCAAAGACATTCTTGCCAAATCAGGACTGCCCATCGTCTCCGGCTCCGATCTGGCCGACGCCGCACAGAAAATCGTCGCTGCGGTGAGAGGCAAGTGATGCCCCGAGTCTTTTTTGCCTGCACGCTATCTCTCATTGCCGCAACTCCTGTATCCGCACTCGATGCGAACGCGCCGGAGAGCTGCGCGACAGGTCCGATTGAAAAAACGTACGGCGGCTCGTCATGGCTGGTCGCGAGCTGCAGCGATGGCAAAAGCCTTGTTTTCGTCGCGAAAGAAGGCAGCCCTGCCGCGCCGTTCGAATTCGACCTGTACTACACCGGAAACGGCTACGATTTGACGGGTAAGGGAACTGGAAACCGCAAAGCGACCGATATCGCCTACGCCGAACTGTCCAAACTCACAGGCAGCGCTATCCGTGCGCTCGTCACCGAGACCCAGAGGGTCAAGGGCAAATTCAAGAGCAAATAATGGCCATTCTCGTCGACAAGAACACGCGGGTTATTTGCCAGGGCTTTACCGGCAATCAAGGCACGTTTCATTCCGAACAGGCGATCGCTTACGGCACAAAAATGGTGGGCGGCACCTCGCCCGGCAAGGGCGGGACAACGCACCTCGGGTTGCCCGTGTTCGACACCGTTCGCGAAGCTAAGGCGGCAACGGATTGCGATGCGAGCGTGATCTACGTTCCGCCGCCGTTTGCCGCCGACGCCATTCTCGAATCGATCGCGGCGGAAATTCCGCTCATCGTGTGCATCACCGAAGGCATTCCCGTGCTCGATATGGTGAAGGTGAAACGGGCATTGTGCGGTTCGAAATCGCGGCTTATTGGCCCGAATTGCCCTGGAGTAATCACGCCGGGCGAATGCAAAATCGGCATTATGCCAGGCCACATTCATCGCCGCGGAAAAGTGGGGATCGTATCGCGCTCCGGCACGCTCACCTATGAAGCCGTCGCGCAGACGACCGCTGTCGGCCTCGGTCAGACAACGTGCGTCGGCATTGGCGGTGATCCCGTGAAGGGCACGGAGTTCATCGACGTGCTCGAGCTGTTTCTTGCCGATCGCCAAACAGAGGCGCTGATCATGATCGGCGAGATTGGCGGCAGCGCGGAAGAAGACGCGGCGGATTTTCTGGAGCGTTCGAAGACAAAAAAGCCGACGGTTGGATTCATTGCTGGGCTGACCGCCCCACCCGGGCGCCGCATGGGTCACGCCGGCGCGATTATCTCCGGCGGCAAAGGCGGCGCGCAGTCGAAGATCGAAGCAATGACAGCGGCCGGCATTCGTGTCTCGCCGAATCCCGCCGCGCTCGGCACGAGTCTCCTTGACCTGTTGAACGGCAGGTGAGGCGCGCCGAGTGCGTCGGGATAGGGAACAGATTCAGCATGCTGCGGTTGGGATGATCAGCTCTAGCCGAAGAGGCCCTTTCCGAATCCCTTCGCCGCTTCGAGCAGGCTGCTTCCGCCGGCGGCGCTGACTATCTGCTGAATCTTGTCGACCGGAACGCCCTGCTCGCGTGCCGTCGCTTCGGTTGCCGCCATCTTGTCTCCACCGCCTGCGAGTTTGGTCTGCAGGCTGGTGACAATTGACTTCACCTGATCGGGCGTCAGTCCAACTTTGGCGGCGATGCCGTCGACATTGCCTTTAACGCTATCCATCAGCGACATGATTGAACTCCCTGTGCATGGGTAGCCCTTCCAAGATACAGTATCCCACTCAAAGGCTATCTCCTGCAAGTTGCCTACAGCGCTACCGTGACGAGAGCGCGTATCGCATAGCGTCCACCATGCGACCTTCAGGGATGCGGGCGAGGTCGGCGAGTGTCTTGCCGGATTTGAGCAGTTTACCCATGACGATCCACGCCGCGCAGTAGGCTTCGCGGTGCATGCCGGTGTTACCATTGCCGAAAGTGTATTTGAGCGCGACTTCGCGCCCGCTCTTGTCCAGGTCCTTCGCGATCTGCGAAACGACCCGTTCCTGGTTTGCGTAGCAGCGCTTAAGCCAGCCTTTTTCCTGCGGCATTTCGGTGAACACCGTCTCGGGCAAACCCGCATAAACCTGCTGCGCGGTGCGCATCGCCAGTCCTTCGAGGAACATGGTCTCGCCCACCGGCGCGCCGAAGCCATTTTTCACGTGCGCCAATTGAAAGTGGACAGTATGCGCAAGCTCGTGGGCGAGTGTGGTGCGCAGGGCGACATCATCCACTTCCATTACGGTGGTCGCAGGCTTGCCGTTCATGGCCGGAATGCTGAAAGCGTTGTTATCGAACTGGCCTACAAACAAGATAAGCCGCGTTTGAATCGGCGTGCTTTGCGTCTTATACAGCTCATTGATCCGGTTGAACGCATACTTCGCATCGGCCTTGGCGTCCGCCGTCAGCCTTGAAAGCCTCGGCAATAGCGCCGGATATTTTTTCCACGCCGAATCGAGCAGCTTGCGCGCCATCGCCTCGCCTTCCGGCCCCGGCGGCACGGCGGCGTAACCATATTCCTTTTTCCACAGGCCAAATCGCGCGTTCGACGTCAGCGCCTGTGCGATCGCCTGGTCATAAAACGCTTTGAATTTCGGAGTGCGATCGACGATGTCGAGCTTGTGTTCGGGACCTGAGGCAAACGCAACAAAGGCGAAGGCGCAAAGCGCAAACGCTGAAATGGTCGGGAGCACAAGATGCTTCTGCGCACAAGACATCTGATGACTTTGCGCCTCCGATGCTTCGAGAACGGGAATTCGCAATTGGTGAAAGACGGCGATGGCTATCTACTCGGAATGGTGGGCTGCCACGTTTTTACCGCCATGAGCCGCAACGACCACGGTTTTGATATTCACGAATTCGCGGATGCCGAAGCTGGAAAGCTCGCGGCCGTAGCCGCTGTCTTTCACACCACCGAACGGCAGCTTGGGGTCCGAGGCTACTGCTGCGTTGACGAACACCGAACCGGCTTCGATGCGGTCTGCGGCGAGGCGTTCGCCCAGCGCCAGATCGCGCGTGAACACGCCGCCGCCCAGGCCGAATTCGGAGTCGTTGGCGATGCGCACCGCATCATCCACATCTTTCGCGGAAATTACCGCCGCCACTGGCCCGAACATTTCTTCATCATAGGCAGGCTGACCGGGATGGACGTCGCTGAGCACGGTCGGGGGATAAAAGGCGCCAGGTCCTTCCGGCACCTTGCCGCCGCACAGCAGGCGAGCGCCTTTGGCGATGCTCTTCGTCACCTGCTCGTGCAGCTCGTCGCGCAGGTCGCGCCGCGCCATCGAACCGACGATGGTGCTCTCATCCAGCGGATCGCCGACTTTCGCCTTGCTCATCTCGGAAACCAGCACCTTCTCGAATTCGGACTTCAGCTGTTCGAGAACGATGAAGCGCTTCGCCGCGATGCAGCTCTGGCCGGAGTTGACGAGGCGTCCCTTAGCGCAGGCCGCGGCGGTGAACTCGATATCGGCATCGGATAGCACCAAATAGGCATCGCTGCCGCCGAGTTCGAGAACCGTTTTCTTCAGCACCGCGCCGGCTTTCGAGGCGACATCGCGGCCGGCCGGCGTACTGCCGGTCAGCGAGACGGCGCGTACATGCGGGTGCGCGATGACATCGCCCACCATCTTGCTGCCAATCAGCAGCGTGCGGAAAAGGTTTTCGGGAAATCCCGCTTCGCGAAACAACTGCTCCAGCGCCAGCGCACAACCCGGCACATTGGCGGAATGCTTCAGCACGCCGGCATTGCCCGCCATCAACGCAGGCGCCGCGAAGCGGATCACCTGCCAGAAGGGAAAATTCCATGGCATCACTGCGAGCACCACGCCCAGTGGGCGAAACACGACAAAGCTCTTGCGCGGCGCCGTTTCGACGATCTGATCCGCGAGAAACCGCCCGGCGTGCTCGGCATAGAAGTCGCAGCCGGTGGCGCATTTCTGCGCTTCGGCAATGCCATCGCGGATGGGCTTACCCATTTCCAGTGCCATCAGCTTTCCGTATTCGCGCGCTCGCTCGCGCAGGAGTATCGCCGCCTTCCGCATGCGATCGGCGCGTTCGGCGAAATCCGTTTCACGCCATGCGAGGAACGCCGCATGCGCCGAGTCGATCGCGGCGCCCACTTGTGGCCGCGTCATCTCATCATAGCGCTCGAGAACTTCGCCGGTGGCGGGATTGACAGATTCAATGGACATGGCGGCACTTTCGCTATTCGCGGTGGCTTCTACTGGGAAGCGGTCGCGCCAAGCAACTCCGCCAGATATTGCTGCCAAACGGCGGCCCAGGTGTGGGTGCCGTGGCCGTGCGTCTGGCCGGAAATCGGGATCAGAACGAAGCGGCCGTTCTTGAGGCGCCTGGCTTCGCGCTCCGCAATGCCAAGCTCTGACGGATTGATGAAATCGTCCGCGGAATTCACCCACATCACACGCGCGGTGATCTTTTCGAGATTGGGCGAGGGATCGTAATCGCGCGAGGCATCCACCTGATAGAGGAGGTCGTTCGCGTCTAGTGTCGCCAGATCCCTTGCGACCGTCTCCTCCACATATGTGTCTGCCGCGTCCCGGGTTGGATACGCCCTTTGCATCTGGTGTGGCGCGCTGCCCGCGATGATCAGGAGGTCGGCGGCGGTGCGGAGCGCCATCTTCGGCTCGGTGTTGTATTTGCCGCCGTGCCACTCCGGATCGTTGCGGATCGCATCCATCACCATCTTGCGCCACATGCGATTGCGTCCGGCGATCTGCACCGGCAGGCATGCGAGCGGCATCAGTGCATCCATGAAATCGGGATACGCCTCGCCCCACATGAAGGACTGCATGCAGCCCATCGACGTTCCCATCACCAGGCGCATGTGATTGACATGCAATCCCTGTGTCACCAGCGCGTACTGCGCGGCCACCATATCGTCATAGTCGTAATGCGGAAAGCGCGCGCGCAAGCCGTCGCGCGGCTTCGACGATTTCCCGTGGCCAATACCGTCCGGAAGAATGATGAAGAACTTCGCCGGATCGAGCAGGCCGCCCGGCCTGAACAGCACATCGGCAAACTGTGGTCGCAGGAACTGGTGACCGTCGCCGCCGGTGCCGTGCAGGATGAGAACCGCGTTGGTCGCCCGTCCGCGCGCATCGCGCTTTGGCTTTCCAAGCGTTGTGTAGTGCAGGCGCAAGGCAGGCAGGGCTTCACCGGAACGGAAACGGAAATCGCGAAGGACGAAATCGCCCCCATGAATCGGCAGCGTCGCCGCATGCCCCTCGATTGGGCGCAGAAGCAGAAGCAGAAGCAGTGTGCAGAATAGAGCTGCGATCGCCTCAGAGGTGCCCTTGAATGACGCGGGCGTGAGGCCGAGTCGTGAATTATGCAAAGTACCCATTTGTTAACAGATTAGCGCTGCCGCCGCTCCTTTTGGAACGGTCGGTGCGCAAGCGCCTTCCTCAGCGTGGCGGTCGGGCAACTGATGTCGCTGCGCCACAGCATTCAATGGAACTTTTGCACTCTGGTTGCGTTGGCGGGTCGGGAGGCGGCGTATCCGTCGGTGTGGGTTTCCCGGGGCGTGAGAAGAGTGTCACTGGCAGGTCAAACACTTAATGCCCGATCGGCCGTGCAGCCAGACGTGGCTGCAAGGTCACTCCACATATCGTACAACGAAGAAAAAACAGTGTGACGCGGCCGAAGCCGCAAGGAAGCGAATATGAGCACCCATTCCGAACCCGTGGCAACGCCGGCCAAGCCGCCGCGACGCAAGAGAGTGAACGGGGCAGGGGAACCAGAGCAGGTCAACCTCCAGGAACTCCTGCAGGCGCTTCAGGCGGTTCGCGGGGGTGATTTCTCTGTACGGATGCGCAGTGATCAGGTCGGCATTGCCGGCAAAATAGCGGATGCCTTCAACGACATCGTCTCGACGAACCAGCGGATGGCGGAGCAGCTGGACAAGGTGGGCGACCTTGTCGGCAAGCAGGGCAAGACACGGCATCGGGTGAAGCTCGGCCAGGCCATGGGTGCCTGGGCCGACATGGAGACCTCGGTCAACACACTGGTTGACGACCTCCTTTGGCCAACGGCCGAGGTCACGCGCGCGATCGCCGCCGTGGCCCAGGGCGATCTCCTGCAGACGGTGCATCTGGACGTGGAGGGCCGCCCCCTCAAGGGCGAATTCCTCCGTTCGGCGAACATCGTCAACACCATGATTAAGCAGCTGTCCGTGTTCACCTCCGAGGTGACCCGCGTAGCGCGCGAAGTCGGCACCGAGGGAAAGCTTGGTGGCCAGGCGCAAGTCCGCGAAGTGACCGGCGTGTGGAAAGACTTGACTGAGTCGGTGAACTCGATGGCGAACAATCTCACCGCCCAGATGCGCAACATCGCCGAAGTCACCATTGCCGTGGCCAACGGCGACCTGTCCAAGAAGATCACCGTAGACGTGCGCGGCGAGATTCTGCAGCTGAAGGAAGCCATCAACACTATGGTGGACCAGCTGCGCTCGTTCGCCTCGGAAGTGACGCGCGTGGCGCGCGAAGTGGGCACGGAAGGCAAGCTCGGCGGACAGGCGCTGGTGCCGGGCGTGGCCGGTACCTGGAAAGACCTCACCGACTCGGTGAACGCCATGTGCGGCAACCTCACCGACCAGGTGCGCAATATCGCGCAGGTGACGACTGCCGTGGCGCGCGGCGACCTCTCGCGCAAAATTACTGTGGACGTGAAGGGCGAAATTCTCGAACTCAAGAACACCATCAACACCATGGTGGACCAGCTCAATGGCTTCGCTTCGGAAGTGACGCGCGTCGCCCGCGAAGTGGGTACCGAAGGCAAGCTCGGCGGTCAGGCGCAGGTGCCGGGTGTAGCCGGCACGTGGAAGGACTTGACCGACAACGTGAACTTCATGGCGGGTAACCTGACGTCGCAGGTCCGCAACATCGCCGAAGTGACCACGGCGGTTGCCGGTGGCGACCTCTCCCGCAAAATCACGGTGGACGTGAAGGGCGAGATTCTCGAACTGAAAAACACCATCAACACGATGGTGGACCAGCTCAACGCGTTTGCCTCTGAAGTGACACGCGTTGCGCGCGAGGTCGGCACCGAAGGCCGGCTGGGTGGTCAGGCACAGGTGCCGGGCGTTGCCGGCACGTGGAAGGACCTGACGGACTCGGTGAACTCCATGGCCTCGAACCTGACGGCGCAGGTTCGCAACATCGCCGAAGTGTCCACCGCCATCGCCACCGGTGATCTTTCGCGCAAGATCACCGTGGACGTAAAAGGCGAAATTCTGGAACTCAAGAACACCATCAACACGATGGTGGACCAGCTGAATGCTTTCGCTTCCGAAGTGACGCGCGTGGCGCGCGAAGTGGGAACCGAAGGCAAGCTTGGCGGCCAGGCCGTGGTGCGCGGTGTCGCCGGCACATGGAAGGACCTCACCGACTCGGTGAACTTCATGGCCGGCAACCTGACGTCGCAGGTCCGAAACATCGCTGAAGTTGCGACGGCCGTGGCGCGCGGAGACCTGTCGCGTAAAATCACCGTGGACGTGAAGGGCGAAATTCTCGAGCTCAAGAACACGCTGAACACGATGGTGGATCAGCTGAATGCGTTCGCCTCAGAAGTGACGCGCGTGGCGCGCGAGGTGGGCACGGAAGGAAAACTCGGCGGTCAGGCGCAGGTCCCGGGAGTCGGTGGGACATGGAAAGACCTCACCGATTCCGTGAACTCGATGGCCGGCAATCTGACGGCGCAGGTGCGCAACATTGCGGAAGTGGCGACCGCGATCGCAAGCGGCGACCTCTCCCGCAAGATCACGGTCGACGTGCGCGGCGAAATCCTTCAGCTGAAGGAAACGCTGAACACGATGGTGGATCAGCTTAACCGGTTCGCCGGCGAAGTGACGCGCGTCGCGCGTGAGGTTGGTACCGAAGGGCGCCTCGGTGGCCAGGCGAACGTGCCGGGCGTGGCGGGGACCTGGAAGGACCTCACGGATAACGTGAATTTGTTGGCTGCAAATCTCACGACCCAAGTGCGCAACATCGCCGAAGTGACCACAGCGGTGGCGCGCGGCGACCTCTCCCGCAAGATCACGGTGGACGTGAAGGGCGAGATTCTTGAGCTTAAGAACACCATCAACACGATGGTTGATCAGCTCAACGCTTTTGCGGCGGAAGTGACGCGCGTGGCCCGCGAAGTGGGCACCGAAGGCAAGCTCGGCGGTCAGGCACAGGTGCCAGGCGTGGCCGGCACATGGAAGGACCTCACCGACAACGTGAACTTCATGGCGGGTAATCTCACGGCCCAGGTGCGCAACATCGCCGAAGTGGCAACCGCCATCGCAAACGGCGACCTGTCGAAGAAAATTACCGTGGACGTGCGCGGCGAAATCCTGCTGCTCAAGGAAACGCTGAACACGATGGTGGAGCAGCTCCGCTCCTTCGCCGCGGAAGTGACGCGCGTGGCGCGCGAGGTCGGCACCGACGGGCGATTGGGCGGCCAAGCAGTCGTGCCCGGCGTTGGAGGGACATGGAAGGATTTGACAGACAGCGTTAACTCGATGGCGGGCAATCTGACCGGCCAAGTTCGCAATATCGCCGAAGTGACAACGGCTGTGGCGCGTGGCGATCTCTCCCGCAAAATCACGGTGGACGTGAAGGGCGAAATCCTCGAGCTCAAGAACACCATCAACACCATGGTGGACCAGCTCAATGGCTTCGCGTCTGAAGTGACACGCGTGGCGCGCGAGGTGGGCACGGAAGGCAAGCTCGGCGGTCAGGCGCAAGTGCCCGGTGTGGCGGGCACGTGGAAGGACCTGACCGATACCGTGAACGTGATGGCGGCGAATCTGACAGAACAGGTGCGCGGCATCGTGAAGGTGGTGACGGCGGTCGCCAACGGCGAACTCAAGCACAACTTGACGGTGAAATCGAAAGGCGAGGTGGCCGCGCTCGCCGAGACGATCAACAACATGACGGCGACGCTCGCGACCTTTGCCGATCAGGTGACGACGGTTGCGCGCGAAGTGGGGGTCGAAGGCCGCCTCGGCGGTCAAGCAAATGTGCCGGGGGCGGCCGGTACCTGGAAGGACCTCACCGGCAACGTGAACCTGCTCGCGGCAAACCTGACGACACAGGTGCGCGCCATCGCCGAAGTGGCGACGGCAGTGACCAAGGGTGACCTGACGCGCTCCATTCAGGTGGATGCGCGCGGTGAAGTTGCCGAGCTGAAGGACAACATCAACACGATGATCGGCAACCTGCGCCTGACCACGGATCGGAATATCGAACAGGACTGGCTGAAAACAAATCTCGCAAAGTTCAGCAACATGCTTCAGGGTCAGCGTGACCTCGCAACGGTGGGGCGGATTCTGCTCAGCGAATTGACGCCGCTCGTGAACGCGCAGCTCGGCGTGATCTATCAATTGGATAACGCGGACGCCCCAGGCCTCAATCTCGTCGCCTCGTACGCAGACCATGCTGTCGATGGACATCCGCGCTCATTCCAGGTTGGGGAAGGTCTGGTCGGCCAATGCGCGCTGGACAAGCGGAGAGTGCTGATAACGGACGTCCTCGAAGGTGCGGCTCCGGTCAGTTCGGCGTTGATGAGCATGGCGCCAAGAAGCATCATTGTCCTTCCGGTTCTCTTTGAAAACCAGGTGAAGGCAGTCATCGAGCTTTCCTCGCTGACGACATTCACGGACTTGCAAATCGCATTTCTCGAGCAGCTGACGGCCAATATCGGAATTGTGCTCAACTCGATTGAGGCCACGATGCAAACAGAGGGGTTGCTGAAACAGTCCCAGCAGCTCGCCGCAGAACTGCAGTCCCAGCAGACTGAGCTCCAGCAAACGAACGAACAGCTCGAGCAGAAGGCCCGGGAGCTCGCCGAACAAAATGTCGAGGTCGAGCGCAAGAATCAGGAAATCGAGCAGGCTCGCCGCGCTCTGGAAGAGAAGGCCACGGAACTTGCTTTGACCTCGAAATACAAATCCGAGTTCCTCGCGAACATGTCGCACGAGCTGCGCACGCCTTTGAACAGCATCCTGATTCTTGGGCAACAGCTTGCGGATAACCCGGACTTAAATCTGTCACCAAAGCAGGTTGAGTTTGCCCGCACGATCCATGGCGCGGGAACCGATCTTCTAAATCTCATCAGCGACATTCTGGATCTCTCCAAGATTGAGTCTGGAACGGTCACGGTCGACGCCGAGGAGATCGCTTTCTCCAATGTCGTCGATGCGGTTGCTCGGCCGTTCCGGCATGAGGCGGAAACCCGTCAGCTTTCATTCGAGGTGGCCGTCGATGCCGGCCTCGACCGCACGATGGTTACCGATTCCAAGCGTCTGCAGCAGGTACTCAAGAATCTGCTGTCGAATGCGTTCAAGTTCACGGAGAGCGGCGGAGTCCGGCTCTCGGTCTCGCGCGCGACGGACGGCTGGAGTGCAAGACACCCGATACTCAACCAGGCTCAATCCGTCGTCTCCTTCGAAGTCTCCGACACGGGCATCGGAATTCCAGCCGAGAAGCAGAAGATCATTTTTGAAGCATTTCAGCAGGCGGACGCATCGACCAGCCGCAAGTATGGAGGCACCGGTCTGGGCCTGGCGATCAGCCGTGAATTGGCAAGTCTTCTGGGCGGCGAAATTCATCTGCGCAGCACGCCGGGAGCAGGAAGCACATTCACGCTCTATCTTCCGTTACGATACGTTGGACCCACGAATGCCAATCGTCCGACGGCAGGCGCTCCCACACCGTCTCGCGCCGCAATCATCGCAGCCATGCCGGAGCGGCCGGCAGAACAGATTCCTGATGACCGTTCGTCGATCGAGCCCGGCGAAACGGTGCTGCTGATTGTGGAAGACGATCCACATTACGCGCGCATCCTGATGGATCTGGCGCGTGATGAGGGCTTTAAGGTGCTTGTCGCCATGCGCGGCGAGGACGCCTTGGAGCTGGCCTACGAATACCGGCCCACGGCAGTATCCCTCGACGTATTTTTGCCGGATATGCTTGGGTGGAACGTACTCAGCCAGCTTAAGCAGAACCCGCTGACGCGTCACATCCCTGTACAGATCATCACACTGGACGAAGATCGCCAGCATGGGCTGGCGCGCGGCGCCTTTTCCTTTGTCACCAAGCCGACCAGCACCGAGGGCATACGCGCCGCACTGACCCGAATCAAATCCTATGCCGAGCCCCGAAAGAAGCGTCTGCTCGTCATTGAGGATAACGAAGCAGAGCAGATGAGCATTGCAGAACTGCTTGGCCATGACGACATAGAGATCGTACAGGTCGGCACCGGCGCCGATGCCCTTGCCGCATTGCGTGAGCGGCCTTGCGATTGCATCGTTCTCGACCTTCGCCTCCCGGACATGTCCGGGTTCGAGGTTCTCGAGCAACTCCGTTCCGACCCGGGTCTGTCGGAAATTCCCGTCATTGTCTTTACGGGCCGAGAACTGTCTGCCGAAGAAGATGTCCAGCTACACACGATGGCCCGAAGCATCGTCGTGAAAGGCGTGGAATCGCCGGAGCGTCTCCTTGACGAAACCGCCCTGTTTCTCCACCGGGTCGTGACGGATCTTCCACCCGAGAAGCAGCGGATGCTCGACCGGCTCAACAGCTCCGACGAGGACCTCGTCGATCGTACAGTGCTACTGGTCGACGATGACGCGCGAAACATTTTTGCATTGTCGAGTGTCCTCGAGCGTCGCGGGATGCGGGTACTGACAGCCACGACAGGCGAGGAAGCGATCAAGCTTGTGGAATCGACACCGGAACTGGCGATCGTTCTGATGGACATCATGATGCCGGAGATGGACGGTTATCAGACCATCGGTCACATCAGGGAAAATCCAAAATTCCGGCGGTTGCCAATTGTCGCTCTCACGGCGAAGGCGATGAAAGGCGATCGTGAAAAATGCCTTGAGGCGGGTGCGTCCGACTACCTGGCGAAACCAGTCAATACGGAGCAGCTGCTGTTTGCGCTTCGTATGTGGCTCCATCGTTAGGATGCGGCACATGGACCCGAGCGGCAAGGTCAACGTACTTCTCGTCGATGATCAAGCGGCGAAGCTCCTGAGCTATGAGGTGATGCTCGAGCCGCTCGGAGAGAATCTCGTAAAGGCGACATCAGCCAGAGAAGCGCTGGAGCAACTCCTCAAGACAGACATTGCGGTCGTGCTGGTTGACGTGTGCATGCCGGAGCTGGACGGCTTCGAATTGGCAGCGATGATCCGCGAGCACCCGCGGTTCCAGAAGACCGCGATCATCTTTATTTCCGCAATCCATCTTTCCGAAATGGATTACCTGCGCGGTTACAGTGCGGGCGCAGTCGATTACGTGCCCGTACCGGTCATTCCCGACGTTCTGCGCGCAAAGGTGCGGGTTTTCGCCGAACTGTACCGCAAAACACGCGAGCTGGAGCAGCTTAACCGCGAGCTTGAGCAGCGCATCCGCGAGCGCACCGCCGATCTCGAGGCATCGACCGGGCGTCTTCTCCAGAGTGAGAGGGGGCGAAGTCTCGCGTTGGCTGCCGGCAACATGGGATCATGGGAATATGATTTGGCCGAGGACCGCTGGTCTTGGGACGAAGGCCATTGTCGAATTTTCGGACTTGATCCCAAATCGTTCGATTCGCAGGTCTTTGTCCCGTCCGGTGATCTCATCCGCTCCTTCTTCCACGAAGAGGATTGGATAAAATTGCGGGGCACCATGGACGGGCTCACCCGCAGTCGCGGGACTTTCCAGGATGAAATCCGAATTGTTCGTGCTGATGGGCGCCTGCGCTGGTGCGTTGTATCCGCCGCAGGAACATTTGATGTCGACGATAAACTTTTGCGCGTTGATGGCGTGACGATTGATATCACCGAGCGCAAGGAAGCTGAAGAACGCCAGACGCTGCTAGCCCGCGAAGTCGATCATCGGGCTCGAAATGCGCTCGCTATTGTTCAGGCGATCGTCCGGCTGGCTAAAGCCGACAGCACACAGGAATTCATCAAAGCGGTTGAAGGACGCATTCGGGCGCTAGCACAAACTCATGAGCTCTTGTCGCAATCGCGCTGGCAAGGTGCGGACATACAACGGCTGGTGAATGACGAGATATCGCCTTACCGGTTGCGGGGGGCGGCGAGAATATCCGCTAGCGGCCCTTCCGTCATTCTGCCGCCCGACAAAGCGCAGGTGATTGCGCTGTCCCTTCATGAGCTCGCTACGAATGCGGTGAAATATGGCGCGCTTTCCGTCGACGTCGGTCAAGTCATTGTAGAGTGGGCGATCCAGTCCGGCCAACTCGAATTGAGATGGAAAGAAATGAATGGGCCTCCCGTTGGCAATCCCGCACACCAGGGGTTCGGGATGAAGATCATTACCGCCAGCGTGTCTCAGCAGAATGGCAATGCATTTTTTGACTGGCGGCCAGAGGGCCTTGAGTGCACGATTTCCCTCCGTTGCGGCACAAGCGAGTCCGCAAACAGTCAGCGCAATACCAAGTTGGATCGCCTGAAAGTTGTCGGGCAGGCCACCGGGCGCCCAACGATTCTCGTGGTCGAAGACGAGGCGCTTGTCGGAATGCTGGTTTGTGATCTCCTTGAGGAAATCGGCTGTAATGTCAGCGGGCCAATCTCGGATCTCGAAGAGGCGGTTTGCGCAGCGAAAAGTGGCGCGTTCGATGCTGCGGTTCTGGACGTCAATCTCGGGGGCTCGTTCGCGTTCCCGCTCGCCGACGTTCTGCGTGCCCGGCGCGTGCCCTTCGTTTTTCTGACCGGCTATTCGCTTGACGGACTGGACAGCCGGTTCAGCGAAACGCCGATCCTGCGCAAACCCTTCGAAAAAGAAGCATTGGAAAAGGCTCTTCTGTCCGCGTTGGCGGACGCCGATGACGTTCCCCAGCGGGCGCGGCAATAACCGGCCTGGATTGTCGGTCGTTCAAAGATTGGTGATCCCGCGCCGCCGCCCATGCCTTCGGGCACGATTGCAGCCGTCGTCCGGCGCCGCTATCGTCCGCCGCGCGTTTCGCGCACCCGAATGCGAGGGTAGGGGAGTTTACATGCAACGTGGATTGCTTCTGGTGGCCATGCTTTCGGCTGTGGCCACGATAGCCTGCGCCGATAACACCAAGCCGCAAGACAAGGGCAAACCGGAGCCGGCGGTCGCCCAATATTTCAAGAATGACGATACCGGAAGCGACAGTTCTGTGAGCGTCGAAGGCTCGGGCGTCAGCTATCATGCCGTCGCCGGCACCATCGTTGTGCATCCCAAGGGCTGGGATGACGTCACGCAATCGGTTGAGGAAGAATCGGGAGCGCCGTCCAACCCCGAAACCGAAGCCGCCCAGAAGGGCCCGCAAGCACAGAAAGAACCGAACGCGCGCGCCTCGATGTTCTACGTCTATTACGCAAAAGGCGGCGAAAAACCCGAGAACCGCCCCATCACCTTTCTCTATAACGGCGGGCCGGGCTCCTCGACGGTGTGGCTGCACATGGGCGCGTTCGGACCGCGGCGCGTCATCACCGCCAACGACACGCACACGCCTGCTGCGCCATACCAACTGGTCAACAATGACTACAGCCTGTTGGACGCGAGCGATCTCGTCTTCATCGATGCGCCGGGCACCGGGTTTTCGCGGGTAACCGGCAAAGACAAGGAGAAATCCTTTTACGGCGTGGATCCGGACGCTTGGGCGTTCTCGGAATTCATCAGCAGTTTCCTATCGAAGTATGGCCGCTGGAATTCGCCGAAATACCTCTTCGGCGAAAGTTATGGCACGCCGCGCTCAGCCGTCGTCGTCAACATGCTGGAGACCGACCGCTCGATCGATTTCAACGGCGTCATGCTGCTCTCCCAGATTCTGAGCTTCGACATGAGCGCCGACGAACCGGATTCCAATCCCGGCGTTGACCTGCCTTACATGGTAGCGCTGCCGACCTACGCGGCGACGGCCTGGTATCACAACCGGCTGCCCGGAAAGCGACCGCCGGACCTGCAGAAGTTTCTGGGGGAAGTGCAGCGTTTTGCGATGGGGACGTATTCCCAGGCGCTGCAGGCCGGTGCTGCACTCAATTCGAAGCAGCGGCTGATGATCGCCAATCGGCTGCACCAGTACACTGGCCTTCCCGTCTGGTACATTTTGAAGGCCGATCTGCGCATCAATGGCGGTGAATTCGAAAAGAATTTGCAAGGCCAGCAGGACATCACGACGGGACGGCTCGACACCCGGTTTCAGGGGCCGACCATGGACCCCTTGAGCAAGGAAGCGGACTACGATCCGCAATCCGCGTCGATCAGCTCCGCGTACGTTAGCGCTTTCAACGACTATGTGCGCCGGGAGCTGCACTACGGCTACGGCAAAGCCTACAAGCCGGAGATCGAGCTCTGGCGGCACTGGAATTTTCAGCACCAGCCGCCCGGCGCGCCAATCCCGCTACCGGTGGCGACAAACACGATTCCCGATCTTTCCACCGCGATGAAGTACAATCCGCGACTCCGTGTGATGCTGCTCGGCGGCTATTTCGACCTCGCAACGCCATACTACGAGGGTATCTACGAGATGCGCCACCTGCAGATCCCGCGGGCTTTGCAGCGGAACATCGAGTATCACTACTACCCGTCCGGTCACATGGTGTATGCGAACGAGCAATCGCTAAAGATGCTGCACGACCACGCGGCGGACTTCATCCGCAGGACAGACAATCTGAACCACTGACGCTTCAACCGCGCCAGACGCCAAAGGGCACGACCTTGTTCTCACTGTCGTGCCCGATATCGGCGCGGCCGAGATAGGGGATG
This sequence comes from Rhizomicrobium sp., assembly GCA_035494695.1. Classification (GTDB taxonomy): domain Bacteria; phylum Pseudomonadota; class Alphaproteobacteria; order Micropepsales; family Micropepsaceae; genus Rhizomicrobium. The sequence continues at coordinate 2,616 of DATJGT010000025.1, read as the reverse complement.
CCGGACACGTCGCACCAGTGCCGCATCACCTGCTCTTCCGTCTGGCAGAAATCCGGATCGTTCGGCGGGATCTCGGTGCAGCGGCCAAGCTTTAGCCCGGCCACTTTGCGGATGTTCGGGCTCGAGGTGATGTGAAACAGCGCGCGATCGATCGCGTACATCGGCTCCGACACGTCCTCGAGCATGAGGATATGGCCGGTGAAATCCGGCTCAAGCGGCGAGCCGATAATATGCGAGAGGATGGTGAGGTTGAGCGCGGCGACGGGTTTGCCGGTCAAAACGGTGGGCTCGAGCGTGGCGGCATCGCGCTCGACCAAAAACTTCAGCGCACGGAGCACAGCCGCTTCGCCGCCGTCGCGCCGGATATCCGCGACCACGGGCCCATGCGCGACCTTGAATCCCGCCTTGTAGAGGCCCGCGAGCAGAAACCCGCCGTCGCTGTAACCGAGATAGAGTTTCTTCCGCGCAGTTTCAGTCAGTCGCGGCAGCACGGATTCGGCAATGCGGTTGGCACCATATCCGCCGCGCGCCCACCAAAACGCATCGAACCTCTCGTCATTGGCGACCTGCACGAATGCTTCCGATCGCGCTGTATCGTCTCCCGCAAAATGTCCGGACGAGAGAAAACACTGCGGATGAAAGAACAGCTCGACGCGTCCGCCATACAATTCTCTTGCAGCGGCTTTCACCTGCTTCGCGACGTTCTCGTCAATGCGCGACGCGGGTGCAACGATGCCGATCGTCTTTTCAGGTTTCTGCATGGACTAGCATCTTAACAGCATCGTCTTTATAGCCGCTAAACATGGACATCTCACATCCCTATTTCTTCTGCGGAATCGGCGGCAGCGGAATGCTGCCGCTGGCGCTGATTCTGCGCGGGCATGGAGCGCGCATTTCCGGGTCGGACCGCGCACTCGATCAGGGCCGCACAGGGGCAAAATTCGAGTTTCTGAAGAGCCGCGGGATTGCGCTGTTTCCGCAAGACGGCTCGGGGGTCACCAGCTCCGATCAGGCCGTTGTGATCTCCGCAGCGGTGGAAGACACCGTGCCGGACGTGGTCGCGGCGCGAAAAATCGGCGCGCGCGTGATCACCCGCGCCGAGCTGCTGGCGCAGCTATTCAACGCGGCTCCTGAGAGCATCGGGATCGCCGGCACCTCGGGGAAATCGACAGTCACCGGCATGATCGGCTGCATGCTGGCGGATCTCGGCCGCGATCCCACAATCATGAATGGCGCGGTGATGAAGAACTTGGTCAGTGCCGATGTCCCGTTTGCCAGCGCGCGCGTCGGTGCCGGCGACCTTTTCGTCAGCGAAGTGGATGAAAGCGACGGCTCTATTGCGCGCTACAGCCCGCACATCGCCGTGGTGAACAACATTTCGCTGGACCACAAGACGATGGACGAATTGCGCGCGCTGTTCGCCGATTTCGTAGCAAAGTCCCACGTCGCGATTCTGAATTTCGATAATGAGGAAGCGACCGCACTCCTGTCCTACGCACGAAACGCTGTCACATACAGCCTCTCTAACCCGAGTGCCGATCTCGTAGCCAGCGAGATTACTCCGTTCCAAGATCGAATCACCTTTACGGTCCGAGAGAAGGACTCAAACGAAGTGGTGTATCTGCATCTAGGCGTTCCCGGACACCACAATGTGTCGAATGCCATGGCCGCCTTAGGCGCTGCACGTGCTCTCGGTATCCCACTCTTCCAAGCTGCTTGGGCCTTAGAACATTTTGAAGGCATTCGCCGCAGGCTGGAAGTTGTGGGAACCGCACGCGGCATCACGGTCATCGACGACTTCGCGCACAATCCCGACAAGATTGCCGCCACGCTTGCGACCCTGCATGCGTTTCCCGGCCGCCTGCTGATCCTGTTTCAGCCCCATGGTTTCGGGCCGCTGCGTAAGATGAAAAGCGAATTCATTGCTGCCTTCGCGCGCGATCTTGCGCCGGACGATGTCCTCATTATGCCGGAGCCCGTCTACTACGGCGGCACAACCGAACGCAGCGTCACAAGCGAAGACATCGTGCGCGGCGTGCGCGAAGCGGGGCACAATGCGCTTGCTTACGCGACGCGCGCGGAATGCGGCGACAAGCTGCTGGAACTCGCGCTGCCCGGCGATCGCATCGCGATCATGGGCGCGCGAGATGATACGCTCGCCAGCTTCGCGGCGGAGCTGCTCACTGCCATTGAAAACCGAAAGAACTCCTCCAACTGATCGCCGGAACTGGCCTTCTCCGCCTCGCGTTCTGAAAAGACAACGATGCAGGAGAGAAGTATGGCAGCTCTCAGAGAACCCATTTGCATTAGCGACAACGAAACGCTCTCGGTCCTGAAGCATTGGTGAGCCCCTGCCACCGCTCGACACAGCGGAATTCGACAAAAAATTCGAGCGGTTCGGCGACGCGAAAGTCGCGCTGCTGGGCGAAGCGACGCACGGGACATCGGAATTCTATCGCGCGCGTGCCGCCATTTCGAAACTCCTGATCGAGCGCCACGGGTTCAATATCGTCGCTGTCGAAGCGGACTGGCCGGACGCCGCCCGTATCGATCGCTTTGTCCGCCACAGGAGTCTGGAGCCGAATGAAGAGCAGGCGTTTGCGCGATTTCCCACTT